>CAZEEG010000023.1:35940-54462 GCA_964511065.1 uncultured Pirellulales bacterium | reverse complement strand
TGGGTGCGGCAGTACAAGTGGCCGATCTATTTCTTCATCTCGGTGGCATTCTGGAACATGATCGGGGCCGGGCTGTTCGGCTTCATGATCAATCCGCCCATCGCCCTGTATTACATGCAGGGCCTCAATACCACGCCGCTGCACGGGCACGCCGCGCTGTTTGGCGTGTATGGCATGCTGGGGATCGGCCTGATGCTGGTCTGCCTCCGGGCACTGCTGCCCGGCCGCGAGTGGAAGGATGGGCTGCTCAAGTTCTCCTTCTGGTCGCTGAATATCGGCCTGTTCTTGATGTGCATCCTGAGCCTGCTGCCCGTTGGCCTGCTGCAGACTTGGGCTTCCGTCGAGCACGGTTACTGGTACGCCCGCAGCGCCGAGTTCATGCAGACCGACATCATGCAGACGTTCCGCTGGCTGCGGGTGCCCGGCGATACCATCATCTTCCTGGGCGCGATGGCGCTGGTGATGTTTGTGTTTGGGCTGAAAACCGGGAAATCGTTTCGCGAAGCCGAATAGATGGAACCAACCCACTGTGACCTCGATACCGCCGTCCCCGACTGGCTGATCGATCATCCCGAAACGGAACCGGTCTTTCGACGGTTTGGGATCGACACCTCGTGTGCCGGCAAATCGCTGCGATACGTGTGCGACCAGAGCGGCGCGAACCCGGTGGCCGTGCTGGCCGCGCTGCACGAAGCGATTGTCCAACGCGGCCGCGGGGTGTGAAACGAGATGGCATCCAGAGGGCTCGTCACTAGCGCCCTCACCCCTGGGGGGCGCTAGTGAGCGGGCGATGCCTTGTACATCCGGTTGCCAAGCACGGCACGCGCGCTACTTCCCAGCTGGTTGCGTGGCCTCTCGGGGTGCCGCGCAACCCGGGCAGCGCTGGTCTGCGCCGCAAGCACAACCGGCCGCTTCAATCGGGGATTTCCGGTACGACGAGATTCGCCAACTGCACCAGCGACTCTTGCCAGCCCAGGTAACATGCGGCGACCGGGATCGCCTCGGGAAGCCCTTGCTGTTCCACGTGCAATTCGGTTCCGCAGAAGACTGCGCTTAAGGTGACGGTCGTCTGCATCTCGCCGGGCAGGTTGGGATCGTCGAACTTCTCCTTGTATTGAATGCGCTCGAACGGGACCAGTTCCAGGTATTCCCCGCCGAAGGAATGCGATTGACCCGATGTGAAATTGGTAAACGACATCTGGAATGTGCCGCCGACCTGGGCTTCCAAATGATGAACCGTGCATGTGAAGCCATAGGGCGGCAGCCACTTGGATAAGGCTTGCGCATTGATGAATGCGCGATAGACCTTTTCCGGTTGGGCGCGCAGCACGCGGTGCAGCCGTACGGTGCCTGTGGTCATGTGGAGGGGTCCCTTTCTGTCAGCATGCCCCTGGTCTTGCGGTGGCATTCACCCAGGCTTTATTGACACCTGCGCAGCTAAACTCCGCTCGCGTTCGTGCTAGCCCTGTGAAATGCGACCCATTGCGCTGGAAAACGGAAGCCTTCCCGCGCCGGTCGTTCGACGACCGGACATTGGCCGCGCAACCATCAATATCTTTGCCCGGTGGCAGGTGCCTGGGCAACGTTTTATCCCCAGTAATGGTAAATCCAGGGGTGCGTCCAGGGATTCCAGGTTGGATAGGTAGCCGAGAGCACCGAGGCCGCCAGCATCAGCAGGGCCAGCGCATACTGCCAGTTGCGGCGCATTCGATCCACGGCCGGGAGCATCGCCACGGCCCACATCGGCGCAAACCAGAACATCCAGCGGAAGCCCGACGTCATTCCGCCGTAGTTGCGGTCTTCCAGCGGCCGGAAGATATAGAACAACAGGCAGATCACGCTGAGGGTGGCAATGAAAGCCATCAGGCCCCGCAGCTTGGGATCACCGCGGTTCATCCATCCCAGGACCAGGCCGGCCGCGGTGAGCAGCCAGACCGGTGTGAGCGAGAAAATACCGTGATGGCCGAAGGTGAGATTCCAGGCATATTTGGCGATGGACGGTTCGCCCCGGTCCAGCCCTATTTTGTTGCCTTCGCGCCAGTAGCTCTCGCGGTAGCGGCCATGGCTATCGACGTAGGTGTAGTCGTACCAATTGTCCTCGGGATCGGTCTTGGAGCGGTGCATGTAGGGCGGCCGCCAGCTATCGTGCGCGATGTAGTTGGTTCCGAAAAATGCCGCCGCGACCACGGCCGCCCCCGGCACCCCGGCAATCAGCGTTTGCCGAGGCGCGGTGAACAGCAGGGCCAACCCCAACAGCCCAAAGAACGAGAGCGCAGGCAGTTCGCAGGTGGCCGCAAAGGCCGCAAAGAACCCAGCCAAGGCAAAGTACCGCAGCCTGCGCTCGCCATCCCACCAGATGCGCACAGCGGCATACAGGGCAATCGTGATGCTCACGGCGCCCGGCAGGTGGTTATTGATGACCACCGCAAACGTATTGAGGAATGTTCCCAGCGTGAACACCGCCATGGCGAACATCCGTCCCCAATGGCTGGCGCCTAGCCGCTCCACGATTTGGGCGAGCAGGTAGAAGGCCAGGACCAGCGGCAACACGTTGACGGTAAACAGCAGGAACCGGCCAATATCGTAGGGCCGGTCGCCGAGCGTGGCGCCGGTCAGTTTATGGATCACCCAGTATTCGCCGGCAATGAGGGTTGCCAGCAGCGGCGGCTTGCTCGAGTAACGCCGCATTTCGCCGTCGCGATTGCGGTGCATCACCATGTCGATCGTGTCCCAACCGCGTTGATCGACAACCTGGTCAATCTCGTAGGTGCCGTATTCCACCAGCGAACGCACCGTCGCCAGCCGGCTGCGGTCGTTGCCGCTCAGAAAGGGCCGCCGGGTGCGGAACCGCTGGGCTGCCCGCCGCGCTTCTGTATTCAATCGCCGCTGGAGTTCTTCGCCTTCGATGCCTTCGGCTTCGAGCGCTTCGCGCTTGGCCGTGAGATGCTGCCGGACCCGGTAATTTTCCAGTGCGTATTGATCGACGGCATCGACCGCCATAATGCGACCGGTCATCCCACCAGCGGCCACGGCGATCAGCAGCCAGTAGCACATCCAGCGCAGGCGCGCTGCCCCGGCGGCGTCGAGCATCTCGCCTGGCGGGGTTGGCGGGGCGGTCATGTCTTCAGCCGGCTGGGCCTCCTGCGGTCGCTGCCGTGGCTGGCCGCCTTCCGTAGCGCCGCTCCCTGGCTCGCCGTGTTCAGGCCGATCGCTCATGGGGAATCCCGGTATCGGTGTGGGGCGGGGTTTCTTCGGCGATGGAGTACGTGTCGGTATCGCGGCCCGTATAAGCCGTGATCAGTTCGGCCAGGAAACCTACCGACATCAATTGGCCGCCCAGCAGCATTCCGCCCAGCGAGTAGAAGAACAACGCCCGCTGGTGCAGGTCCACCGGCGGACCAAACTGCTGCTCCCACACCCGCGATACAACCCACAGGCCGGTCAGAAAGGTCAGGCACAGCGCCCCGGCCAGGAAGCACAGCAGCCCGATCGTTCCCAGCAGGTGCTGCGGACGCTGCCCGTAGCCGGTGAGAAATTTCACCGTGAGCAGGTCGAGGAACCCCTTCATGAACCGCTTGAAGCCGTACTTGGAATGGCCGAACTGCCGGGGGCGATGGGCAATCGCGATCTCGCCCACGCGGAAGCCCCGGGCATGGGCCAGCACCGGCACAAAGCGGTGCAGTTCGCCGTACAGCCGAATCTCGCCCAGCACCTCGTGCCGATAACACTTCATCCCGCAGTTATGATCGTGCAGCCGAACGCCGGTCAGCCGGCTGACCAGGGCGTTGAAGACGCGGCTAGGCAACACCTTGTGCCAGGGGTCGTGCCGCACTTTTTTCCAGCCGCTGACCACGTCGAGATGGTCTTCCAGCTCAGCCAAGAAACGTGGGATCTCGCGGGGATCGTCCTGGAGGTCGGCATCGAGCGTGATCACCACATCGCCTTTGGCCGCGTCGAACCCCGCGCTCAAGGCGGCCGCCTTGCCGAAGTTGCGGCGGAACCGGATGCCGCGCACGCGGGCATCGGCTGCGGCCAACCGCTCAATGGCCTGCCATGAGCCATCGCGCGAGCCGTCGTCGACAAAGATCAATTCCATGTCGTAGCCGTGCTGAAGGACGACCGCCGCAATCTCCTCGTACAGCGTCGGCAGACTCGCCTCTTCATCGAAGACGGGAACGACGATCGAAAGTTTATCAGGCATGAAGGCAAGCACCACTGCGGCGGCGGGGGATCGGTCGGGGGGAAAGCCGTTGGCAATCGGCATTGCCGATCGCCTGTGATGGCGCAACGTCCGGCGAGTTTCAGATCTGCCCGATCGTTCGCCGGGTGATTGAACTCCAGGGCGCCGGCGGCTCAGCGCGTTGACGATACCCCCTCCAGCATAATCGACGGTTGCCACCGGGGCGAGACTGCCAGTAGCGAAGCGGTTGGCTGCGGAAGCCGCGCGTTTTGTTCTGATCGCGGCGTGAAGCTCGCCTCCGCTCCGCAGGCCAAGCCCAAACCTCGTTAACCCACCGGTTACTACGGGACATTTCTATTGTGTTCCAACATCGCCATCGGATGGAACGCTTGTTTCAGGCTCTTCGGGTGCTTACCCTGACCCGGCGGATCGCGCTTTCCCTGCCTGAGGATTTCGGCCGCTGCCATCCTCATCGGTCGCATGGCAGCGGCTCTGCGCGACTTGGCCGTGCCGTGCGCGCCGCGGAAATCGGACAGCGCAACCTCCTCGATACCCCACCCAGTGAGGACAAGCCATGCGAGCTTCGTTGACTTCTCTGTGTGTGCTCATCGCCGCTGCATCCGTCTATGCCGCCTGGTCCATGCTGCCGGGCACGGCCGGCGCCCAGCCGGGAGCGGCTGGGCAGCCTGCGGCCAGCGATGCCAAGGCGGCGCTGCCTGGAGCCATGATCGAGATTCACGCCCGGCAGTATCCCTCGCTGCAGGCCGCTATCGATGCCGTGCCTGAGGGCGGCGGCCTGGTCCGTATTCCGCCCGGCCGGTTTGAGATCGACCAGCCGCTGGTGATTGCCAAGGACGATGTCCGTATCGAAGGCGCCGGCGGTGCCACGCACATTGTCAATGTTAACGAGCAGGGCCAACCGGCCATCAAGATCGGGCATCCCGACGTGGAGAACAACAGCCGGGCGAGGCTGTGGCGGATTCAGATCGGCAACTTGCGCCTCACCGGTAACGAAAAGAGCGGCCACGGCATCCACGCCAACCGGATCAACGAGATTTTCCTGCAGGGCATTACCGTAAGCTACCACGGCGGCCACGGCATCCTGCTCGATTACTGCTACGAAGACCCTCGCATTAACGATTGCCTGATTACCTACAACAAGCAGTCGGGCCTGGAACTGCTGGGTTGCCACGACATCGTGGTGAACGGCAACCATTTTGAAGAAAACCTCGACGCCGTCCGCTGCCTCGACGGCTTCAACCTCTGCATGAATGGCAACAATCTCGATGACCACCTCCGCCACGGCGTGGTGATCGAGAACACTTACGGTTCGGTGCTTTCCGGCAACATGATCGAGGAATGCCAGGGCATCGCCGTGATCCTCGACCGCGATTGTTACGGCACCACGATCAGCGCTAACGTCATCGCGCATAACTTTGCGGGCGGCGTCGATTTGCGCGACGCCCACGGCTGCGCGGTCAGTGCCAATACGTTCACCATCGTGCGCGAGGCCGCGGTAAAAGTTGGCGAAAACAGCGGCCGCATCACCATCTCGGCCAACAACTTCTCCGACAGCTACATCGGCGAAGCCAAGGAACGCCGCACCGCCAACGACCAGGCCGCCGCAGGGATCCTGCTGGCCGGCACCCGCGATATTGCCATCTCGGGGAACGTGTTCAGCGGGCTGGATACCCCGGCCGTGGCCGTGCAAGGCGAGAATCAGCGGGTAACGTTCACGGGCAACGTGCTGACCGAAGTGGAAAGCCAGCACGACAAACTGCTGCAATCGGTCATTACCGATAACGTCGAACCGTAACCGGCGGCGTGGATGCCAGCCATTGGTCCGGCGGCCATTTGGGATGGGCCACTGGATGTGGCTCGCGGCGGCTTGTCGGGTCAGGCGGAAAGGATCTTCGGCAGTTCGCGGAGATCGAGGTTACCGCCGGAAAACAGGCCCACCACGCGCTGACCTTGCAACTGGTCGCGGAGTTTGAGAGCGGCTGCCGTGGTGGCCGCACCGGCGCCCTCGGCCAGGTTGTGGGTTTCTTCCAGCAGTAACCGGCAGGCCTGGCGCATTTCGTCTTCTGAAACCAGAACGACATCGTGCAGGTGTCGCCGAAGATTGTCGAACGTCATGGTGGCCGGTACGCGCGTGGCGAGCCCTTCGGCCCACGTGTTGGCCGACCCGGTTGAGTAAATTTCACCCCGCCGCCACGATAGCGCCACCGAGGCCGCGTTCTCCGCCTGAACGCCAATCACCCGGGTTTCAGGGCTCCGCCAGGACGCCACCAGCGATGCGCCCGATGCGCTGCTGCCCAGGCCGATGGGGACCAACAGCACGTCGGGCGGCGGTCCTTGTTCGAGAACCTCCAGCGCCCAGGTCGCCACGCCGGCAATCAAATACGGTTCGTTGGCCGAGTGGACATAGCGGCAACCCCGCTCGGCCACAAGTTGTTCGCAGTAATCGCGGGCGGCGTCGAAGTCGTGACCGTGTTCGATCACTTCCGCACCCCAGTTGCGGATCGCCCTCGTTTTGTCGGGATTGTTGCCTTCGGGGACAATCACCGTAAGCTGCGCCTGGAATTGCCGGCAGGCGAAGGCCAGGGATTGGCCGTGATTGCCGGTTGAAACGGCGATGAAGCCCCGCTGCCGCTCTTCTTCGCTGGCGGCAGCAACCAGGTTCACACCGCCGCGGACTTTAAAGGCCCCGGTCGGCTGATGGTTCTCGTGCTTGAGAAGAAAATCGCAGCCCAGCCGCTTGGCCAGGCCCGGCCAGCCATACAGCGGCGTGGGAGAAAGATACGGCGAGATTCGCTCGCGGGCGGCTAGTACGTCGTCCAGCGTGATCGGATCGGCTTGACTTGAATCCATGGCAGGCACCGGGATGCTCCATCGTGGTTGGGCTGAAATGCGGCGGGGGCCGTCGGAGGCCCAGCAAATGCGTTGCCGGACCGCCCGCGCCACCAGCGGGCAGGTTGCCCTCACCATCGTTGCGGCAGACAGCGGGCAGGTGCAAGGCCAGGACGGCTTGGCTGATAGAACCTGCCGGGCTGAAAAAGGTTCACTGGATCACGGGAGCCGATGCGACCAGGTTCTGGCTCTTGCACTCAATCGACTCGGCTCACACAAAAAAGGTTCGCTGGATCACTTGCGCCGATGCGGCAGCTTCGGGCGTCTGCCCTATGCGGGAATCACCTTTTCCGAGGCGGCTCTCAACTGCCGCACCAGCTCCTTCATCCGTTTCATGTAGCTCCAGTGTTCAACCTCGATCGAGTGGCGTTCGCTTTGCGTGTACCGGATGCCGGCTCCCAAGTCTTCGGCGGTTGCTTCCGTGGCCTTCAACCTTTGCAACATCGGGGCTGCCTGCGTGCCTTCATCCAGCGACTTGAGAAACAGGCCAATCGCCTGAGTCTGCCAGTGGACCAGCGAGAAGATGCCGCTGTCGGGCTGGATCATGCCGGCCACGAACAGGCTGTCGCAATGCGGGTGGAAGACATGGCGGTAAAGCCGCGGACGCCCGTCGTGCCAGTTCAGCCATCGGTGGTCGATGAAGGGAAAGACCAGGTGATACCCGGTCGCGCACACGATGACGTCAATCTTTTCCCGCGTGCCATCGACAAAGTGAACCCAATCGCCGTCGAGCCGGGCGATGTCGGGCTTGGGGGTGATGTCGCCATGCCGCACGTAGTACAGCAGCAGCGTGTTCACGATGGGGTGGGTCTCAAACAGGCGGTGGTCCGGCTTGGGCAGCCCATACTGATCGGGCCGCCCCACGCTCAGGCGCAGCAGCATTTGCGTGAGCCGCCGCCGCAGCCATAGCGGCAGCCTTAACCAGTGGAGGAAATCGCCGCCCTGGTCGGCCGGAACGCCCAGCAGATATTTGGGGATGAAGTAATACCCACGGCGGAAACTGTGAAAGGTGGCCTCGGCATTTTGGGCCGCTTCTACGGCGATATCGCACCCGCTGTTGCCGGCCCCGACCACCAGGACCCGGCGGCCCTGAAAGGTTTCGGGCGTTTTATAGTGGGCCGAGTGCAGCATTTCGCCGCGAAAGCTGCCGTGCCAACGCGGCCACTTGGGGCACCGATGGTGCCCATTGGCGATCACCACCGCGCCATAGATCCGCCGCGAACCGTCCGAGGCCGTCACCAACCAGCGCGGCCGCCTGGAAGCGTAGGGCCGGCCATTGCGGTGTTCTGCCGCCGGCGGGTGCGCGGCGCCGTTCTCCGCCGGTTCGGAATCCACCGGCTCGATCCGCACCACCCCGGTTCCAAACTGGATGCAATCCAGCAATTCGAACTGCTCGGCGTAGCTCCGCAAGTAGGCCAGCACCTGGGCATGGTGCGGATAGTCGGGAAACTCTGCCGGCATCGGGAAGTCGGGATACTGCGTGAACCGCTTCGACGAAATCATGTGCGTGCTGCGATACACGCGGGCAGCGGGTGAACCGTAATTCCAGTTCCCGCCCAGATCGGCTTCCCGCTCCAGCACATCGACCTGCATGCCATGCTCACGGAGGTTCTTGGCCGCCGCCAGTCCCGAACTGCCGGCGCCGACAACACAGACGCGGTCTGACAAGTCGATTGGCTTCACAGGTATCATCGTCGAAACAAGGGACGCGTTAGCGGGGGGCGGCGCGGCTGCCACCAGCCGCAGCCCAAGGCCGCCAACCATCAGCCATGCCCCGGGAACTACTTCATAGTAACCCGGCAGGGACGGCGCCAGTAGGGGACCGAGCCCGTTTGGCCAGCGGGCCGATGGAGCGCACAACCGTTCGGCGGTCGCGGCGGCGCCGTGTTGGCAGAGCGCACGCCATGTTCGCACGTGGGCGATTTTGCATCCGGGCCGCGAGTTGCCGCCCGGCCCGGGGGTTGCTACCGTAGAGCGCACGAGCCGCCGGCGACGCCAAGGCGGCTTCCCGCCGGGAAATTTCCGCCTGCCCCGTTTGCCAAAAAGGGTCTGCTGCCATGCCCAACATTTCGCCCGCCGATCTGAAGACATTTGCTACCCAGTTGCTTGCGGCCGGCGGCGTGGGGCCCGAGGAAGCGGCCCTGGTGGGCGAAAGCCTGGTGAACGCCAATCTTTGCGGGCACGATTCTCACGGGGTGATGCGGATTCCGTTTTACCTGGATACGCTCCGCAAGGGCGAGGTGGTCCCCGGCGCCGAGTTCAAAGTCATCAATGAAACGCCGTCGATCATCAGTGCCGATGGCGGCTGGGGATTCGGCCAAACCCAGGCCCAGCGGCTGATGCGGCGGATGATTGAGAAAGCGCGCGAAACCGGGGTCTGCGTGGGGACCCTGATCCGCTGCAGCCACTCGGGCCGATTGGGCGAATACTGCGAAATGGCCGCCGCGGCCGGCATGGTTTCCATGGTGATGGTCAACACCCATGGCCACTCCCGCCGCGTAGCGCCGCCGGGCGGCAAGGCCCCGCGACTGGGAACCAACCCGCTGGCGATCGGCGTGCCCGCCGGCGACCATACGCTGCTGCTGGATTTTGGCACCAGCGCCACGGCCGAGGGGAAGGTACGGGTCAAGAAGATTGCCGGGGAGCAGGTGCCCGATGGCTGGCTGCTGGACTCCGAGGGCCGCCCCACCAACGATCCCAACACGCTCTACGGCAACCCGCCCGGTACGATCCGTCCCATGGGCGGCGACCAGGCGTACAAGGGTTTTGGCCTGGGGTTGATGGTGGAGATTTTCGCCGGTGCCCTCTCGGGCGGCGTGTGCATTCGCGAAGTGCCCATCAATCAGAACGGCAACTGCATCTTCATGCAGGTGTTTGACACGGCCCAGTTAGGAGGTGGCTGCGAACACTTTGAGAAAGAAGTCAAAGACCTGGAAGCGTTCGTCCGCGGTTGCCCCCGCATCGACGGCGTGGATGAAATTCTGCTGCCCGGCGATCCCGAACGCCGCACCTTTGCCCGCCGCAGCGTGGAAGGGGTGCCGATGGACGAAGGCAACTGGCGGGCTTTGACCGACCTGGCCGCCTCGCTGGGCGTCACGCCGCCAGCCGTGTAACGTGCCTCACTGGAACGACCGTGCGGCGGTCGCAGCCTGAATCGCGCCCCTGGACACGCGCTCGCTTCTGCCCACGAGCCAAGCAAGGAGAACGTCATGCAGCACGCAGGATTTCTTCGTGCCGTGGTTGGCCGCTTCAGGCGGCTGTTGCTGGTGCTTTCCTGCCTGGCGGCGTGTTTGGCGGCGTTTCCTTTAGCGGCGTTTCCTTTGGCGGTGGCTGAACCGGTCCAGTCGATCGCGCTGTTGCCGCCCGGGCCGGGCAACCCTCGAAACAGCGAAGGCGACTTCATCCGCCTGCGCGACGGCCGACTGCTGCTGATCTATACGCATTTTGTGGGCGGGGCCGGCGATCACGCCGACGCCTTCCTGGCCAGCCGCTCCTCCCGCGATGGCGGCCAAACCTGGTCGGACAAAGACGTTACCGTGTTGCCCAACGAGAGCGGGCTGAACGTGATGTCGGTCTCGCTGGTGCGGCTGGCCGACGGCCGGATTGCCCTATTCTATCTGCGCAAGGAATCGCAGCAGGACTGCCGCCCTGTGGTCCGCTTCAGCACCGACGAAGCCAAGTCGTGGAGCGAGCCCACGATGATCGTGCCCGACAAGCAGGCCGGCTACTACGTGCTGAACAACGATCGCGTGGTGCAGCTTGCCAATGGGCGATTGATCGTTCCGCTGGCCCAACATTATGGCCCTGGGCAGGACAAGTGGACCGGCGCCGCGAAGATCATCTGCTACTACAGCGACGACGCCGGCCGCACCTGGCAGGCCGGGGAAGAAGCTCAACCGGCCGCCGGGCACGAAAAGGTGGTGCTGCAGGAGCCAGGTGTGGTCGAAACCAAGCGGGGCCTGCTGCTGTTTTGCCGCACCAACGGCGGCAGCCAGTTCATGGCCCTCTCGACCGATGGCGGCAAGAGCTGGTCGGCCCTGGAACCTTCGGACCTCAAGTCGCCGCTCTCACCGGCAACGATCGAGCGGATTCCGTCCACGGGCGACCTGCTGGCGGTGTGGAACGACCATGCGAACATCGCGCCGGAGTTGCGCGGAAGGCGGACTCCGTTTGCCGCGGCCATCTCGCGCGACGAAGGCCGCACGTGGAAGACGGTACGAATCTTGGCCGATAATCCTCACGGCTGGTACTGCTATACGGCGATGCACTTCGAGGACGAACACGTTGTCTTGGCGCACTGTGCCGGCGACCGCCGCCAAAACAACGGCCTGGCCGAGACGCATGTCACGCGCTTTCCGGTAGCATGGCTCTATGCCGAACAACCCAAGCAGCCGTAACGGCCAACCCCACGGCCGCTGCCGAGCAAGAACGGGGCGTGCCGTGCGCTATGGCTTGGATTGCAGCAGCACTTCTTCCACGGCCGACAGTTCTTCCATGTTGTTGATGCTCAGGGTTTCCCGATCTGAGAGGATCGGCAGGGCCTGCACGTTCTCGCCTTGCGCCAGCAGGATGCCGGGGCAATCGGTCAGGTAATACTCCTGCTGCTGGTTGTCGTTGCCGAGCTGATCCAGCGCGGCGAGCAGTTTCTGCGCGTCGAACAGGTAGCAGCTCAGGTTCACTTCCGTAATCTTGCGCTGGTCCTCGGTGGCGTCCTTCTCTTCGACAATGCCCGCAAAAGCGCCGCTGGCATCGCGGACAATGCGTCCCAGCCCCGCGGGATTGGGTTTGTGGGCGGTGCCCAGGAGACAGGCCGGCCGATCGCGCTGGAAAGTGGCCAGCAGTTCGGCGATGGAACGGTCCTCGATCATGGGCGAATCGCCGGCCAGGATCACCACAGGGCCGTGGTGGTTGGCCAGGTGCTGGCGGCACATCATCACGGCGTGGCCGGTGCCCAACTGTTCTGTCTGCTCGGCAAACAGCAGGCCGGGCCGGTGCGAGAGCGTTTCCCGGACCAGCTCGGCACGGTAGCCGACCACCACAACCGTTTGTCGTACGCCGGCGCGCTGGAGCGTGTCGAGCACGTATTCCACCATAGGCCGGCCAGCCACCGGAACCAGCACCTTGGGTAAGTCCGATTTCATCCGGGTTCCTTTCCCGGCAGCCAGCACAATTGCCAACGCGTCGGCCATGAGCGTTATCCTTCCGTAGATGGCGCGTATCCGTTGAGGCGGACGGTGATTTGCGAACGGGTTTATCAATACTGATCTCGACCGCCGAGCAGTTTTTCTTCGACGCGATCGGCCTGCCAGGCAACGGCGGCGAGCACGCGGTTCACTTCGAGGGCGTCGGCGGTTTCGGCGAGCAGGTTGGCCTGGATGGCGATTTTTTCCTGGTTGCCCTGCTGCACCACGGCAAAGGCGCCGTGAACCATCCGCGTGTTGTAACGAAGCAGTTGCATGGCGTTGCGCTCGGAGGCAGGGCCGCAGATTGAATGGAACCGGACGATCTCGTGGCCCTCGTCGTCCTGCTCGCCAAACTGCACGTGGACCACCTGCTTGCGCATCGTGCCAATCGGCACGGTGATGTCGAACCCCTCGGGCGTGTCGGCGATGCGGTAGCCGGCCGCCTCGGCCACGGTGCGCACCAATTGCCGGGGATCTACCTGCACCGGTGCGGACTCCGGCGGTTGGCTCGCCAAGTCGGCGAACATATCGGCTTGGGGGCCGGCCTGGGCCTGCGATGCTGCAGCTGGCGGCGGTGCGGCGGCACGCGGCGCGCCTTGATAGGCGCCCGGCGGCGGCACGGCTGCGGTGGGCGGTACCTGCGGGGGTGGTTGCTGGCCCTGCTGAGCCTGGGCGGCCATCGCCTGCTGGAGCATGCCGGGCATCATCATGCCGAAGCCGGCGCCCATCCCCATGCCCATGGCGCCCCCGGCATCGCCGCCGCGCTCGGCCATCTTGGCCATGCTCTGCGCCGCCTGGTACTGCATGAACGCATTGAGGTTGCCAACCGCGCCCATGCTGCTGCGCTGGTCGATGGCTTTTTGCACTTCCTCGGGTGGCGTGACCGCATTGATGAAGAAATCGACCAGTTCCAGCCCATACTTGGAGAACTCCTCGGCCACCTTGGCCCGGGTGCCGGAGCCGACTTCGTCGTACCGGGCCGGCAGGTCCAGCAGGCTGATGTTCAGCGTGCCCAGCAGGTCGGTCATCCGGCTAACGATCAGGTCGCGCAGGAACGACGTAACATCGTCGGTGGTGTACTTGCCTTGGGTTCCGACCAGCGTGTTGAGCAGTACCGCACTATCGATCACGCGGAACGAGTACTTGCCAAAGCTCCGCAACCGCACGATTCCAAAATCGGGATCGCGGAAGGCGATGGGCTGCCGTGTTCCCCATTTCTGGTCGAGGAACGTCTGTTTGCCGATGAAGTATACCTGGGCCTGGAAAGGTGACTTCTGCCAGGGAATGGTCAGCAGCCGCGTGAGGATCGGCACGTTCATCGTGGTGAGCGTGTACCGCCCGGGACCGAAGCGGTCCATGGCGCGGCCGTCGCGGAAGAACACGGCTTCCTGGTTTTCTTGCACGATCAGTTGGGCGCCATACTTGATGTCGGCCGAGCCTTCTGGCGGAATCCGGTGGACCAGTGACCGATTGCCTTCATCGAAATACTGAATGACTTCAAGGCGAATGCCCATCGAGATATCCTCTCGCTGTTGTTGAGTTGTTCGGCGATCCGCACGGCAGTGCCTTGCCGCCGGCCCAAGGGTAAAGCCGGCGCGGTGGCTGCTCGGGGGGGGCCCGGTGCGGCAGCGCGTGACAGCGTGGCGTGATAGCAGCTTTGCTGCGGGGCCAGGTTCACTGCCCCCCATGTGCCGCGCTGGCAGTGCTGCCGGCTTGGGTCAATCGAGCCCTTGCAAAATTTCGGCCCTCATGTCGAACACCCGTTCCACCTCTTGCGCCTGGTCGATGCAGCCCTGGACCTTGCCGGTAATTTCGGCCGGGTCTGGCACCTGCTTGAGGTCTTCGACCATCTCGGCCAGGCTTTCCACGCGATCGAGCATGTCGGCATCGTGTTCGTACACGCGGTCGAGCACGTGGGCGTCGATCTGCACCAGGTCGAAGAATCCGCTGTAGCCGTTCATCGCGCCGCGAATCTTGGCGATCAGCCGGTCCAGCCGCATCCGCAACCGGTCGAACTCGCCCAGCAGGTCGATCATGCCGCGCGCGGTCAGATCGCGGGTGACATCGTCGATGGCCGACTTGGAGCGCTGCAGTCGGTCGGCGAGAAAGGTCCGCTGTAAAGCATCGGCCTCGCGGCGCCGGGCGCGGTCCAGGTAACCCGCGAAACCAGGGATGCGAGCCAGTATCTGCTCCAGCCAGGGCCGTTGGTCCATATGCTCCCGTGGGTCGGGCATGCTCGCTCTCCTCGCATTGAGTTGACGTCCGCACGGACGCGGCACCTTCATGATAGCAAATTGCCGGAAAACGGCCCAAGAAAGGCACGGTAAGTTCGCAAGCGGTGCTGGCAGCCGTCACGTGAAGTCTGACCCCGGTTCTCCATCGCTCAGCGAGGCCGCGGCACACGTGCTTGATGCGCTGCTTGCAGCCAGCGATGCAGCGCCCCCCATAAACTTTGCCCAATCGAACTAGAGGTTCGGCGGCTGAAACTCCGATAGGGTATTCGGCCGCGGGGCAGAAGTCTTGCCAGCATTTGGGGCGTGCATGCTTGTGCTGCGCAGCGGGGCGAAAAACGTCTGGCCCCCGGCCGAACCCTTTGCTACCCTTGGCCGCCTTTCCCGGTGTTATCCCCGTCCCGGTGCGTTTTTCACGCTCGTAATCGACTGCCGCAGGCGTATGCGACGACTCCTGGTTTATGTGCTGATGTGGGTAGTGCTTCCAGCGGTGGGCTGCAACTCCGCTGGATTCCCGCCCGGCATTCTCTTTTGGGAGAAGCAGGATGTCGCTGATTTTGAGCTTCCTCACCAGAAGATCGAACGGTACGAGCAGTTGGCATCGCAGGCCCGCCGCCAGAGCCCCGAGGAGCAGGAACAGGTTGCGCAGCAGCTAGCCCTGGAAATCCGCGATACGCAAGACCCGATCTTGCGCACGCATATCGTCGAGGCCCTGGCCAGTTTTCCCACGCCCACCAGCCAGAAGGTGCTGCACGCAGCCTTGAGCGACGAGGATGAATTTGTGCGGTTGATGGCCGTGCGGGGATTGGTCCAGCGCGGCGGCAGCGAAAACATCCGGGTGTTGGCCCGCGTGGTCGAAAGCGAAAAGGACCTCGCCGTGCGGATGGCCGCCATCCGAGGGCTTGGCACGCTCAAAGAACCCGAAACCGTGCAGGCGCTGGCGGTTGCCTTGGACGACCCCAACCCGGCCGTCGTCCACTCCACCATCGACTCGCTTCAGGCAGCCACCGGCCGCTACTACGGCCGCGATGCCAAGGCCTGGGCCGAGTTTGCCCGGGGCGTCGATGTGCCCCAAAAAGAGCGCACGCTGGCCGATCGCGTGCGCTCGTGGTGGGAGTAAACGCACCATCGGTGGATGGTAGTCGGGGGGTTGGGCGCTACCGTGCAGGTGGTATCGTGATGCCGATCGAATCGCGCAAACGGCGTATCGGCCACCCCTGTGCTGCGGATATCTTCTCGACGAGCAAGCCGGCTTGCCGTCAGTCGCTCAGCTTCTTGATCGGCGTGAGGTCCAGTTTGCGGAACTCGACTTCCGCGCCTTCGGCCTGAATGGCGAGCCGGCCCTTGGTGGCCGTGCATTCATACCCATGGTTGACCAGGTCGCCGTTGACCCACACCTTTACTTCGTCGCCGACGCATTCGATCACCATGGTGTTCCACTCGCCCAGCGGTTTTTCCGAGTCGTCGGTGAGGTTCAGAATCCGCCGGGCCTTGCCTTCGGTGATGCCCCAGTTTTCCTTCGGGCCGCGGCGTTTCTCCATGTCGGGCACTTTAATGTCTTCGACGATGCACCAGAAATCGCCTGCGTGCTGGTGGTTCATCTGCACTTCCAGCGACTTGGGGAACATCTTGTACAACGCCCGCGGCGTCGAAGCATGCACGAGGATGCCGCAGTTGCCCGGCTTGCCGGGGAAACGGTACTCGACTTCCAGGCGGTAGTTCTGGAATTCTTCATCGGTCAGCAGGTGGCCGCGGGGATCGCCCAGGCTGACCAGCTTGCCGTCGCGGACGGTGAACGCGCTCTTGCCCTGCGGATTGTCGTCCAGGGCCGGAATATCGGCATGCCAGCCGGAAAGGTCCTTGCCGTTGAACAGGCTGCGCGTTTTGGCTTCTTCGGCCTGCGCGACCGCAGCAGCCACCAGACCGCAAACCACCAAGGCACAGGGCAACAACATACGACGCATGAGCAGTTTCCTCGTCAGAAACAAAGGGAGAAAGTTATCTTTCAACGACAGGAACCAGGGCAGCAGCTACCGGGTGCCGAGCGCATATGCCGCGGTTTTTCAACGCCAAACGGCTCGCCGCTGGCCGCCGTGCGCATAACCGCGCCGGTTGAATCTCACACTACGGCTTTTGATCCGCACGCGGCTGCTCCAGGTCGTTGGTGCGAACTTCCTGAAGCTTGGCGGCCAGCTTGGCTTGGAAGGCTTCCACCCGCTGGCGATGATCGGGATGGTCGGCCAGGTTGGTGTATTGCTTGGGATCGCGGTCCATATCGAACAGTTCGCGCCCGCCACCCCCGTTTTCGCCGTACTGAATATAGGCCCAGCGGTCCTCGCGGAGCAGGAATCCGCGACCGTTGACGCTAAAGGCGGCTTGCCGCACCTCGCGGCTGGGATCGTCCAGCAGCGGGGCAATGTTCTTGCCTTGCAGGCGCTGCGGGATGTCCAAACCACACAGGCTGGCCGTGGTGGGGAACAGATCGAGCAGTTCCACCAGCGAGTGGCATACGGCCGGTTTCTTGCCCGGCACGCAGATGATGAGCGGCACGGCCGCCGATTCTTCGTGCAGGCTGACCTTGGCCCAAAAGTCGTGTTCGCCCAGATGGTAACCGTGATCGCTGGTAAAGATGACGATGGTGCGGTCGTCCAGGCCGGCAGCGTGCAGGGCGTCGAGCACCTTCCCCACCTGGGCATCCATGTACGCCACCGCGGCATAATATCCGCCCAGCGCCTTCTTCTGCCGGCGCTCGTCCATTTTCATGTTGGCGCTGGTTTTGTAATTGATGCCGGGCTTGGGGATGTCGTCCCAATCGCCTGGCACCTTCTCAGGCAGCGGAAGCTTAGCGTACGGCAGGAAAGGCTCGAAATAACGGGCCGGTGCGACAAACGGCACGTGTGGGCGAACGAAGCCCACACCCAAGAAGAACGGCTTGTCCATGTCCTTGAACTTGTGGATCAACTCGCACGCCTTTTGGGCCGTTTTGCCGTCGGAGTGGACAAGGTCGTCGCCTTCCGCCTCGACCACCACAAACGTATTGCCGCCGACGACGGGTTTCTTGCCGTCGGGGTTGCCTTCCAGCGTTTCGCCGTTGCCGGGAGCCTTCCATTCCGGGCCGGCGCTGTTGTAGCGCTCATTCCACGATGCCGGATCGTCTGCGCCGTCGGTGCCTGCTTCAATACCGCCGGGCACTCCCATGTGAAAGATCTTGCTGACACGCGCGGTATGGTACCCGGCATTCATGAAGTGCTGCGCCCAAGTTGCCCTGTCGCCAATGACCGGTCGCGGCGAGGTGTAGCCCAGGATGCCCAGGGCGTGTGGGTAGTAGCCCGACATGAACGAAGCCCGCGATGGTCCGCAATACGTTCCCTGGCAGTAAGCCCGGGTGAATCGTACGCCGCGTTCCGCCAGGCGGTCGATGTTGGGAGTGCGGCACAATTCGTTGCCGTAGCACGAAAGCGCGGTGGCCGTGAGATCGTCGGAAATGATGAACAGGATGTTGTATTTGCCGTCTTGCGGTGGAGCCGCCGTGGCCGAAAGCGGTGCGGCGACGAGCAAAGCCAACAGCAATGGCCGAGTGAACGCTTTCATGGCGGCGCCAGACATTTCGCGTTGCAAGTGCTGGGGGGGTGGGACCGCGTTGGCCACTATCGGTGGCCTGGGGGCGCGACAACCACCACCCGCCGCGCGGCCCGCAACGACCGCCCGATTATAGTCCAAACCGGATCGGGGTGTGCGCCGAGGGCGGGGCGGTTTGCGATTTCTGGCTTTCGGCGGGAACTGGCCGCTTCAGGAAATGCGCAGCAGGAGATGGGCTGCGCTCAAGGCGTGTTTTGGCGCTGGCCCGCAGCTAAGGCAGGGTTGGGCAAGGCAGTGTTGGATGTGGCTGCTGGATGCTATGGATGGTTGCGCCGCCAACGTTCGATCGTTGAACGATCGGCGCCGGAACGACTTCCGTTTTCCAGCGCAAGCTGGCCGCGCAAGTATCAATCGACCTGTTTCACCACGATGCACTTTT
>CAZEEG010000023.1:0-35840 GCA_964511065.1 uncultured Pirellulales bacterium | reverse complement strand
AGCGCAAGCTGGCCGCGCAAGTATCAATCGACCTGTTTCACCACGATGCACTTTTCACCACGATGCACTGCGTGGTCGGCAGGTCGATGACCGGTTCTGGCTTGTCGGCAAAGAACTCGGTGAAGGCCGCTTCCACGCCGGCTAACAGGCCGTAGTCGTGAGAGATCATGATCCCGCCGGGCACCATCCGCGGATAGAAGTATTCCAGGCAGGCCAAGGTGCCTTCGTACAGATCGACATCGAAATGGGCGAAGGAGTACTGAGCATCGGGCGTGGTCGCCGTCGAATCAGGGAACAGCCCCCGGTAGTATTCCACGCCCTCGTATCGCGAGAGATATTGGCTCACCGATTCCAGGCTGCACGCATACATTCCGCTGCGATGGACGCCGTTATCCTTATCGGATGATTGCGGCAGACCTTCAAACGTATCAAACAGTCGCAGGACCTTCTCGCCCTTGACTTCGCAAATGAGACGGGCCGAGGCGCCCTGAAAGACACCCACTTCCGCCATGTCGCCGGGCAGCCGGCTCATGGCCCGCGCGAACGAATAGATGTTATAGGCCTCGAAGGCGCTGAGCAGCGAGACGCGTTCGCTTCGCACCTCTCGCAGCAGCTTCACCACCTGTTCGTCTTTGCGAGATTGCAGGGCAGAGAACTGCAATTTCGACCACAATTTCAGGCCCCACCGCTCAAGTCGCCCACCGCCTAAACGCTGAATTCG
The DNA here is from genome assembly GCA_964511065.1 of uncultured Pirellulales bacterium. Lineage (GTDB taxonomy): Bacteria > Planctomycetota > Planctomycetia > Pirellulales > S012-138 > CALBRZ01. Next base: position 35,119 of record CAZEEG010000023.1, on the reverse strand, counting down.
CTGGTTCTTAAGCCACATGGTTACTAGTGATAAATGGACACCATGGACGTGTCTCCCGCTTTCTGCGGTAGGCAGCCGTGATGTGGAGAACGGGACATTCCATTGCCAATACCCGCTAAATACGCAAATCAGAAAATATGTGCTAGTTGAATCTGGCGGATTTTCGGCAGAAAGATTGATATGCCGACAATCGGCACCACCTGGCAAATCGTCAAACTCCTTAAGGGTGTTAAGCTTTCGCATTCCTTCGACTTACGGGGGAAAGGGCGACGATGACACAAACGCAGACTCGCTAAACGCGGAGGGATGCCCCCCCCTGCGTTGCGGCGCAGGCCTCCCGTACCGCGCCGCTGGTCTTGCTAGCATCGTAAGTTGCTCTCCCGGAACGAGGTGGAATGCCGTGACACCTTCTGTGCGTGGTCGAACCAAGGAGCTGGCAGCCGTCAGTGCGGATCCATTGCTGCACCTGGCTGATTTTCTGCGTGCCTATGAGGAAAGCACCGGTTGGCCGCTGCGGTTTGTGGAAACCGCCGATGCCGATCTCGACCCCGAGGTGCTGTGGGCCATGCCCATTGGAGGCCGCGCCGGCACGTTGGGCGAATTGCGTTTGGAGCTGGGCGGTTCACCCGCTTTGACGGGGCACCGTGTCGATTTGGAGGTGGCCGCTGCGCTGGCTTCCTCGTACGCGGCCGTATTGAACGCCCTGATTCAATCGCAGTTCCAACTGCGCCGCAGCGAAGCCGAGCTGGCGACCGCCGTGCCGGTGATCGCCCGCCGCGGCGAACAGGAACACATTGCCACGCGGCTGGAATCGGTGTTGGCCACGGCCGTGGACGCGATCCTGTGCACGGCTGCCGGTTTGTACCTGCTCGACGACGCCACCACGCACCTCAAGTTGCGGGCCGCCTGGGGCTTGCCTGTCTCGCACCTGTGCGAACCCGCCCGGCCGCTCAAGGGTGCCAAGTCCGATCTGGAGGCGATGGCCGGCCACGCCGTGGTCTTGGAATCGCCCGAGGAAATGCTGCACTGGGCGGTGCCGGAACCTTGTGATGCGGCCCTCTGTGTCCCCGTCAGCAGCTCGTCGCAAGTCTTCGGCACGCTATGGCTGTTCGACGAACGGTCGCGCATCTTCAACGAACGGCAAGTGGGGTTGGCGGAGTTCGCCGCCGGGCGGATCGCGCTGGAACTGGAACGCGAAATCCTGCTGGCGGAAATCGTTCACCGTGACGCTGCGCGAGCCACCCGGTTGGACTGAAACCGGCATTGAAGGCAACCATTGTGCGGCAGGTTGTCGGGCTTGAAGCCTGCAGGCCCCCCCAGTTGGCGCAGGGTGCGGGCGGTTTTTCGGCGGAATTGGCGACTTGCCAATATTCGCGATTGACGCGCAGGCCGGTAATGGCGCACATTCAGTCCTCCACCAAGGAGGGCCTACGAGCATGGAAGCAACACTGCTCTTGTGCGCCGCACTCGTTTCAGCGGCGCCTAGCGACATTGGGTTGGCTAGCAGTTCCAACTTCATCGTCCACGCACCCAACCAGCGCATTGCCGCGGGGGTGCTTCGCCAGGCTGAGCATTACCGCGCCGAGCTTGCGCGGGCATGGCTTGGCGAAACGCTGCGAGATGGCGATGGTCCGGTTATCATCCACGTACGGCTATCGCCGGGCGAAGATCATGCGGCCATGCTGCCGCTGAAGCGGCCGCAACGTACGCACCACATCATCTGGCTCAAGACCAGTGAGGAACTGGCGCACGGAGCGACACTCGCGCACGAGTTGTTGCACTGCGTGCTGGCCACACGATTCGGTGAGCAGTTGCCCGTTTTTGCCCAGGAAGGGTGTGCCGGTTTGCACGACGACGGGGCCGTGATTGCCGTGCGGCGGCGGATTCTGGCCGACATGGTTTCAACCGGCCAGTATCCACAACTGCGAAGTGTGCTTGACCGCCGTCACATCGCGGCAACCGACCAGACCGCGTACACGGTCTGCTGTTCGCTGGCCGAGTTTCTTTTTGCCCGGGGCAGCCGTACCACGTTCTTGCAGTTCGCCGTCGACGGACACAACGGCAATTGGGATACAGCCGTGCGGCAGCACTATGGTTACGCCAGCTTGGGCGATCTGGAGCGCGACTGGCAGCGCTGGGTCCATGCCCAAATGCGATTCGCAGCCAATGGCAGCGCTTTGCGGCGATGAGCTGTGATGGCATCGCCGTGCCCCGCGGTTGTTTCAGGCGCCATTGGCCGTGCGAAGTGGCGACGGCGCAAACTGCCGATGGAACCGGCCCCCTGTGTGCCACGGGGCTGCGAGCCGTGCGAAGCGAGTACCAGCCTCAATCCCGGTGCAGTGGGTTCCGCCGGTGCGACGGTTTAAATGGCCCGTGGGGACAGCCCTACGGTGTGGCGTGAGTACCAGGCACCATCCTTGCCGTTTGGGTGGCGAATGAAGCCGGCCCTACGTGGCTAGGATTTCTTCTTGGTGGTTTTCTTTGCCGTGGCCTTGGCCTTCTTCTTGGCAGCCTTTCTCTTGGTCGCCTTCTTCTTGGCGGCTTTCTTCTTGCGCTTGGTAGGGCCTTTGGCGGCCCGCTCGGCCAGCAGGACCAGGGCCCGCTCCTGCGTGAGGTCCTCGGGCGCCAGATCCTTGGGCAGCGAGGCGTTGGTTTCGCCGTCGGTCACATACGGACCATAGCGGCCTTCCAACAGTTGAATCTTGTTGCCCGTCACCGGCGATTCGCCCAGCTCCTTGAGCGGTTCTTTCGGGGTGCGGCTGAAGCTGCGGCGGCCGGTCTTGGGTTGGGCCAGCAGTTGCACGGCCTGCTCCAGCGTGACATCCAGCGGTGAAAGGCCCGCTGGCAGGCTGCGCGACTCGCTGCCCCACTTCACATACGGTCCGTAGCGGCCGTTGTGGGCCACGATGGGTTCGCCGTTCTCGGGATGCAAACCTAGCTCGCGCGGCAACGACAGCAGCTTGAGTGCCGTTTCCAGGTTGACTTCGCTGGGGTCCATGCCCTTGAGCAGCGATGCATTTTGCGGCTTTTCGTCATCCTCGGATGAGCCTCGCTGTACGTACGGTCCAAACCGCCCTTGCTTGAGGAAGACCGGTTTGCCCGTTTCCGGGCAGATTCCCAGCGGTTCTTCGCCGCGCTGGGCCTGGTCGAGCAGTTCGCGGGCCTTGTCGAGGGTGACTTCGTCGGGGGCGATGTCGTCGGGCAACGTACCGCGGCGATCGCCTTGTTCCAGAAACGGCCCATATCGGCCAACACGCACGAAGATCGGTTCTTCGCCTTCGCGCAGTTCGTGGGGACGGCCGACGGGAAACTGGCACACGGCCCGCACGTCGATTTCACCCAACTTGCTTTCGACCTGGTGCTTTAGGCCCCCTTCAGGACCATGGTGATGGTCGTTCTGCCCATCGCCGAAGTAGAACCGCCGCAGGTATTCAACGTGGCCCGCCTCGCCGCGGCTGATCGCGTCCAACTCGTCTTCGAGCCGGGCCGTAAAACGGTAATCGACCAGCGTTTCGAAGTATTGCTCCATCAGGTTGATGACCGCCATCGCTGTCCAGGTAGGAATCAGCGCGTTGCCCCGCTTGAACACGTACTTGCGGTTCAAAATCGTGTCGATGATGGAAGCGTACGTGCTGGGGCGGCCAATGCCCATCTGCTCCAGCGTGCGGGTGAGCGTGGCTTCCGTGAAGCGGGCTGGCGGCTGCGTGGTATGGCTCTTGGGATCCAGCGCTTTGCAGTCCAACCGCTCGCCAACCTGGACGTCGGGCAGAACGGTTTCCTGGTCGGCCAATTCGGCTTGGGGATCGTCAGAGCCTTCCACATAGGCGCGAAGATAGCCGGGAAAGTCGATGGTCTTTCCGCCCACTTGGAACTGGGCCTCTTCGCCATCGCGGCTGGTGGCGGCAATGGTGATGGTGATCCGGCGGCCCCGCGCATTTTCCATCTGACAGGCCACGGTGCGCTTCCAGATCATCTCGTACAGTTTGAATTCGTCGTCGTTCAGCTCGCTGCGCAGCGACTCAGGCATCCGGAACGTGGTTCCCGCCGGCCGGATCGCCTCGTGGGCCTCTTGAGCGTTCTTCACCTTGGTGGCGTAGGTGCGCGGCTGTGCCGGCAGGTATTGCCGACCATACTGGGCTTCGACCAGTTTTCGCGCGGCGTTCACGGCCTCTTCGCTCAAGGCCGTGGAGTCCGTACGCATGTAGGTGATGTAGCCGTTCTGGTACAGGTTTTGGGCGATTTGCATCGTCCGCCGGGCCGTGAACCGCAACTTGCGGTTGGCCTCCTGCTGGAGCGTGCTGGTCGTGAACGGCGGATAAGGTTTGGAGGTGTACGGCTTGTCGTCCAGCGATTGCACCACAAACTGGCTATCGCGCAACCGGTCCGCCAGGCCTGCGGCACCGGCCTCATCGAGCAGCAGCACATCGTGCTCGACGAGTTTGCCCGTTTCCGGGTCGAAATCCTTGGCGTTGGGAATCCGCTTGCCGGAAACGCGGACCAGCGGGGCCGCAAACGGGGCGTCGTTCGATTGCTGCTTGGCGAACGTGCCCAGCAGGTCCCAATAGGTGGCCGCCGTGAAACGGATGCGCTCGCGCTCCCGCTCGACGATCAACCGCACCGCCACGCTCTGGACGCGGCCGGCGCTCTTGGCGATTCCGCCCAGCTTGCGCCACAAAAGCTGCGACACGTCGTAGCCATACAGGCGGTCGAGAATGCGGCGGGCCTCCTGGGCACGCACCAGGTCGTCGTCAATCCCGCGGGGGCTGGCCAGCGCCTTCTGGATGGCATCGGCCGTAATTTCGTGGAATACCATCCGCCGCACGGGAATGTTCGGCTTGAGCACCTCCTTGAGGTGCCAACTGATGGCTTCCCCTTCGCGGTCTTCGTCCGTCGCCAGGTAGAGTTCCGGGGCGTTCTTGACCAGGTCCTGGAGCTTCTTCACTTGCTCGCGCTTGTCGGGCGTTACCACGTAGATCGGCTCAAAGTCGCGATCCACGTTCACGCCCAGGTAGGCCCAGGGCTCGCCCTGGTACTTGGCCGGTAGCTGCTTTTTGTTTTCCGGCAGGTCGCGGATGTGGCCGATGCTGGCCTCGATCACAAAGTTCTGCCCGAGGAACTTGCTGATCGTCTTGGCCTTGGCCGGCGATTCCACAATGACCAGGGGTTTGCCGGTTCGCTGCTGGTTCTTTTCAGCCATGAGGTTGCCACGCGGGGAGGTTCATCGGGAGCTTCCACTTCGGCCAGTGCCTTGCGACCCCATCGGCCCGCCGGTCCGGCGGTCGCCAGTGTTTACGAGCCAGTTGGCAAAAGCGGAGGGCTGCCTGGTCAGTTCGCGAATTCAATGAGGGTGCCTGTTCGATCACGTCGGTTTCCGGCCGCGCCGGTCTGCCTGCCACCAAGCGGCAGCGGGCCTGTGCGGCAGCGGGCCTGCTTGCCCAAATATATTACGGAGTCGCCCGCGAGGCGGCGATCTGTTGGTCCATCGTCGCCTGGTCAAGGATTGCCGGTGTAGCCGGCCCAGGTTGAACCGGGGGGCCGCGTGCGGGCCGGTGGCGACCTTCACAATCACCCCGCCCCTGCCGGAAGGGGGCGCCTCGTGGTGCTGTCTTACTCTGCGACCATCATTCGGACATTGCATGCGATGGGGGACAACATGTGGGCCGCGGTCGCCAACGGCACCATCGATTCGCCCATCTGCGCATTTGTCCCAGGCTTTCTGTTTTCCCGTTTATCCCAAAGGACGACCGCTTTCGCAGGCGGCGGGATTCCTTGGCGAGAATCTTGGAAGCGGTTAGCTCTGACCGGTTTGGGGGGCCAGCCGGGTGCCGGGGATTTCGGGGAACCTTAGCGGCCATCTCCGCTCGCGGTCAAGCAGATTGACCGTTTGAATCAGTCTGCGACACTGTTAGTTGGGATTGCATTTGCACTTGTCATCCCTACAATCACCACGGTTTCGCCAGCCGGACAAGACCGCCCACTGTTACCGTTCTGCCACGGCGGCTGTCAAGTGCTCGTTTCTGGCCTGGCTAACTCCCCAACCGATTGCAAGAAGTCATGGCTACAAGCCCCTTCCAGCGTTTCCGCAAGCACCAGAAGACCTTTCTGGCGTTGTTGTGTGTTCTGTTGATGGTCGCCTTTGTCCTGGCCGACATGCTGGGAAATCCCGGCGGTGGCGGCATGCAAGACCCCGTGGTGATCGAAACCAACATCGGCAATCTGTACCGTTCCTCGCTGGAAGGATTGCGGCGGTCGCGCGGGGTCGCCAACCGGTTTGTGCATGCCTTGACGGGCAGGCCCGAAAATTTTGGCCCAGCCGACGACGAGAGCCTGCTCAATCTTTTCCTGATGTCGCACAAGGCAGAATCGCTGGGCATGGTGGTTAGCGACGATGCCATCAACAGCTTCCTGGCCGAGTTTGGCCCGCTCACGCCCGATCAGGTTCGGCAGGCGCTCGATCTCACGCAAGTGAACGAGGTGCAGCTATTTGCCGCCCTGCGCCGCGAACTGCAAGCGCGGTGGCTGCAGAACCAGTATTTCTACTCGGTGGCTGCCTGGACGCCCGCCGAGCGGTGGCGGATGTTCAAGCGCGTGCACCGGCAGATCGAGTCGGAAGTGTTGGCGGTGCCGGTTTCGGCATTCATGGACGACATTCCCGAGCCCACGGATCGGGAGCTCCAACAGTTCTTCGCCGAGTACCAGAAACGCATGGCCAATCCCGACTCGCCAGAGCCGGGTTTCTCGCAGCCCCAGCGGGCGAACTTCCAGTACATCGTGGCCGACTACAACGCGGTGGTTGAGAAAGCCCGCGAGGCGATCACCGAAGAGGACATTCGCAACTTCTACGAAGCGAACAAGTCGCTGTTTCCCAATACGACCTTTGAAGAAGCCCCGCTGGTGGACCCCCGCGACATACCCGATCCGCCGGCCCCGCGGGTGCGGACTCAGCGCAACACCGATTCCGGCGACGAGCCGAGCCAGAATGATTCGTCGCAGCCCCAGGGTAGCGCACCCGAGGGAGCGGCCCTGCAAGGCGACGCGGTGGGCCGCACTTTCCCGGTAGCCCTGCAAGACAACGAAAGTTCGGACAACGACGCCAGCCAAGGCACCAACGCAAATCAGGATAACGCCGCCAATCCCACACAAGGCGGTAACGAAGCCGCGAATCCGGCCCCGGCCGATCCTCCCGTCAGCGCACCGCCTGCTTCCGCGGCCCCTGTTGAGAACGCTGCTGAGAACACTGCCAGCGAAGGTTCCTCTGACAACGATCCGCCTGCCAGCGAGCCGGCCTTGACCCCGCCCGCCAACGAAAGTGGCCAGACTGCCAGCCAGGGCACCCAGGGCCAATCTGCGCCACCGGCGACTCCGCGGCGATCGCTGGCCGAAATCCAGCGCGAACTGATCGATATTCCGACCCTGTACGGCGGACCGCCGCCGCAGTATGAGCCGCTGTGGTTGGTCAAGGATGAGGTGCGCGATCGCCTGGCACAGCAGCGGGCCGAACAGTGGATTCTGGATGGCCACCCCGGCGTTACCGTGGGCCTGCGGGAGTTACATGCCCAAGTGGCGAGCCTGACCGAAGAATGGCGCGAGGCCGACCTGCGGTATGCCGATTCGCCCGAGCAGTTGAAGCCGATCCGCGAACAGCTCAAGCAGCAGGCACTCGACGCGGTACGATCGGGCGTGGAGAGCAGCGGGTATCGTATTGCTTCGCCCACCGGCATGGTTTCGCTCCGCGAGATCAGCGAAATGGAATTGGGGCAAAGCGAGCGGGTTTCATCGGTATCGGGCGTGGAGCTCTCGCCCCAGGCCGCCAGCTTTGCCGAGGCTTTCCGCCGCGCCACGCTCTTTGAGCCGGAAATCTCCCGCTCGACCGATCTGGACCGCAACTTCTACCTGTTCTGGAAGATCGACGACCGCGCCGCGTACACCCCGGAAACCATGCAGGAAGTCCGCGACCAGGTCGTAACCGCGTGGAAGCTGGTCAAGGCCCGCAAGCCCGCGATGGACAAGGCGCTGCAGCTTGAGGAAGAAGCCCGCAAGCAGAACAAGTCGCTGACGGAGATGTCGTTTGCCGGCCAGAAGGGCGTGGCGCTGCCTCCGCTGACGATGATGCAACCATCGCCGTTCGCGCAGTTTGGCGGGATGAGCCTGGATTGGACGCCGCTGCCGGATGAAATCCAGCAGCCCAGCCAGGAGTTGCAGCTTACCTTGTTTGGGCTGGACGACGGCGAATATGCCGTCTCGTACAACGCACCACAGAACGTGGTCTACGTGATGCACGTGACGGGTTCGTCGTTTGTTCGGTCGGGCCAGCGCATCTCGCCGTTTGTGGCTCAGCAGAATTTCATGGCGTCGCCCATCCAGAGTTACGCCGCCGCCTCGCGTCCAGAGCAGATTGAACTGGCGCAGGAATGGACCCTGGAACTGCACCGCGAGTACGGTGTGAATATCGTCGGCGAACTGCGCTTCCAGTAGGGCTCGGCCATCGTTGGCGTCCCCCCGCGCGCCACGGCGCTGCGCGCCCAGTACAGAGTCCATCTGCACATCGCGGAGGAACGCCTCGTTCCCTCGCGCTTCCCCGTTCTGGTACGTGCTCGGGATCGGGATACGGTGCGCAAGGACTGAGACATTGGTGCCAACTTCCGCACGGCACTTACCAGACGCGCCGCGCATGGCTCACTGAGCCATGGCACCCGGTTTAGCCGGCCGCGTTTTCCTGCGCTGCCAGCAGTTCGTTCACGCGGACGCAGAAGTTGTCGTTGAGGACCAGCACTTCGCCCCGCGCGATGAGCCGGCCGTTGACATAAATATCGACCGGGTCGCCGGCCAGCTTATCTAACGGTACGACGGCCCCCTTGCGCAGCTTCAAAACGTCTTCCAGGTACATTTGCGTGCGGCCAAGCTCGATCTTCAAATCCAGCTCCACGTCGCGAATCAGGTCGAACGCCGCTGGCGGCGCGGGTGCCGCGCCACCGCGAAATTCCTGGAACTGAAACGGCGACATGCCCGGCGGCGCGTCTTGCCGCGGGTGATCGACCGAGGCCAAGGCTTGCTCCGCCTGGTCCAGCAGGAACTCGATATCGCCCGTCGCGATCCCTTCGGGATCGAGCTGCGGCGGAACCAGCGGTGAGGGGGCCTTGGCGGCCGGTTGTTGCATGCCGGCTTGCGTCGGCTCCAGTAGCTGCTCGATATCGTTTTGAGCCAGGAGACGGCGGTCGTCGCCCTCGCCAGCGGCCTGCACTTTGCCGCCCTGGGAAGCCCTCGCGGTGGCCCCCTGAATCAGCGCTTCGATCTCGTCCTGATCCAGGGCGCCGGAAGGATCGCCTCCGGGCGGTTGGGTATCTCGGGCGGCATCCCCACCTGCACCGGGGTTCAGCAGTTGCTTGATATCGTCCGGGTTGATGTGTTCGTCTGCCATGATAAATGTCTGCCAGCATGGAGGGGCTGTACGCAAGATCGGTGCGGCCGCTATCTAGCGGCGCAGAGTATCCCAGCCTCCACGCAACCGGGAAAGATCAAACGCTGCATGAAACGGCCGGTGCTGCTAAGGCCAGCCCCCTTGGCTTGCCGCAGGCACCGATTGAGGTGTGCCGGCCCGTGGGCGGCGTGCCTTGACATGCATTGTGCAGGCAGCACCGCAAACTCCCGCGGCGACTGCTAGTGTTCAAAGAAGAAGAAATCGTTGATGGCGACACCGCGAAGCAGCGGCTTGCCGAGGGCCTCGTTGACTTTTGCGGAAATCTTGCGTTTGATCAAGCCCAACCCGGGCTCGGTCAGGTCGTTGGGGTCCGACTCGCGGATGACCGTATCGATCCGTTCGCGGAGCCGCTTGGCGACACGCGGCAGCAATGCCTGCAGCTCGGCCTCGTCTTCGGTGGTGGTTAGCCCGTACAGCTTAAAATCCACCCGCCAGTGGGCTCCGGTGGCGGTATCGGTCACGGAGATGCTATGCCCGTCGAGGTCGACTTCCACCAGGTCGAGGCCCAGGGTGGAGTGGGACGTTTTCGGCTTGGGCGCTTCCAGACTCGCAGGCTGGACGGCCGCTGGCAGGCCGAGGTTGTCCTTGGTTTCGTCTTCCGACGGAATCAACAGGCAAGCCAGCAGGCACTCGCCCAGCACGACGGCCACCAGGATGAGCAGCACGTTCACCCGCGACAGCAGGCTGCGCTTGGGTTCGGTCCCGTCCAGCGAATTGGCGGCATTGGCATCAAGCATGGGCATGACGACTGGAAGGCTTGTGCGGGTAAGATGTCTTGAAGCGGCTTTGCCGAGGGTGGTTGTTGGTCGGCGGCGCTCGTTGGCCGCTGGCGCAGGACAGCGCAGGGCCGCCAGCGTGCCAGGGCTTCCCTTGTGGCAAGCCTAGCTTACGTCGCAGGCCGGGGGCAGCCAGCATTGCCGCTGCGGGATCGCCCCGCTGGGCCGATTGATCCGATTCTTCAACCTTGCCGCTTCGCCCAGGCATCGCCGTGCATCCGCTGCTTGCTCAACAACTCGACGAATACCAAGGGCGGTTGCCGGTTGAAGAGTATCTCCAGGCGGCTCTGCACGATCCCCACCACGGTTATTACGCCCTGCGTGCCGCGATCGGGTCCACCAGCGGTGGCGCGAAGCGCGGCCGGGAGCGTGACCGTTCGATTGGTAGCGTGGGGGGCGATTTCACCACGGCCGCCACGTTTCACCCGGCCCTGGCTTGGGCCATTGCCGCCTGGGCCGCACGGCATCGCAAAGAGGTCCTGGCGCCTTCCGTGTGGCGTGGTCGCTGGCACCTGATCGAACTTGGGGCGGGCACGGGCGAACTGGCCGCGGGCGTGCTCCAGGCGTTGCCGTACCGGGCTCGGCGCGGTTTGACCTACCACGTGGTGGAGCAATCGCCACATCTGACCAGCGTGCAGCAACAGCGTTTACAAGGTTACCCCGTGTGCTGGCATCGCACGCCGGCGGAGGCGTTGCGGCAGGCGGGCGGCGAGGCCCTGATCTTCTCCAATGAACTGGTGGACGCGTTCCCCGCCGCCGTTTTTCGCTCGGACGGGAACAACTGGCACGAGGTCTATCTTCAATCTCAGGAAGGGGAGTTGGTCGAAGTTGCCGGCCCGTGCCGCGAAGCAACCCTGGCCCGCGTCGCAGAGGCGGTGCCCACCGTTTGGGACTCGGGCTGGCGCAGCCGCGCAGGCCAGCAAGTCGAGATACATCTGGCGTACTACCAGTGGCTGCGGGCGTGGTTGCCGGAGTGGAAGCGCGGCCGTCTGCTCACCATCGACTACGGCGATACGCTAGAACGGCTGTATTACCGCCGGCCTCGTGGCACGCTTCGTGCGTACTTCCACCAGCAGCGGTTTGAAGGCGAAGACGTGTACCGGCATTTCGGCCGGCAAGATATCACCTGCGATGTCAATTTCTCCGACCTCATCCGCTGGGGCGAGTCGCTGCACCTGGAAACAACCGCTTTCACCACGCAAGGCGAGTTCCTGCTCGAGTGGGTGCCTGGCCTGGCACGCAGGGCACGCCGCGATGCTCAACTGGCATTTCTGCTCGATCCGCACGGGATGGGTGCCGCCGTGCGGGTGCTCGAACAACAACCTCGCCCCGCCGCCTAAGCCGCGCATGCCCGTTGCGTAGGCCCGAGCGTCCGGTGTAGGCTTCGACACAGGCAACTTGCCCGGCGGTGACATTTACGACCGTCGTGAACGGTGGCGCGGCCCTGCCCCCGCGCCTTAGGATCCTCGCAGAAAGGTTGAACGATATGTTGCTGCAACTGGCGGTGGTGGTAATGGCGGCCGCGGCGGCTCAGCCCGAGATGTCGAGGTATCCCGCCATGAAGAACCACAGGATTCAGGTCGGCGACGAGTATCGAAACTACTTCGTGCATCTGCCGCCCAGTTACCAGCACGGTCGGCCCATGCCGGTGGTGATGGTGCTGCACGGGGCGGGTATCAACGCCCGAATCATGTCGTACTTCTGCGGTATGAACAAGAAGGCCGACGAGGCGGGGTTCATTGCCGTGTATCCCAACGGCAGCGGGGTCGCCAACACCGTGCTGGCGTTTAACTCGGGCAATCTGCCGCCGGAGGTTGCCAGACACCTGGGCAACGATGTTGCCTACTTCCGGGCGCTGCTGGACGATCTTGAGAAGCATTACTCGGTGGACACCCGCCGCATCTATAGTTGCGGCATCTCCAACGGCGGCATGATGAGCTATCGCCTGGCGGTGGAAATGGCCGACCGCATCGCGGCCATCGCGGCCGTGGGCGGAACCCTCACCTTGGACCGCGAGGATTGCCGCCCCGTCCGCCCGGTGCCTGTGCTGCACATGCACGGCTTGTCCGACTGGATCGTTCCCTATGAAGGCGTCAGCGAGCGGGCGCGGCGAATTTTGCCGTTCGTAACGTTCAAATCGGTGGAAGAGACCATCGCAATCTGGATTGAGATCAACCAATGCAGGCGCGATCCGATGATCGAACTGCTTGATGATCGATACGACGACGGCACCGTGGTCAGCCGCTGGACATTCCACCCGCTCCGCGGCGATGCGGAGGTGGTGCTGTACCGGATCGCCGGTGGCGGGCACACCTGGCCCGGTTTCAAAGCGCCGCTGCCGTTCCTGGGCCGCTCGACGCAAGAGATCAACGCCAACGACGTGATTTGGGATTTCTTCCGGCGGCATCCCATGCCGCAGGCACGGTGATCGCACCCTGGCGGAGCGCAGTGGGCCATCTTCCCCCAGGGCCCAGGTGGCCTTGGTTTTGCCGCGCGGCCCCCCGCTGCCACTTTGGTCAGCGACCGCTACAATAAGCAAACTGCGGCGGCGGACATCCGACTGGGGGCCCCGCCGTTTTGCGGGCAATCTGCCTGTAGCCACGTTCTCCCACCGTGTACGAAGTGATTCATGGATTCCAGCGAACTGCGCACCCGGTTGTTGGCCCTGCTCCGCGAACGAGCTTTCCGCGAGGGCGAGTTCACGCTCGCCTCGGGCAAGAAAAGCAACTATTACATCGATGGCCGGATGATCGCCGTCTGCCCGGAGGGGGCGTGGCTGATCGGCGAAGCGCTGCTGGAAGCGTTGAAGGACGTGGATTGCAACGCCGTGGGCGGGTTGGCCGTGGGCGCGGTCCCCATCGTAACGGCCACCATGGTCGCCTGCCATCGGCACGGCCGTCCGATGGAAGGTTTCTGGGTGCGCGAGAAACCCAAGGAACACGGCATGCAAAAGCAGATTGAAGGCAAGCTGCCGGAAAACCCCAAGGTGGTGATCGTGGACGACGTTATCACCTCGGGCGGATCGTCGATCAAAGCGGCCGATGCGGTCGAAGCGGCCGGCGGTCAGGTTGTGCTGATGATGGCGATTGTCGATCGCCAGCAGGGCGCCGCGGAACTGTTTGCCAGCCGCGGCTATCCGTACCGCCCGCTGTTTGTCAAAGACGACCTGTTCCAGAAGTAAGCCGCACCGTTGTGGCGCAAGCCGCCCCCCCAGCCAATGCCCACTCCTTACACGGCCGACGAGCTTGCGCGATTTCAGGCCCAGTGGCAGCTTGAAGCAGGAGTGGCCTATCTCAACCACGGTTCGTTCGGTCCCTCGCCGCTGCGGGTACAAGCAGCACGCAGCTATTGGCAGACGCAGCTTGAACGGGAGCCGATGGACTTTTTCGTGCGGCGGCTCGGGGCATTGCTCCGCGCTGCCCGCGAAGCCTTGGGGCGGTATGTCGGTGCCGCCGCCGATGACCTGGTGCTGATCGACAACGCCACGGTGGGGATGAACATCGTTGCGGCCAGTTTTCCGCTGGCACCCGGCGATGAGGTCCTGCTCAACGATCACGAGTATGGAGCCGTGCTGCGCATCTGGGGGCGGGCTTGCGAATCCGCCGGGGCGAAACTTCGGGTCTGCACGCTCCCGTACCCCATCGAGTCGCCCGATCAAGTGATCGACGCCCTGCTGGCTGCCGCGACGCAGCGCACGCGGTTGATTGTCGTTAGCCACGTCACTTCGCCCACGGCGCTGATCTTTCCCGTAGAAGCCCTGATCCGCGCGGCCCACGCTCGCGGCATTGCGGTGGCGGTCGATGGTCCGCACGCGGTCGGCATGCTTCCGCTGAAGTTGGCGAACTTGGGCGCGGATTATTACACGGCCAGTTGCCACAAGTGGCTATCGGCGCCGTTTGGGTCGGGTTTCCTGTACGTTGCTCCCAGTCGCCAGGGAACGCTGGCTTCGCCCGTTTGCAGTTGGGGCCGCGCCCACCAGGGCTGCGAACCGTCGTGGCGCGACGAGTTTGAATGGCTCGGCACGCGCGACCCATCCGCACTGCTGGCCATTGCAGATGCTATTGCCTTTCCTGCCCAGGTGGAAGCTGGCAGCGATGAGCTCCCTGAAACCCCCGCCTTGCTGGCCGCGCAGTCGCCGCCGTCGCCTGAAGTTCAGGCAGCGATCCACCTGGCCTGGGATCGTTACCGCGCCCACGCTCGCAACACAATCCGCGAGATCAGCCAATCTCTGTACGACCTGTTGAAACAACCGCCGCTGACGGCAGAACCCAATGGCTGGCTTGGCAGCATGGCCGCCGTGACGCTTCCGCCGGGCGATGCGGCCAGCCTACAGCAGGCCTATTGGGAACGGTACCGGATTGAAGTACCGGTGGTGGCCTGGGGCGAGCGGCGGTTGCTGCGCGTCTCCTGGCACCTGTACAACCGACCTGAACATCTCACCCGGCTGATTGAGGCAACCCGGGAGTTGCTTGGCTGCCCCGGATGAATGACAATGGCACTTGGCGTGCCGCTCCCCAGAGGGGGGGCTGGCCGCTGCGCCGCGATCGTGTTACCCCCGGGCTGCGGTGGCCATTGCGGCGCACCGGTTTCCATCACCCCTGCTTTCCATCCAGACGCTCCCCAACGTACCGCGTAGTGGTTGCCGCGCCCCCCTGGCGCTGGTAACCATTTCGCGAGATTGGCAAGAACGCAATGGACACCTTGGTGGTAGCGGTTGAAGCCGCCGCCACCGCGATGCCACCCCCCACAGTCAAGGGGGGCATCAGCGACCTCACCCTTTGCCTTGGGTAACCCGCTTTGTAGTCAGGCCTGCCGCATTGGACGAGACAGCTCTCATCAAGCGCGTGCAAGACGGAGACCGCGCCGCGTTCGAATCGCTGGTCGAAGCGCATCAGGGCGCGGTGTACGGCTATTTCCGCGCCCGCGTGTTGCAACCCTTGGATGCGGAGGACCTCACCCAAGAGGTGTTCCTGCGGTGCTACCTGGCCTTGGGGCAGTTCGATACCACGTGCCAATTGCGGCCCTGGCTGATGGGGTTTGCCCGCAACCTGCTGCGCGAATACATCCGCGAACAAAAACGGCGCAAGGAAGTTGGCTGGACCGAGCTATGCCTGCAAGTGGACGAGTTGCTGGGCGATGACGAAGGCCCTTACGACGACGAACTCCAGCACCTGCCCAACTGCCTGGATGCGCTGGGGACCAGTGCCCGCCAGGCAATCGGCCTGCGCTACGCGGCCAAATTGCGGTTGGCACAGATTGGTGAAAAGCTCCGCCGCAGTGAAGGTGCCGTGAAGCTGCTGATGTTCCGCGCGCGGCAGGCGCTCAAACAGTGCCTCTCCTTGAAATGCGGAAGGGGCGGTGATGACGGATGAAGAACTGCTGCGGCTACTGGATGAAACGCCGCCCGAGGAATTCACTCCCGAGCAGCTTGCCGCACTGCGTGAGCAGTTGCCAAACTCTCCGCAATTGCAGCAGGCCATGGCCCAGCACCTGCGGCTCGACCAGGCACTTTCGGCCGTGTTGGGTCGGGCGGAAATCTCCGTCGATGCCATCATGGCCAAGGCCCACCGTGGCGGCCGGCGAAGCGGTTGGTGGGTGGCCGCGGTCTTGGTGCTCGCTGCCGCCGCACTGGGTTACTTCTACTCTGCCGGCGAGAAGCCTCAGCCTCATCCGCCGGTCGTCCGCCAGGGCGATCCCCCCGAGCCGCCTCCCGAGGTGAAGCAACCTGAATCGTCTCCGCAGCCCGAAACGGCGGTCGAAGCGCCGGCCAGTTCGGGCGGCACCACGGATCCGGGGCCGGTCGTGCTGGCCCCCGACGTTCCCGAGGACATGAATGACGACGAGCCTTGGGCCGACGCATTGCGGGCAGCCGGTGCGCCGCCCTCGTTCGATGAGGTTTGCTTCGACGATTTCCCGATCGACCAGCACAACGTGGCCGTCGAGGAACTTGCCCGCTGGTTCCAACCCATTGAGCCTGCCCGGCTGGGCGTGAGCCTCTCATCACGGAATACGTTCGTGGAAGGGCTGGTCAAGCTGCGCGCTCCGTGGACCGAGCACGCCGCCCTGCGAATGGCCATCCACAGCCCGCAGAATTTCCGCATCCATGTCTTCAGCGGCAACGAAGGCGTTACGCTCTGGAGCCAGGAATACGCCGAGCCGGCCTGGGCCGCGTATGTGACCACGCGCCAGCCGAACCAGCCGCGGCCCGAAACCTTTAGCCTGGCGGCAACCGATGGCGGACTGTTTCGCCGGTTGGGCCGGGGGACCGTTCAACTGAATTACGAGGCCGGCACCTTGGCGCTCACCCGGGGTAATGTCCGGCTGCTCACCGCGCCGCTGCCCTCGTGGCCAACGGAAATCTATCTGGAAGGCCGGGCTGCCTGGCGAGGGATTGAGCTGTTCCGCGTGGCGGGGCTGCCGCCGGCTTCTGAGCCGTGTTTGCTGGTCCGCCGCGCGGAGTCACCGGCTTCGCTGCCGTGGGAACGGCGGTTGCCCCGGGGGGCCAAGGCACAAACGCTACCCGATGGCAGTTTGCGGCTGGCCGCCACCGATGCCCAAGAAGGTTCCCGCGTCTGGATGGCCCGGCCGGAGTCGGGTTTGCATGAATACGTGTTTGAGATTGAGGACCCGCTGCCGGGGTCGGGGTTGTACCTGGGCGATCACCAGGGCAAGCCGCTGGCATCGGTCGGTTGGTTCCGCGACCAGAAGTCGGGCATCGCGGTGCTCGACTACAGCACGTCGACCGGATTCCGCGATACGGTAAGCGTTGACGACCGCCGCCGCGTCGCGCCCTATGTCCGCGGCCGGACTTGGGTGAAACTGGTGCTGGGTGCCGGCACGCTCAAGTGCTACATCAGCGGCGACGGGCTCAACTTCAGCCCCTTGGGCGAAAAGTTCGAGACTTCCGCACTCACCGGATGCCAAAGCCTGGGCCTGTACTGCCTGCCCGGCGGCGACCGTGGCATCACGCTGCGGCAATTGCAGATTCGCGAGTTGGACGCCATCGCGTCGATGGCTCCTGCCGAACTCCGCGAACAGGCCCTGGCGCTGGACGATCTGCCCGACGTGGGCAACTGGCTGGCCGAAGTCATTGGCCACCAGCCCGACAACGTGTCCGACAGTGCGTGGCGGCGGGCGTGCGCCGTGCGGACGCTGGGTGGGCGGCCTTCGCCGCAGTTGGCGGCCGGTTTGCTCGAAGCCCTAGCGGCCGAAGGGATCGCGCAGCCGATTCCGGTGGCGCAGCGACTGAAACTGCTGGAGCAGGTGGTGCTGCTGTCCAACACCTTGGATGAGGGCACCGCCCGCCGCCTGGCCGACTTGTACCAAGAGCTTGGCTTTCAACTGGATCGGGAAGGCGAAGCGCGCCCCTACACGCTGATTGCCGATGCCCTATTGAATGCGCCGTTCTGGGGGCCGGGCCATGTGTCGCTGCTTCCTGAACCGCTGGTCCGCCGCGAGATGGTCCGGCTGATTCACACGGGCAATTGGGACAAAGCGGCCGACCTCGCCTGGCGGATCAAGTTCTGGAACCGCACGGCCGATTTGAACCCCCGCTCGGCACCGCCGGGCCGCGAGAACCTGGAACGGCTCTCCAACTGGATGCTGGCCAATGCGGCGTTTGCCACGCCCGACTTGCGTCCGCTGCACGTGCCGCTGCCGATGGACGACGATACGGAACTGGTCGAGCGCCGGCAGGCCCGCCGCCGGGGCCAGGCCGCCACGCCGCCGCGGCATGCCGAGTGGCGCCATCCGTTTGTCGAGCAGGTCAGCAAGGAAGGTTACAACATCCTGGCCGAGTTCCAGGCCGCCTTGAGCGGCAACGCTTACGAAGATGCCTGCCAGGTGATTACTTCGGCGCAGCCGACCGGGGCACTGGGGCTGCTGCCCGAATCGCACGACCCTCAGCTTTTTGTGTCGCTGCCGGCGGCAGTGGCGCTGGCCATGCAGGATCGGCCCGAGTTGCGCCGTACGATGCAGGACAAGTACGGAGGGATTGGGCAGTTGCGGTTGCGGCAGGCGATGCGCGACGGCGACACCCAAACCGTTCGCGGCGTTTCCATCCAGTTCCACGGGACGCATGCCGCCTCCGAGGCGCACCTGTGGTTGGGCGATCGGGCATTATCCAGCGGCGACTTCGCCAGCGCGCTGGGGCATTACCGTACCGCATTGCAAACGGCACCACCCGCGCTGGAGCACCCGCTCTCGGCCCGGTTGCGGCTGGCCGCGGCCATGGTCGGGCGCGATGCCGGCGAGCCTCCCACACAACCCGTGCAGTTTGGCGGCGAGCGGCTGACCGCAGCGGAGTTTGAACGACTCGTGCAGGAGTTGTTGCGGCAACGCCGGCCGACGGCGGGCGCGGCCGCCGCTGAAGGCGCAGCCCCCGTGCGGCTTCCGCCCCCGGCGCAATGGAAGCTCGAACGGTTGAGCCAGTTCAACGGCACCCGGGGCCGCGATCCCAATCATGCTCCCCAAAGCGTGGACTGGGTTGCGCGGCAATTGGCCTCGGTGGTTCACGGTTCGCGGATGTACTTCAGCGATGGCTTTGTGACCGCGGCCGTCGATTTGAACGAGAAAAAACAGCTTTGGATCACCGAGGTTGCCGGCACGCCGCTGGTGCATGCTTGGAGTTGCGTACCGATGCCGCCGGTGTTTGCCGGTCCGCGGATCTACGTCCGCCAGGTTACCGAACAGGGGCCGCAGATTGTGTGCCTCGATTCGGAAACCGGCAAGCCGCTTTGGACCAGTCGCACCGACATGCAGATGGCATCCAACCCGATCGTCCAGCAGGACGAAGTTTATGCCATCGCCGTGCGTTCGCGGCACGATGGCAACCTGACGCTGTCGCTGGTTTGCTTCGATGCGCGAACCGGCGAAATGCTCACCCGCCGTCCGCTGCTGCAACTGGCCGACTATTGGGAGAGCCGGTTGCCGTGCCATGTGACATCGGTGGAGAACCGCATCGTCGCCACCTGCGGCGGATGTGTGTTCTCGTGCGACTTGCTGGCCCAACCGCGGTGGCTGCGGCGGCAGGTCTGGTTCTCCCCCGAGGCCGATCCCGACTCCATCCAGCAGCACCATCACCCACCGCTGGTGGTGGGCAAGCAAGTGTTTGCTACCGGACGCGGGGTCCGGGCTATTGAATCCATCGACCTCGATACCGGGCGGCTGCTGTGGCGCACGCCCATGGCTGAAGTCAAACGCCTGTTGGGTGTGCAAGGCAGGGTCCTGGTCGCAGAAACTCAGCAGGGTTGGGAGGGCCTCTCGCCCGAAACCGGCGAACGGCTTTGGCACCATCCGCGCCGCGGCCGCCCGCTGGAAGCGGCGCTGGCCGGCGATGCCGGAGTCGTGTTGATTGCCCAGGCCGAGCCCTGGCCCAATGGGCTGTGGCGGCCCGTGATCTGCTGGCTGGATCCGGCGACCGGCGAGGAAACGGCGCACGCGCCGCTGGATGAACTGATCGGCAAGCAACCGAGGCTGGGGCCGATAACCGTCTGGAAAAATCGGCTGTTGGCGTTTGCCGCGTCGGACGAAGAAACTGACCCCGCGCGGCGCCTGTACGAGTTGCGGCCATCGGGTGCGCCGCTGCCGGGCCGGGCGAGCCACCAGCCGCTGGCAGCCTGGGCGGATTGCCCCGCCGATTTGCAATCGGTGGCGTCCCGCGTGCTGCCTGGCTGGTCGCTGGTAACATCGCTCCGCGATGCCAAGACGGGTTGGGGTACCCAGGGAATGCCCGAAGCACCGGTGCTGGTGACGCTGGCCGACACCGTTCGCCCGGCCCAACTGGTCCGCAAGCTGGAGGTGCCCGAAGGCGCCGAGGCCAGTTTGCTGGTCGAGGCGGCGGCCGTGGGCAACGAGACATGGCAACTGACGATCTCGGCCGACGACACCCCGCTGCTGGAGGCCACCGTCACCGATACCCTATTCCGGAAGTCGGTCGACCTGAGCCATCTGGCCGGCAAGTCGGTGTGGTTGATCGCCCGGCAGAGCTACACCAAGGGCGGGGATACGCACGCGCAGTGGAAGTCGCTTCAACTGCGCGTTACCGAGCCCGGCAAGTAAGCGGTGGGCGGGCCCTCTTTCTCAATTCGAGACAGTGCCCATCTGGCGCGGTATATTTCGTGACCGGTCCGACACCGTTTCTCAAGATATACCCGCTCGATGAACCCATCCCCCAACGCCGCAGCGCCGGAAAACACGTTGAAAGCAATGCAGCTCTTGACGGTTGTGCTGACGGCCAGCCCGATGACTTTTGGCGTGATCGCCGTGTTCTTGTCGTTGGGTGAAGAACCCCAATTGGATCGGCAGTGGGCTTATATGATGCTGGCAGGCTTGGCGGTAGGGCTGGTGCTGTGGGTAACGGTGCCGGGCCTGGTCGCCCAGGCAGGACGGCGGCAACTGCGGCAACTGGAGGGCACACCGCAAGAGGTGGAGCAGCAGCGGCGCGGCCATCTGTTCCAGCTTTACCAGAAGCGGCACATCATCGCGCTGGCACTGCTGGAGGGCGTGGCGATGGCCAGCATCGTATGCTTCATGCTGACCACGGAGCTTTGGCTGCTGGCGCTGTCGTCGTTGCCGATTGCGATGATGGCGGCCAGCTTCCCTTGGAAAGAGCGGGTCGAACTTTGGGTGCAAGAGCAATCGCACCTTTTGGATATGGGCCGGTAATCGCCCGTTGAGTTTCTTTGCCCAGAAAGGCAAACTAGGATGCCGTTCGAGGAGTCTCAGGTCCGGACGACCGCTCTGGTAGCCATCACGGCCCTTGCGCCGCGGGTCCTCGTTTCGAACTGGCGGTCCCGCCATTTGTGCGGGAAAGGGCGTGTTCGCCGTTCCCTGCGTTCCACGTAGCACAGGCTGGCGGCGCCACACCTGCGGTGTCCCGGCTACCACCTCATACTTGATTTCCCCTTGAGGAGAAAATTCCGATGAAGCGCACGCTCCGAGCCATGATCGGGCTATCGCTGGTCGCCGCGTTGTGTAGCGGGACAGCTTGGGCCCAGGACGAGTCGGATCAGAAATCGAGTGCCGAGGTTTTTCGCGAAGCTTACGAATTGACCAAAGGGCCGCGCGACATGGCCTCGCTCACCAAGGTGATCGACCTGTGCGAGCAAGGGCTCAAGAACACGGATGATCCCAAGTTCGTCAGCTACGGCAAAAACCTCGTGGCCTGGGCCTACAATACTCGGGGCGAACAGCACCTGGACGCCGGCGAACTGGACAAGGCCCTGGCCGACTTCAACGCCGCCGTCAACCATGATCCCTCTAAGGCCAAGTACGTCCATAATCGGGCGTTCACCCATGCCACCACCGGCAAGTTGGAGGAGGCCGTCGAGGACTTCACCAAGGTTCTGGAGATTGAGCCTGAATACACCAAGGCCCGCTTCAACCGCGGCGAAGCCTACTTCCTGCTGAACGACCTGGAGAAGGCCAAGCAGGATTACACGGCGGCCATCCGGCTCGACTCGAACAACGCCGACGCCTACAACGCCCGCGGCTTTGTCAATTATCTGCAAGGCCAATATCGGTTGGCGTTCAACGACTACAACCAGGCCCTGCGGATCGAGAACCGGCACCCCGGCGCGCTCACCAACCGCGGCGATGCTTACGCCGATACCGGTCAGTACGACCAGGCCCTCCGCGACTACAACGGCGCCCTGACCGTCGATCCGGAGTTCCACCGGGCGTACGCCAGCGCCGCCTGGCTCCGCGCAACCTGCCCGGACTCGCGCATCCGCCGCAACGATCTGGCACTGCGTTCGGCAAAGCGGGCCATCGAACTGGGCGGTGAGAGCCCTCGCTACCTGTCGATCCTGGCCGCGGCCCTGGCTCGCAACGGCAATTATGCCGAAGCCGTTGATGCTCAAAAGAAGGCTATCGAAATGGCCGGCGACTCGGTGAGCCCCCAGCAATTGGAGCGGTTCAAGTTCCAGTTGCAGCGTTATGAAGAGGGCAAGCCCTACACCGATGTTCTGCAGGGCCGGCCCCAGCCCGACTAACGCGCCTCCCCCTTGGGGGCCGCGGTCACGCAACCAGCATAACCTCTAAGGCGGCCCTGCCTCCCGATGACTTGGGATGCAGGGCCGCCTGGCATTTCCGCACGGTCATTCGCTTGCATCATGCATCGGGCAACGCGGGCGTCGGCTCACTTGCCGGCGTAGGCTCAGCCGGCGTTGGCTCCGCGTCCGTCGCCCCCGTGTCGGTCGGATCAGCCGGAGTAGGCTCACCGGCAGGAGTAGGCTCACCCGCGGGGGTTGGTTCCATCCCGCCTGCGGCCGGGTCGGGCGTCGGCAGCAGCCGATCGGAGTCGGCCGGCACTTGAGCTTCGTACCGCCGCGAGCTCATGGTCCGTTGCGGAGCCGTGGCCGTCCGCGGCGTGTTCCGCTGGCCGTCGCCGTAGTACCGAGTCGTACCCTGCTGGGCCAGCCGCACATCGAGTGCCCGGCAGTGGGCTTCCACGTGGAACTCGTGATTGCCGGCGGCTACCGCCCGGGCTTTCACGACCACCTTCAGTTCTTCGCCGGCGCCCAAGAGCCGTACCGGTCCCAGGCTCACCTTGCCGTCGCGAATCTCGAACGTGGTCCCGGATGCTGAAAGCGGTTCGATGCCCGGCGAGAACGCCGCCTGCATTTCCACGTTTTCGGCAGCCTTGGTGCCGCGGTTGCGGAGGATGATCTCGTAGGCCACTTCTTCATCGACCGGCAGCGGGCCGCGCGGATCGCGCACGTCCAGGACCAGCTCGGCCACGGCCTCTACCTCGGTGGTGATGAAGTTGGTGTCACGCAGGTTGCCGTCGGCCACGGCCACCGCCTGCAACCGGCAGGTGCCTGGCTGGTCCAGAGCGCACTTCACTTCCAGCACCTTGGTTTCGCCCTCGGGCACCGATTCCAAGCTCCAGCGAATCTGTTCCTGGCCGTCGTCGGCAACCAGCTTGCCCTGGTCGGAAACTTCGCGGACCACGGTATCGGCCGGCACGATCATACCCACCTTGACGTTTCGGGCCGGCGACGTGCCCGGGTTGTGAACCAGGATGCGGTAGGTGCCTTCGGTCCGGGCGTAGCGGAACTCGGGGCCCTGCATTTCGATCTTCAATCCAGCGCGGCGCACCAGCACGTCGTAACGCACGTCCGACTTCAGCCCACCCTCGGCCGATGCCTCGGCCTGGATCAGCAGGTTGCCTTCCTGGCGGGCGATCAGTTCGATCTCGACTACCTTGCGACTGCCCGCGGAAATGGTGCCAATCTCGTGGGCGTCGGTCGAATCACCCGGATCGATGGGCATCAGTTTGACCATCACACGTTCGGCGTCGGCGGTGCCGGGGTTATCGAAGGTCAGTTCATACACGGCCCGGTCGCCGTACTCGACTTGGGCCGGTCCCTTGATGGTGAGCAGCAACTTGGGTTCCTTCACCTCGACACTCAGCTCGGAACTGCTCGGAGCCGAACTCCACTGCACGGCAAGCTGCAGCGGTTTGCTCTGCCGCGGGAGCAGCTTCAGTTGCAGCGTTTCCTGGCCCTGGGCGGCCAATTCGTCCACCGTCCATTGCACGGTGCTCCCGGTGCCGCCGGAGCCCAACTTGGGATGCGGGGCCGATCCGGCCGACGGTTGAAGGTCTACAATGTCGGCCCAGGCCGGAACCGCCACGCTGACCGTAACGCCGCGCGCCGCCGTATCGCCCGAGTTGCGAAGCACCAGTTGATAGCTGGCGTCGCGGTTTAGCACGATCTGCTTGGGGCCGATGGTTTCAACGGCCAGTTGAGGTCCGGAGCGGCGGAACAGCACGCCTTGTGCGCCCAAGCCGCGGTTGGAGGCCGCCTTAGGTGCGGCTTCGGTTGAGGGCCGATTGGCAGTGGCCGCAGGTTCACTGTTGGCCGCGTGGTTCGAAACGGCCGAGGGACTCGCCGCCTGCGAACGCGACGATCTGCTGCTCACCGCCGGGGCCGATTCCCGGGCAACGGTGTCAGCCGCCACAGGTTCCGGCTCCTGAGCGGAAGTTTCGGTGCGCTGCGATGTCACCGAGTCCTGGGGTTCCTGCCGGTCGGCGATGGCGGGGCTCGGCTCCGGCAGGGGGTCGCTGGCGATTGGCTTGGGCGCCTCGGCAGTAGCCGCAGGCGTGGGGAAATCATTGGGTTCGTCCGAGGCCAGCGGCTGCGGCGCTGTCGAAGCCCAGCCGCGCGAATTGCGGCTGGATGCTTCCGACCGAGGTTCGCGGTCTTGGCTTGCGCGTGACGAAATGGCCGAACGCTCACTGGCGGTGTCGCGCGTAGCGCGCCGCGGCAAGCTGGCCTCGGAATTGGCCGTTGCGGTGCCCATCGAACGCGACGAAGTCACACTCCGCTCAGCCGTTTCGGCAGAAGCCGTCGGTCGCCGCGATGAATAACCGCGACTCGTGTTGCGGGGGCTGGCGGGCGACTTCTCATACGTGGTTGAACTGGGCCGCTCTGACGATCTGGCGGCATAGCCCGACGAGGCCCGCGACGACGACGAGCGGGTGGACATGGTTTCCGTGCGTGGCACCGGGGGAGGGCCGGCCGAGCGGGCGCTGCTTGCCCCGTATTCCGGTTCGCGGGTGGGGATCGGCGGCTGCTGGGCGTATGATTGCGAGCGGTTGTAGCCCTGGGCGCTCCGGCTGGGCGTCTGCGTGCTGCGGTGGGAGTTCGACGAGCGATAGGCGTTTTCGCTGTAATCCAATTGGGGTGGCTGCGGGGGCTGCATCTGGGGTGGTTGCGGAGGCTGGCCATGGTGCGAGGTGTGACCATGGTGCGGACCGTTAAACCCAGCCGGCTTGCGATGCCCATAGGAGCGTGTCTGGGCGTTGGAGCTTCCACCGCCGAAGAAATTCTGCACGCGCTCCATAAAGGTCATGGAGCGCTGCTGCGTGCCGTGTTGGTGCCCCTGTCCTAGAACCACGGTGGTGCCCAGGGCAGCCACAGTCAGCGACAAGAGGATGGGACGCAGCATAGCTAGCTCTCAATTGCAAGGGGCTTGGGGGGAGTGCCTCGGTCGCAACATCGGCAGCGAGGGTGGCGACGGTTTAACCGAATTAGGCGAATTTTCCGCTTAAAGCGGTGGTGCGGAAGCTAGCGATGCAATGCAGGTCCGCTGGCACGCCGCTTGGCCCCGATCCGATCGCTGCGCCATTCCGCCGGGGGCATCCACTGCCCGGCCCAATGGTTAAAGCTTCAGCGGCGAACGGCCACCGCCAGAATGTCCTGCCATCTTGGGGGAGGCACAGGCAGCACCAACGCTCGCGCGATACTGGCCTTTGGACAGCCATCCCGACCATCGCCGTGCCAGCTCCCTTGGGCAGGGTAGGCGCACCCGCAGGCCATTCGTTCCGCCCCGCAGCCGCGCGGTTCCCTTCCGCGATATCCTTGGGAGCGCCACCTTTGCCGGTTTCCACGCAGACAATCCAGCAAACCGTGGACTGGGTTGGCGCAGCGACCTTTTGCGGTGCAGCACCGCCATCCATGCTGGCACGGCAATTGCATCAAGGTTTTCATTCAACACCCGTGGTCACGGAACTGCGGACGGCCGATTGCCCCCCCCCCACGCAGGAGAAATGTGATGCCGATGCGAAGCTTGGAAGACTGCTTTTACGAGGAACTGCGCGACGTGCTGAGTGCGGAGAAGCAGCTGGCGCAGGCGCTGCCCAAGATGGCCAAGAAGGCATCTCACGAGGACCTCAAGCATTGCTTCGAGGAACACCTGGAAGAAACCAAGCATCAGATCGAACGGTTGGAGAAGGTCTTCCAGTCGATCGAGCGTTCGCCCCGCGCCAAGAAGTGCGAGGCCATGCACGGACTGATCGAAGAGAGCAAGGAAGTGATGGAGAGTGACGGCGAACCGGCGGTTCGCGACGCCCTGTTGATTGCCTCGGCGCAGAAGGCGGAACATTACGAGATCGCCACCTACGGCACGCTCTGCACCTGGGCGGAACAGTTGGGCTACGAGCAGGCTCTCAAACTGTTGGGCGAAACGCTCAACGAGGAAAAGACGGCCGACGAAAAGCTGACCAAGATCGCCTCGCAGGTGAATCAGGCTGCCTTGGCCGCCAAATAGCACCTGCGGGGATTCGTGGCGCGCCCTGGCTTCCCGCGTCGTTGGGGGGCCAGGCGGCCACCTTGTGCGATCGACAGCTACGCTCGGCCTGTAAAAAGCCCAGCGGGTGTTTTCGCCAACCGGAACCAAGCGGCACGGGGTGATGGCGACGCTCCAAACCTCGATGGCCGCCCCCTGGTCAGTTCTCCTTGGCAAGCTGGCACCGCTGGGCCGCAGTAGGCTGCCCCTTTCGCGCCGCGCTATCGGTAGGCGCCTTACCGAAGAGCGCGCTGGCGTGGGCAGTGCAGCGTGAGTTGGCCCAACCCGCGCCCGTCGTGGCGCGGGGGGCCAAAGGGGGAGCCCCTTTTTGCGAGGGGGGGCGGATTGCCATCAAGTCGTTGAACCACCATTGACGATCAACAAGATGGAGGTGCCTTTCTCGCCACCGGGGGCCGCATTGCCGACGATGCGATCGTGGCGGGAATCCAGACCGAACCAGGGAGGGCTCGGCGTGAGAAAGACCTGCTTTTGCCTGCTTGCCATTGTTCCCATCATGGTTTCCGGCTGCGCCAACCGCGCTACCACCAGCGGTAGAATTGGCGCCGTGGAGACGCCCAGCGGCGGCGGGCTCAATACTCCCATGGCCCCGGTTGCGAAGCCCGAATCCAACGGGGTGGGCAAACTGATTTCCGGCGCGAAGTCGGCCGTCAAGCGGCGTGCCCCCGAAACTGCCACCGATGCCCCCACATCGCTGGGCAGCAAAACCGAACCCAACACCGAACTGTTCGTGGTCATGGCCCAAATGCACGAACGGTCGGGCAACCTGGCTGCCGCAGAGGAACAGTATCGCAGGGCGCTCGAATCCGAGCCGCATTCGCTCACCGCCCTGATTGCGTATGCTCGCATGCATGACCGCCAGGGCAACTTTGCGGAAGCTGCGAGGCTGTATCGCATCGCCATCGAGCATCATCCCAACGATGCTGCCGCTCGCAACGACTTTGGCCTGTGCCTCGCCCGGCAAAACCGATTGGAGGAAGCCGCGGGCATGTTGCAAACGGCCTGCCGGCTCCAGCCCAAGGAAGTGCGATACCGCAACAACCTGGGAATGGTGCTGGTTGAGATGAACCAACTGGAGGAAGCCTACCTGCAGTTGGCCGACGTCCACACGCCGGCGGTTGCCTACTACAATGTCGGCTACCTGTTAGCCCAGCGGAAGCAGTACGCCGCGGCGCGGCATCACTTCCAGCAGGCACTGCAACTTCAGCCTGACTTTGCCGAAGCCTCGCAGTGGCTGGCTTCGCTGCCCACCGACGACGCACGCATGGTGCAGCAGCAAGGACCAGGCGGCGACGCACGCTAGCGGCACTTGCTACGGATCCTGTGGGGGCCGTAAAGAAGCTGCGTGCCGCGGCTCTGCGATCCGTGCGCGGTGCACATTTGTGCCACGCCCCTATGATCCGTGGGCGGTGGGTACCAGCACGGCGCTAACTGCAAATCGGGCTGTCGCCGGCCAAAACAGCTTCTGGCAATGCCATGCGCCGGCACGCGCGAACATGGCCTTCCGTGCCAACCTGTGGCCGGCGAAACCGCCCCAACGTATATCCGCCGGGCTCCATTACGGCTGGGGTTGCTTGCCCCCTTGTCCGGAGCGGTCTTCGGACATCTTCACCGGCGGGAAGATATGCACCTCGGGCCGTTCCAGGCCGATCTCATGCAGGCACTGGATCATGCCCGTCGAAGTGCCGACATAGAGGCGATCGTTCTGGCGGTTGGAGAACATGACGTCGAGGCCGGGCAGGGTCATCGCCGTGATGGGGGCTCCGGTCGCGCGATCCAGCACGACCAATTGCTGCTTGGCATCGAAGACATACATCCGCGTGGGGCTCGCCGCGAGAAACCGTTCCACCAGCGGCACGAACCACCGCTCGAGGCCCTGATCGGCCGACAGCGCGAGCATGCCCCCGATTTCTGAAATGATGTATACGGAGTCCCCCAGCGGCGTGGCCGGTTGCATGAGACGCTCGCCAACCGAATAACGCCAGATGGCCGTGCCACGGAGATCGTCGAGGGCGTACAGGTAGCCATCCTGCGAGGGCGCGTAGATCAGCGGCGGCCAGTAGGTCAACTCGGCCGTGAACGCCTTGCCGGACTCAAACCGGCCTGCCAGGTTGGGCGTGTCGACATCGCTGAGATAGACGTGTCCGCGATCCGAGGCCCAGGCCATGGAACGCCGCGTGAGCAGCAGCGGGGCTTCCACGCGGCCAAACGAACTGTAATGCCAGCTCAAGTTGGGATCGTCCACGTTAAAGGCCGTCAGTTTGCCATCAACAGCCAGCACATAAACAAACTGCGAGGAGAGTGTGGGACCGCAAACGGAAACATTCGGTAGCTTGCGGCTCCACACGAGCTTGCCCGACTTGCGATCGAGCAGGTAAAGCATCATGCCGTTGATTACGGCGACGCGGTCATCGTTCATCGCCGGACGTTCGCTGGGCTTCATCCGATCGCCCACCTGCTGCACCCAGTAGGTGCGCCCGGTTTCGGCATCCAGTGCATGCAGCAAACCGCGCTCGGTTTGCACCAGCAGCATGCCTGCCTCGCCCGGATGGCTGAACGGCGACTTGCGCGGCGCTGCTTCGGCGCCACCGGCGGGAGCCTGGGGGGCATCGGCCGGGTCAGCATCGGCATCAGGTTGGTCGGCCGCCGGGGCGTTGCCAAAGGGGTTGGCGGCCGCCGGGGCGTCTTGGTCCTGTCCGCCCGCGTTGAACGGATTGTTACCAGCAGCCGGGGCCTGGTTTCCAGCAGCCGCGGCTTCCATCGGGTTATCGGCCCCGATCCGGAGCGGCTGCCCGGCCGCGGCGTCACCTGCGGCAGGCTGCACCTGCGGCTGGGGTTGATACAACACCACATGCTGAACACGGTCTCGCGTGCGGTCCATTTCGATCTGCGTCAGCCAGGCCCGATTCAGCCCGTGCCGACGAGCTTCGTTCTGAGTGATGATCGCCGCGCGACGAAGCTGGGCCTGCGCCGTGCCAGCCCAAGAAACCGCCACAACCACCAGCGCAATCAATAACGAACGGTGCGACATGACAAAACACCCGAGAGGGTTAATGCGTTCGATGAGATCGGGGGCAGGACGTGTTCCGGAACGTGCCTGCCAATACGCAAAGCCGGCCCCGTGCCCGGCGATTCATGGCCGGGGGGCGGCTTCGATGGCAACGCAGCGACCGTCACCAGGCGAGGTGGCGAAAGGGTCGCAATCCACCCCACCATTCGCTGCGCCACTCGTTCCATCATAATTGGGCTGGCCGCCACTTACAGCCGCGATGAATAAAATCCTCGAAAACCTGCCCGCACGGCGTGCCGGAATGGTTCGCAAACACAGCCAGGCTTCCGCACGCGTTTGATACGTACCCCGCCGCCTGCGACCCTTCTGCTGCCCAGCCTGGGGGGCGGCAACGGCGGTGGCACCGGTTGTAATGGCCGCATGGCGGCACACGGCCTCGCGCCCGGCCGGTGTGGGGCTCAAAACAGCCAGCCCGATAAGGTAGGTTTGAGGGTAAACGGCCACCGTAGGCCGCGCCTCCCCCGCCGCAATCGCTCCGTCAAGGAGTTCCGCTGCCATGAGCGGTGCCCGCACGCTGGTTACGATCGCCACCTACAACGAAATGGAGAACCTCCCGGCCCTGGTGGAGGAAATCTTCCGGTATGCGCCGCAGGTGGAAATCCTGGTGATCGATGACAACTCGCCCGACGGCACTGGCCGCTGGTGCGATGAAAGGGCTGCCAGTGAGCCGCGTCTGCATTGTCTGCACCGCCCCGGGAAACTGGGGCTGGGCACCGCGACAGTCGCCGGGATGAAGTGGGCCATCGAGCACGGCTTTGACCAAGTGCTCAACATGGATGCCGACTTCAGCCATCACCCCCGGTACTTGCCCGCCATCCTGGCCGGCATGCGCGGGAAGGGCGAACGCCCCTACGATATCATGATCGGCTCGCGGTACGTTCCCGGTGGCAAGATCGAAGGTTGGCCGCTCAAGCGGCACCTGATGAGCCGAGCAGTCAACGCCTACGCCCGCATGCTGTTGGGTCTTTCACCGCGTGATTGCAGCGGAGCCTTCCGCTGCTACCGCACGGAACTGCTCAAGAAGCTCGATCTCGATTCCATCGCCTCGCAAGGCTACTCATTTCAGGAAGAAATTCTGTGGCACGCCAAGCGGGCGGGCGCCCGGATTGGCGAAACCCCCATCACCTTTGCCGACCGCATCCACGGCGTATCCAAGATCAATCCCCGTGAAGCCTGGGGGGCGCTGTGGATCATCTTCCGCCTGGGCGTCCGCAACGCGGTTGAGTGCTGAGCGGGGAGCATTCCCCGCGTCGTTACCGCACGTACCGGGACGCTTGGAAAACCCGGTTCGCGGCTCCGTGCGTATCGTCAAACATCAGCCGGGCTACGCGGCTATGCGCGCGGGGGGGGGTCTAACGAACGTGGTCGCGTTCTGCACCCACGCGCCAAGCAAAAAATGGCGGTTTTTAGCCATCCCTGCCGCTGGCAGTTCATGTATTTCCCTACCACCCACGGGCGGGTACACTAATCGGCAGCGTTTGATGCGTCCCGCAGGCCGTCGAGGCTGCGCGGATGGCAACTTGCGTGCTTCAAACTGAGCCGCTTGGCGCTGGCCGGTGCCGGTCCGCGCTTGGCGTCCCGCCCTCCCAGGTGCCTGCCTCCAGCGACCTTTGGCCCACCGCCATGACATTCCGCCGATTCAACCCGCCACGGCTCGCGAAACCAGCCCTCCAGCTTGCGGGGTCGCTGATCGCCGCCGTTTCCGTTGCGATGGCCGCCAGCGCATCCGGCGCGGACCAACCATCCGTATCGGGAAATATCGCCATCGTTTCCGTCGATCCGCCGCAGGTGGTGTTGGACCGGCCCGCCGCATCCTGGACGCTGCTGGTGGAAGGCCGCATGGCAGGCAAACCCCAGGAGGATTCCAAGCGGGGGGCTGCCGTCACCGTGGTTGACCTTACCACGCAGGCGACTTTCCGCTCGCTCTCGCCTGAGATCGTTTCGGTTTCCGCCCGCGGTGTGGTCAGCGGCCACCGCAACGGCCGAGGGATCGTGGAGGTATCGGCTGCCGGGCAACGGCTCGAAGTGCCCGTCACCGTCAGCGGAGCCGAACTTCCCCGTTCGCTGCATTTCACCAATGACATCGTGCCGATTCTCAGCCGCTATGGCTGCAACAGTTCGGGTTGCCACGGCAAGGCCGAAGGACAGAACGGCTTCAAGCTTTCGGTGTTTGGTTTTGACCCGGATGCCGATTACGACGCCCTGACCAAGGAAGTCCGCGGCCGCCGCGTCTTTCCCGCCTCGGCCGAGCGGAGCCTGCTGCTGCGCAAGGCGGCCGGTCTTTCGCCGCATGGGGGCGGCACGCGGATCGTGGTCGATAGCCTGCCGTATCGCACCTTGCACGATTGGATTGCCGCTGGCTGTCCGCTGGGCGCGGCCGATGCGCCAGCCGTGTCTTCGATCGAGATCACGCCCAGCGAACGGGTGCTGGCGATGGGATCCCGGCAGCGACTGCGCGTAGTGGCAACGTACACCGACGGCCATTGTGAGGATGTCACCGCCCTGGCACAGTTTCAGTCCAACCACGAAGGGTTGGCCAGCGTGGACGAGGCAGGCCTGGTCACGGCAGGCGACACGCCGGGCACCGTTGCGGTGATGGCCAGTTACATGGGCGCGGTGGCGACGTTTCAAGCTTTAATTCCACGCGACCAGCCGCTGGCGGCCTGGCCGGACATCCCCGAGTACAACTTCATCGACACCCTGGTGCATCGACGGCTGCGGCAATTGGAAATTGTGCCGTCGGAAGAAGCCGACGATGCCACCTTTCTCCGCCGCGTTTGCCTGGACCTGACGGGCACCTTGCCCACCGCCGATGAGGCCCGGCAGTTCCTGCTGGACCGTTCGCCGGACAAGCGGGCCAGGCTGGTCGATGCCCTGCTACAGCGGCCCGAATTTGCCGATCTGTGGGCCCTGCTTTGGGCGGATTTGCTGCGTGTGGAAACCCAATCGCTGGGGCACAAAAATGCCTACGCCTACTACCGCTGGCTGCGCGACAGCTTCGCCCAGAACAAGCCGCTGGACCAGTTCGCCCGCGAGTTGATCGCCGCGGAAGGGCCGCTCGATGAAGTCCCGGCCGGCCACTTTTATGGCGTGGTGAAACGGCCCGGTGATGTCAGCAGTACGCTTTCGCAAGTGTTCTTGGGCGTTCGCATTGCGTGTGCCGAGTGCCACCATCACCCGTTCGACCGCTGGAGTCAGCACGATTATTTCGGAATGCAGGCTTATTTCGCCCAGCTTCGGACCAAGGATTTCTCAGGCCGGCGGGCGTTGTACAGCCAGGGGGTGCCGAACGTCAAACATCCGCGCACGGGCGAAGTGGTGCCCCCGCATCCGCTGGGGGTGGCTGTGCCGCCGGAGGCAGCCGATGCAACGCAGCCTTCCGCCGCGCGGGAAGGTGACCTGCGGCGCGAACTGGCCGATTGGCTGGTTTCCCCCGAGAATCCCTGGTTCGCGCGCAACATGGCCAATCGCGTTTGGGCCCGGATGCTGGGCCGGGGCCTCGTCGAACCGGTGGACGACTTCCGTCAGACCAACCCGCCCAGCAATCCCGAATTGCTCGACGCCCTGGCCAGGCACCTGGTGGAAAGCGGCTACGATCTGCGGGCGCTCATCCGCACCATCGCGGCCTCGCGCACCTACCAGCTTTCCTCGCATCCCAATACCACCAATGCCGACGACCAGCAGAATTACTCCCGGGCCCTGTTCAAGCGAATGAACGCGGAAGTGCTGCTGGACGCCGTTTGCCAGGTGACGGGCGTGCCGGAGAAATTCGCGGGCGTGCCTGCCGGTTCGCGGGCCGTGCAACTCTGGGACAATCGCGTTTCGCACTACTTTTTGAAGGTGTTTGGCCGGCCCATCCGCGAAACCGCATGCGAGTGCGAACGGAATGTTGAGCCCAGCATCGCCCAGGTGTTGCACCTGATGAACGCCCCGGAGATTCAAGCCAAGATTGGGCATGCCGGTGGTCGCGTCGCCCAGCTTTGCCGCACCATCGACAGCGATGAACAACTGGCCGAGGAGATTTACCTGACCGTTTTTGCCCGGCGTCCCTCGGCCGACGAACTGGCCGTGGCCCGGGAGCACCTGGGGCGCGCCAGCGAGAGCGGGGCAGCCCAGCATGCCGCCGCTCGGCAACAAGCGGCCGAAGATTTGACCTGGAGCCTGATGAACAGCCTGGAATTTGTGTTCAACCACTGACGCTCCAGACACCTGGTTTCTTGACGAGCACAACGAAATGTTGCGTCCCTCGGTCCTGTGAGCCGTTTCGTGATCCGCACGAAAGCCGCGGCTAACGTGGAACCCCACATGATCAGACATCAATCATCGTGATCAGACATCAATAAAAACCTCCGATGGCCCAAATCAGTAACCATCCATCGAGCTAAGGAACGACTCCTATGAACAGCCGATCATTTTGCGACGGCCTTTCGCGGCGCAGCTTCCTGCACGTGGGGACTGCCGGAGTGCTGGGAGCCGGGTTGGGATTGCCGCAGCTTCTGGCTGCCGAAGCCGCCGCCCGGCGGCAAGGCCGCGGCCCGAAGGACGAGGTTTCGGTCATCATCCTGTTTCTCAAGGGTGGGCTCAGCACGATCGACACCTTCGATCTGAAGCCGAACGCTCCGGCTGAAATCCGCGGCGAGTTCAATCCCATCGCCACGGTCGTTCCCGGCATCCAGTTCTGTGAGCACCTGCCGCAAGTCGCCCAGCAGGCCGACAAGTTCTCGCTCATCCGGTCGTTTGCTCACGGCAATTCCAATCACGGGCAAGCCGATCATTACATGCTCACGGGCTATCATCCCCGGGCCGGGTTCAACGGCGGCCTGACGCCCAACAACCAGTGGCCTTCGCACGGTTCGGTGATTGCCCGCAAGCTGGGGCCGCGCTTGGGCGATTCGTCGGCAGGTGCGGTACCGCCGTACGTGTGCCTGCCCAAGATGCATCCCAGCGCAGGCTCGGCCTACCTGGGACCGGCCGCGGCGCCGTTTGTGATCGAGGCCGACCCCAACGCGCCGGGTTTCTCGGTGCCCGACCTCGTGCCGCCGCTGTCGCTGGAGGCCGACCGCCTCGATACTCGCCGGGCATTGCTTGCCAAGGTGGATCGGTTCCAGCAGGCGGCCGAACGCGAGGCCAACCAGCAAGCCCGCACGGTGAGCGTATTCCGCGAGAAGGCGTTTGCCATGATGACCTCGCCGCAGGCCAAGGCTGCGTTCGACATCGCGGCCGAACGGGCGGAAACCCGCGACCGCTACGGCCGCACGTCACTGGGGCAAAGCTGCCTGATGGCCCGGAGGTTGGTTGAGGCGGGTGTCCGCTGTGTGACGATCGACCACTCCAACTGGGACACGCACGATAACAATTTCACGATCCTCAAGAACGAACTGCTGCCGGCGCTCGACCAGGGCATGTCGGCCCTGTTCGAAGACCTGGCCGGCCGCGGCCTGCTGGAGCGCACGCTGGTGATGGTGACGGGCGAGTTTGGCCGCACGCCGCGGATCAACAAGAACGCCGGCCGCGACCACTGGGGCCCCGCGTTCACCGTGGCGGTGGGCGGTGGGGGCATCCAAGGCGGCCGCGTGATCGGCGCCAGCGACGAACGGGCTGAACGCCCCGCCACCGATCCGCACGGCCCGGAGAACCTGTCCGCCACCATGTATCACCTGCTGGGCATCAACTACAACGAGGAGTTCCACACGCCCGAGGGCC
>CAZEEG010000022.1:0-60377 GCA_964511065.1 uncultured Pirellulales bacterium | reverse complement strand
TCAGGGGCGGACGTGTGGGGCATCACGACGGCGTCAATTGGAATGTTCACGGACGCATGGTCCTCTTTCAATCCGGTCACGTTCAGCCGAAACGCAAATGTTCCCCGCTTCATCGTGTTGAAGGTGACGGTTCCACTTGCGTCACGATAACCGCGGACTTCTAACCATGCTTTGATCTTGGCAAGCTGGCGCTGCTCTTGAGCGTTCCGAACGATCGGGTCGGCATTCGCACCACATAGCCGGTCGGCCACGATAGTTGCCGCACGATGCACTTCCTCTTGCAATGGTTTTCGGCCTTCCTTCAACCACGGGAATACATCTATGTCAGCAAGTTGAATAATCAACCGGGCAAATTTGTCGAGACACTCCGCCACAAGGTTCGCCGGCATCCGTGGTGGGATGCGCTGCTTCAATTCCATGTTGGCCACGAGAGACTTCGGAACTTGCGCCAAACCAACCAATCGATCGCGAGCTATTGGAGGTGCCGTCGCCATCCGCAGAGCGAATAAAATGGAGGGGTGAGCGGCCAATTCACTCGCAGTAAGATTCTGTAGGTGGTTTGTCCGCTTAAGCATGGCTTCCACATGCTTTGTAGCCTTCCCTCGCTCGTCGCGGTAGGTATTTGGGGCGAACTTGAGGAACCAGTCGTTGTATAGATCAACCGACTGGGCCACATCGGCTTTCCACCGATGTGGCTTGTCGAGATTGACTGGCATTGCGCTCCTGACCTTCTTGGCTGCCCACTCCGTTTAGCTGTATGCTCTGCTCGTAGGCGATGATACCCGATATTCTATCGGCTGGCGCCCAGGCGGAACTCTAAAATGCTAAAACCTTGGAAATGGGTTTGTAATTCATTGGCTACTGCATCGCGATCTGGCTGAAGGTGTCCATTTGGCCTTCATTCTGTTGACTATCCGGTTGTGACGGCGGTTTTACCTGCCCTGTTCCCTTTCCCAAGCGGCCATTTCTGTAGCCAGCAGCAGGGCCATCGCGCCCCCGCGATCATCGCGGCCCAGGATGGCCGTGCGATCATAATAGGCTCGAAGGTTGGGCTGTTTGCCGGTTCCGGTGCAGACGTCGATCAATGTACCGTCGCTGCCGATCCGCTGGATGACGCCGCTCCAGGCCTTGCGGATACGGGCCTCCAAGCGGGCGTTGTCTTCCTCGATCCATCCGTTTTGCACGGCGCGCAGCATCGCGTACGTAATCATGCACGTTGAGGTCAATTCGGCGTAGCTTTCGGGCCGGTCGATGACCTGATGCCACATGCCGTGTTCGTCCTGGTAGGGTGCCAGGGCATTCAAATGGTTACGGAGCGACTTGAGAATTTCATCGCGGCCGGGCTGATCGGCTGGCCACGCATCGAGCGCGAGCGCCAGACCCAGGGCCGGGAAGCCGTTTCCTCGTCCCCAGGCGGCTTCATCCAGGGGCGAGTGCCGGTACAGCCCGTCCTCGCGGAGACATAGCCGCTGCATGAACTGGAGTTGCCGCAGGCACGCCTGGTGGTAACGGGGCTCGCCGGAAAGCTGCCCCACGCTGGCCAGAATGGCACAGCCCATGAACACCTGGTCGCTCATTTCGTTGTGATACGGCAACGTTTCGCGAGGGGCGCCGTCGCTGTCGAAGGCCAGGTCGGCGGGCCGCCGGGCTAGCGCCAGGTAACGCTGGTGCTCTGGGCTGTCTTTGGGATGGAGCCGCGCCAACTCGGCAAAGATCAGGTGGCCCGAGAGATGGCTGGCTGATGCCCGATCCGGCAACGCTTCCTTTTGTCCGCTGCGATAAGGGGCGACGATCGCTTCGACATCGGTGCGGTGTTGTTCGTCGCCGTTGAGGGCGGAGAGCCGTAACCGTCCGATCAAGGCCATCGCCGGGATGTACACCACGTTGCCCAGTCCGTGGCCGTAGACCTTGCTGAGTGCTTCGGCAACTTGCAGCGGTGTTCGGTCACTGCGGCGCTGCAATTCGCGCGCGGCTGCCGAAGGCGCCGGCTGCGCCTCCAGGCAGGCGGTGAGGAGCCTGCGGAAGAAATCCTCGGGCAACTTGGCGGCGGTGCGGTATTCAAAGGCAGGGATGGTGCCAAGGTTCGCGGGCCTGGCCCGGCATAGCTGAGGTACCAGGGCATCGTCCGCGCCATCCCAGGCTTTGGCGCCCAGTGCGGCCGCGAGCCGTCCGGGGAACGAGCCGCTTTCAAACGCTTCGCCCTTGAACCAGCCGCCTTGGCCGCCGGCCACCACGATCACGGCGTGAGGGCCTTGCAGCCCCAGCCAACGCCAAAGATAGGCAGCCTCCGGATCGGTGGGGCTGTTGTACGCAGTTCCCCGCGGCGGGTAGCCGCGAGTGGGATTGCCCCCGGAACGATTGTCAGGGCCGGTACCCGCCGCGGCGGCGTCGGGATTGGCGCACAGCACGACGGTCAGTTGCACGCGGTCCTTCGTATCGGTCGGAAGCGCCTTCCAGCCAGCGAGCACCGTCCAAGCGTTGCGATACGACATCGGCGACCCATCCAGGCCGTTGACGATGACCAGGTGAAGCTTGCGGTCATCTGGCGAAGCCGATGGTGCTGCCGTTGGCGTCTGGCTGTGGCTGGTCGAGGCACTGATGTAGTCGATGGGGGTTCCGTGCCGGGTCACGCCAAGCGAACCGTTGATAAACTCCGGTTGCCGCTGCTCCAACTCCGCCGGTCGATCGAGCTTGGCCGGGCTATCCGCCACGCATGGGGTGGACCATCCCACGGCTAGCACGAGAACAAGGGTAACTGGCGAGAATCGCTGCACCATCGGGGGGGTATCCTGCACGTGTGACGATGTGAAGCGCCGGCGGCCGTGCGTGGTGCCGACGGCAATGTTTCCGATGATGTCCAAGCCACCGGCACAAAATCAAGCAGGTGGCGCAGAAAGCAGCCAATTGGAATGGTCCATTCTGCAATGGACATCGGAGCGATCGGCCGAAGCCGCAGCCGTGGGCCCCGCTTGCGGCCTAAGTGGCTGCGGCCGCGAGCAGCCACCTGGTGCGCCGCCCGCGAAGCAGGCAATCGCAACCAAGAGCACAAGAGGACAAGGGACGCGATTGCATCGCACCGGATATGGCCAGTGGGATTTCGGCGATTGCCGCCGATAGGTTGGGAGGCGACCCTTCGCGCACAGAAAAGCGGCCGCCAAGCACAAGGCTTCTCGGCCGCTGGTGGTTGGGTTCTCGATGCGTGGCTGGCGAGGATTACCGCCGATGCACCGACTTGATCAGGACCGTATCCCTGGGGGCCATGACGAAGGTTTCGCCGTCGATGATTTTGTCTTCGACGGGAACCTGTGCGATCCGCTCGACCACGTCCATGCCTTCGATCACCTGCCCAAAGACGCAGAAGCCGTACTCCTCGGGCGTGCGGCCGTGGTGGTCCAGGTGGGGGTTGTCGGCCAGGTTGATGAAGAACTGGCAGGTTGAACTGTCGATGGCGTCGGGCTGCCGCGCCAGGGCAATGGTGCCGCGGACATTTTTCAAGCCGTTGTCGGCCTCGTTCCGTACCGGCGAACGAGTGGGCTTCTCGGTGAACTCCTCCGTGAAGCCGCCACCCAGCAGAATGTCGCCGGAACGGACCTGGTGGATGATCGTGCCGTCGTAGTGGCCGCTATCGACATAGGTGAGGAAGTTGTCGACGGTCAGCGGTGCTTTCTCAGAATCCAACCGCACCACGAACGCACCATGGTTCGTTTCGACCACGATCTCGGGATAGAGTTTTTTCTTGGGAGTCAGGCTCGCATCGCTGGTTGTATTCGAAGTTTTTGTGACCGGGGCCTGCACGGTTGGGGCCTCGTCACCGCTGTCGGCCGTGGAGTCCGACTGGCCGCCGCAGCCGGCCAAGCTCAAGATGGCACAAAGCGTCCACAGCCTGCCACACCATATCCTCTGCATTCCCAGGCCTCCGTGCATTTGGGTCTTGTTCAGGCGCGCGGGACGTAGCGCCTATGTGGTTCGGTAAGTCCGGGCGTCTGCGGCCGGCAAAGCTGCCGAATCGGCGGACTGCCGATACCACCAACGCACCGTGTTGCGGGGGGCCTATCATGGACGGATCATCCATTTTGTGCAACATCGGTTCTCAAAGTTGAAAGGGGTACCCGCCCCCCAGTCTGCCGGCGGATAGCTGGCACGAGCCTGGCAGCACGGCTAGCGTCTCGCGTTTCAACACGGCGGCGGCGACAATAACTTTTAGCGGCAGGCAGTATACTTCGGTAGCAGCAACTGCGTGGTAGGCGTCTTGAGGAGGAATGCGTGCAATTGATCAAAGTCGCGGCCGCCGTTTTGAACCAGACGCCATTGGACTGGGACGGCAACTTGAGCCGCATCCGCCAGGCCATCGAGCAGGCGCGCGAAGAGCAGGTTTCCATCCTTTGCCTGCCCGAGTTGTGCATCAGCGGATATGGCTGCGAGGATGCCTTCTTTTCGCCGGGCGTCCAGCGGATGGCGTGGGAGGTTCTTCGCGAGATCGTTCCCGATACTCGAGGCATGATCGTTTCGGTGGGACTGCCGCTGGTCTACCACAATGCCGTGTTCAATGCGGCAGGGCTCCTGGTCGACGGGGCAATTGCCGGGTTCGTCGCCAAGCGGTTCCTGGCGGGCGACGGCATTCATTACGAGCCCCGCTGGTTCAAGCCGTGGCCCAGTGGTCATCGGGCTATGCTGCCGCGCGACGGCAAGCGGTATCCCATCGGCGATGTTCACTTCAATTGCGGCGGCGTGCGGATTGGCTTCGAGATTTGCGAGGATGCTTGGGTGGCGCGCCGCCCCGGCAGCGAGCTATCGGCCCGCGGTGTCGAGATTATCTTGAACCCTTCGGCCAGCCACTTTGCGTTCCACAAGACCGATGTTCGCCGCCGTTTCGTGCTGGAAGGCTCCCGGGCCTTCGCCCTGACGTATATCTACAGCAATTTGTTGGGCAACGAAGCGGGCCGAGCGATCTACGATGGCGACGCCATGATTGCCACCGCGGGGCGCATGGTGGCCGGCGGCCCGCGGTTCTCGTTTGCCGATACGCTGCTCACCACGGCGGTGGTCGATGTTGATCTGACCCGCATGCAGCAGGAGCGGCTTGCCAGCTACATGCCCGATTTGGCCGGCGCGGAGGCGGCCTGCATCGACGTGCCCTTTACGTACCCGGATCTGGAACCGCAGCCTTCGGCCGCGCGGCTGGAGCCTTGGGAGCAGGGCGAGCACGTGAAGGAGGAGGAATTCACCCGTGCGGTGCGGTTGGCCCTGTTCGATTACCTGCGCAAAAGCTACTCCCAGGGCTTTGCAATTTCGCTTTCAGGCGGTGCCGACTCGG
Organism: uncultured Pirellulales bacterium; assembly: GCA_964511065.1. Taxonomy (GTDB): domain Bacteria; phylum Planctomycetota; class Planctomycetia; order Pirellulales; family S012-138; genus CALBRZ01. The sequence goes on along the minus strand of CAZEEG010000022.1, from coordinate 55,063 downwards.
CGGCCTGCGCCGCACTGGTAGGGCTGATGGTCGAAGGCGCCGTGGCCGAGTTGGGGGTGGAAGGCGTGCGGAAGAAGCTGGCGCATATTCCCCGCTTGCAACAAGCCGATGATTCCCGTTCGCTCACCCAAATGCTGTTGAGTTGCGCGTACCAGCCAACCCGCAACAGTTCGCAAACCACGCTCGATGCCGCGCGCGGTGTGGCTGAAGAAGTCGGGGCGGAGTTCTTGATCTTCAATGTCGATGCAATCGTGCAGGAGTACCAGCGGATCGTGGCCGAAGCGATCGGTCGGCAACTGAACTGGGAAACCGACGACATCGCCCTGCAGAACATCCAGGCCCGAACGCGATCGCCCAGCATCTGGATGCTGGCCAACCTGCGGGGCTTCCTGCTGCTTTCGACCAGCAACCGCTCCGAAGCGGCGGTGGGCTATGCCACAATGGATGGCGATACCTCCGGCGGCCTGTGTCCGGTTGCCGGGATCGACAAGAATTTTCTCCGCCAGTGGCTGCGCTGGCTGGAGGCGCATGGGCCGGAGGGGGGCCGGCCGTATCCCAAGTTGGCCGCCGTCAATCGCCAGGCACCGACCGCGGAACTGCGGCCCCAGGAGGCTGGCCAGACCGACGAGCAGGACCTGATGCCCTACGACGTGCTCGATGTGATCGAGCGATTGGCGATTCGCGACAAGCAGATTCCCGTCGAAGTGCTGCGATCGCTGCGGCCCCGTTTTCGGCAGTACACGCTGGAGCGACTGGCGCAGTGGGTGCAGCGCTTCTTCCAACTATGGTGCCGCAACCAGTGGAAGCGCGAGCGGTACGCCCCCTCGTTCCACGTGGACGACGAGAACCTCGATCCCAAGACCTGGTGCCGGTTCCCGATTCTCTCGGGCGGGTTCCAGCGCGAACTGAAGCAGATGTGGGATTACGTGCAGCAGGAGGCAGGGCCGCCCCCCCACGGCGGCCCCACGACCTAGCGCCTCATCGGGCCTGCTCCGGCTTAGTGCAGCAGTGCACGCCGCCGCCTGGGTTCACCCCCCGGGGCCTTCGTTGAGATGGATACCCCCAGCGGTCCGTCCGCTTATGATGCCTTCGCTGAATGATTGTCTGGACAACTAATGTTTCGACGGGTATTATGCCTGCTGGCTCGGAATACCCCTTCCGAGTGAGCGCTGAGTGAGTTCCGAATGATTCTCATGTGATCTTCGTACCCGAATCACGACCGGCTGACCTCTCCACTGCGAACGGGCGAACATGACAGTACCTTCTGAAGTTGACGTGGTTGTTATTGGTGGTGGTCCCTCTGGAAGCACGGTTTCCACCCTGCTGGCCCAGCACGGCTGCAAGGTCACACTGTTTGAACGCGACCGTTTTCCGCGGTTCCACATCGGCGAGTCGCTGATCCCCAACACCTACCACGTGCTCAAGCGGTTGAACATGCTCCCCAAGCTCAAGGGGAGCCACTTTGTGAAGAAGTACAGCGTGCAGTTCGTGAACGAACGCGGCAAGCTGTCGGAACCGTTCTACTTTGTGGAGCACAAGCCGGGCGAGGAATCGCAAACCTGGCAGGTCCGCCGCAGCGAATTCGACACGATCATGCTCGACAATGCGCGGGAGCATGGCGTGGACGTCCACGAAGGCACCCGCGTGTTGGAAGTGCTGTTTGAGAATGACTACGCCGTCGGAGTGCGGATTCAACATCCCGAAGATGGTAAACGCGAGGTGCGGGCCAAGGTGGTGGTCGATGCCAGCGGGCAAAGCTCGGTGCTGATGGACCGCCTGGGCCTGCGGACCTGGGACCCCGATCTGAAGAAGATGGCCCTGTGGACGTACTGGCGCGGCGCATATCGCTGTGATGGCCGCGACGAAGGCGCCACCTACGTACTGCGGACCGAAGGCAAGAAGGGCTGGTTCTGGTACATCCCGCTGCACGACAACATCACCAGCGTCGGCATCGTTGCCGATCCCAGCGAGATCCTTCCCAATGGCCGGAGCGAACCGCTGGAGCAGGCCTACCAGCGGCAGGTGGACCGCTGCCCGGGTTTGCAACCGCTGATCGCCAATGCCGAGCAATGCGACATCTTCCGCATCGAGAAGGAATACTCGTATCGCTCCAGTCAGGTGGCCGGTAACGGTTGGGTGCTGGTGGGCGATGCCTTTGGTTTCCTCGACCCGCTCTATTCCTCCGGCGTGCTGCTGGCGCTGAAGTCGGGTTCCTTGGCGGCGGATGCCATTGCCGAGGGCCTGGCGGCCGGCGACGTGAGCGAGAAGCGACTGCGTTTCTGGGAAGAAGACTACGTACGCGGCATCAAACGGATGCGGCGGCTGGTGTGCGAGTATTACACCGGGTTCAGCTTCGGCCGGTTTGTCCACCGGCATCCCCAGTTCAAAGGATTTCTGACCGATCTGCTGATCGGCGACTTGTTCCGCGAAGAGCTGGATGAGATCTGGCCTTACATGGATGCGATGCGTGCGGAGATGGACGCCGCCGCGGCGCAAGAACAAGCGCAATAAGTGCTTAGCCGTTAGCGAACGGTTTCAGCCATCGTAACCGTTCACGGGTTCCTCAAACCTTGTGATCGCATTTGCGTGATTGCGCAACATGCTGTGGTCATTGGCGTGTCGATGGAGCCGCCCCCTTGTGCTTGCGCAGCTTCGCAAGCACAAAGTGTTGGTTAAACTGGGCAGAATCTAAAACTCCGTGAACGGTTACTCAGCCATCTTTCTCCGCGAAAAATTGTCTCATCGGCAACGCGTTTGGACATGTCCTATAATAAGTAACGCTGTTTGAACAGTGCTGCTTGTGCATCTTGCCGTGGGTTTCTAATATCCCAGGCAAGACTAGACGACGTACCCCCCCGCAATTTGCTTGCAGGAAGCGAGGATCGGTCGGGTCGGCTGGTTGCTGCGTTTGGCGGCAGTCTCTCGCGCGCTGGCCCCCCGGCACGATGCCCCCCACATGAGGTGGGCTTTGTCTGTTGCAGGGATTGCTGGCCCCAGGCCCCCCAAACGTCGTACAATGTCCGGGTACCGGAAACGCCGCAGCTCACGGCGTCGGGCTCTCTGTTGCACGTACCATCATCCCCGCGGAGCAAGCATCGATGGCTCAAAACTCCATTCACCCCGACCAACAGATCAAAGAGGTCGTGATTTTGGGCGGTGGCACGGCTGGCTGGATGTCGGCCTGTTACCTGGCGAAGTTCTTGCAAGGGACCGCCAAGGTAGTGCTGATGGAGTCGCCGGCGATCAGCAAGATTGGGGTGGGCGAAGCCACCGTTCCCAACCTGCAGAAGGTCTTCTTCGACTACTTGGGCATTCCCGAGTTTGAGTGGATGCGGCAGTGCAACGCCAGCTTCAAGGTGGCTGTGCGGTTTGTCAACTGGCGGACGCCGGGGCCGGGAGTGCGGTCGCCGCGTTCCATCGGTTGCAGCCCTGACCACTTCTACCACCCCTTCGGTATTTTGCCGAGCGTGGACCAGGTGCCGCTTTCGCACTACTGGAACCTTCGGCGGCACCGGCAGCAGACCAACGAGGCGTTTGATTACGCCTGCTTTACGGAACCGCCGTTCATGGACGCCAAACGTGCGCCGCGGTGGTTCGACGGACGCGCGGCCACCCGCTATGCCTGGCACATGGATGCCCACCTGGTGGCCGACTTCCTGCGCCGCCACGGTACGGAAAAGCTGGGTGTTGTGCACATCCACGACGAGATGGACCAGGTGGAATTCGACGAACGCGGCTACGTCGCGGCCCTGCACACCAAGGGTGGACGCCGCATCTCGGGCGACCTGTTCATCGACTGCACCGGCTTCCGCTCCCTGCTGATGAACAAGGCGCTGGGTGAACCGTTCCTTGATATGAACGACCACCTGTTGTGCGATAGCGCGATCGCCTCCTCGGTGCCGCACGACGACGAACGGTACGGCATTGAACCGTATACTTCCGCCATCGCGATGGAGTCGGGCTGGACCTGGAAAATCCCGATGCTCGGCCGTTTCGGCTCCGGTTACGTGTACTCCAGCAAGTTTGCGACGGAAGACAAGGCGGTGGAAGATTTCTGCCGGTTGTGGGGGCTCGATCCCGACAAGGCCCAGCTTAACCGCATCCGCTTCCGCGTGGGCCGCAACCGCCGCACTTGGGTCAAGAACTGCGTGGGGATCGGGCTGTCGTCGTTCTTCCTGGAACCGCTGGAATCGACCGGCATCTACTTCATCTACGCCGCGGTCTACCAGTTGGCCAAGCACTTCCCCGACAAGACCTTCAACCCGGTGCTTCGCGACCGGTTCAACCACGAGGTTGAAGCCATGTTCGACGACACGCGGGACTTCATCCAATCGCACTTCCGCGTTTCGCCGCGCGTCGATACGCCGTTCTGGAAGGCGAATAAGGATCTGTACATGACCGAGAATCTTCGCGAGAAGATGGAAACGTACCGATCCGGCCTGCCGATCAATCAGCCGTTTACCGACGAAAACACCTACTATGGCAACTTCGATGCGGAGTTCCGTAACTTCTGGACCAACGGCAGCTATTACTGCGTTTATGCGGGCTTGGGTTACGTGCCTGAGCAACCGCTGCCGGCGTTGATGCACAAACCTTCGTCGGTGGCCGCGGCCGAGGGAGTGTTCGCCGAGGTCAAGCAGCGGCAGCGGCTGCTGGTCGAAACCTTGCCCAGCATGTACGACTTCCTCCGCGTGCTGCACCACGAAGATACCCAGGTGGCGGGTGCCAATGCCATGATGCTCGATCCGCATCTGCTGCATCGCGAGGCACGCATGCCCAAGTAAGCAAGTAAGACTGCCGGCAAGTGCAGTCGCTTTGCTTCGCGGCATTGCCGCTCCCTATTCGGCAATCGCTACTCGCCCATCAATGCTACTCGCCCATGAACGCCACGCCTCACGCCATTGCCGCGAGGCGTGGCGTTGCCGTTCTTGTTGGAGGCCATGGGTGCCGTGCCCATCTTCCGGTAGACGGCGCAGATGGCGAGGTTTGCGGCGTCTCCGGCTGCTCTCTATGATAGAGGCTCGCAGCTTCCCGCTGTGCGCAAGTGACCACCCCTTCTTTGCTTCGAGGCTGCCATGCGCCCTCACCATCGGCGAATCCTCTTGGACAATTTTGGCATCGGTACCCTGGCGAGGGCTGTCGTGATCGTGCTGCTGGGATGGACGGCAGCGGCCGTCGCCCAGCCCAACGCGTCCCGCCAATCGGCTAATGCGGAGCAAGCCTCCGATGAATCGCCGGCCCGAGTCCTGCTCCGCGGCGGCACCGTGATCGACGGTACGGGCAAGCCCGGCCAAACGCTTGATGTGCTCATCGAGGGGGAGCGGATCAAAGCCGTGGGCAAGCTGGACGCAGAACAGGCCGACCGCGTGATCGACTGCCGCGGATTGCTGGTGGTGCCCGGCTTCATCGACCTGCACAACCACAGCGATTTTCCGATCGTTCGGGAAGCCACACGCAACGGCCGCAACTATCTCACGCAAGGATGCACGACATTGGTGACAGGGAATTGCGGCGGCGGCCAGGTGGACGTTGCCAGGTACCTGGAGCAGCTTGATCAGAAAGGCGTCGGCGTGAATGTCGTTCACCTGGTGCCCGCCGGTGCGGTGCGAAACCAGGTGATGGGCGCCGTCAACCGTCCACCCTCCGACGACGAACTCAAGCAGATGCTCAAGCTGGTGGAGCAGGGAATGCAGGCCGGTGCCTGGGGGATGACCACGGGACTGATCTACGTTCCGGGCGCTTACGCGGACACCAAGGAGATCACGGCCCTGGCCAAGGTGGTTGCCAACCACGGCGGCATCTATGCCAGCCACATTCGCGGCGAGGGCCGCACCCTCTTGGATGCCGTCGCCGAAGCTATCCAAATCGGCAGCGATGCAAAATTGCCGGTGCATGTGTCCCATTTCAAGGCGGCCGGACGCCCCTATTGGGGAAGCGTTCGGGCTGCGGCCCAGTTGATTCAGCGTGCCAGGGACCAGGGGCAAACGGTTACAGCCGACCAGTATCCCTATACGGCGTCCAGCACATCGTTGGCGGCCATGCTGCTTTCCAGTGCCTCCCGCGAAGGCAGCAACGAGGATCTCGCCCGGCGGTTGAAAGACCCCGAGATTCAGCCCAAGCTTCGCCGCGAGATCGAGCAGCACCTGAAGGAACGGGTGGCCATTCAGATCGCATCCTACAGGGCGAAGCCGGAATGGTCTGGCCAGATGATCGATGCCATTGCGGCCAAAGAAGGCCGCGAGCCAGCCGAGATTGCTGAAGAAATCTTCCGCAACGGCGGTGCGGCGGCGGTCAGCTTCAACATGAGCGAAGACGATGTCCGGTTCGTGATGCAACTCCCCTGGGTCGCCACGGCAAGCGACGGTTCCGTGAAAGTGGAAGACGGTTCCAAGCCCCACCCTCGCAGTTACGGCACGTTCACGCGCAAGCTGGGCCGCTACGTCCTCAAGGAGAAGGTGCTCGGACTGGAGCAGGCTATCCGAAGTTGCAGCGGTTTGCCGGCCGATATCCTCGGCATGAAGGACCGCGGCTACATCAAAGCGGGCCTCGCCGCCGATATCGCCGTGCTCGATCCTGAAACGCTGATCGACCGGGCCACTTACAAGGATCCGTTTCTGCACTCCGATGGCGTGGCCTTTGTGCTGGTGAACGGTCGCCTGGCCATCGACTCCGGTAAGCCCACTGACGTCCTGGCGGGCAAGGCACTGCGGAAGCCGAAGAACGATTGATGGGCTGCCCGCACACGGAGATCATCGCAGCATCGCGTGCGAAGAGGCCCAGGTCGGTCGGATCACCTATCGAACGACTGCGACATTCTTCATCGTGGCATCTTCCAAGGTGAGATTCGTCATTTTCGCGGGGTAGAACGATGCTCACATTCTTGTTGCTCTGGCTGGTATGCGCTGTGGTGCTGGCCGTGGCCGCCGGCGGCTTGTGGCTTACCTATCGGCTTTCCGGAACAGATTTTGGACTCTACGGCCTGCGGCGCGAAACGATCGTCGTGATGGTTGCCTCGTCGCTTCAAGCAGCTACGGTCGTCGGCATCCGGGCCCTCGTAGGTGGATCGTCCCATTGGAGTGGCCGGTCAATCGGGGCGATCATGATTCTGCTGCTGTATTTCATCTATAAGCTCAGTCACCTCGATGAAATGGAAGAGCAGGAAATCGGCCTGCTGATTGTGACCGATTTAGGCATCCTGACGCTGCTCTCGCTCTACAGCACGTTGTAGATTGGCCGCTTGCGATGCCAATGCCCCGGCAAGGGGAGCAATATTCTGCGCTCCAGTTCGGAACGCGTGGCCTGGTGGTCCAGGGATCGGCAGGACCCCTTGGCGGTGCATACGCCAACGCAATGTCAGCATTTCGCGCAAATCGCCCTCGAATTGAACCTCCGCCCAAGCCACGGCTTACAAAAAAGCCGCGCTCGCGGACCATTCATGGCTGGCCTTGTGGCAAGTTTGCCAGTTAGATTGGCAGGCGGTGATTTATGGCCGGTGACGTGCCGGCGGGGGCATTCTCCTTCCCCCCTCGGCCGCGGTCGTTATCATTGGCAGTCCTTTGAATGGGGCGAACGCCCTCCGCTTATCGCGGGAGAATTCTGATGGTCGCATCCTGCTCCCGGTGCCGCTTGGCTCTGCTGCTGATGGTTGCACTCGCGCTGTGGTCGTTCGGGCCAGTCGGCCTGATCGCGGCGGATGGCGACGGTTCGGACCAATCCGGCGCTTCCAAGGCCCGGGCCAATCCGCCCGCCGGGCAGGCGGCAGCGAAACAAGAAAAGATTCCGCCGGCCCGCACGATCTACAAGGGCCGCCGGATCGCGCCTGCGATGAGCTACTTGGGGGCCGAGTGGCTGACCCGTGAAACTCGCGAACGCGAGGAGGCCTGTACGCAGTTGCTCAAGGTGTTGGAACTGAAGCCGGGTTTGACCGTCTGCGATATGGGCTGCGGCAACGGTTTCTACACGTTGAAGCTGGCCGAGGCGGTCGGCAACGACGGTGCCGTGCTGGCCGTTGACATTCAAGCCGAGATGCTCAGCCTGCTCGACAAGCGGGCGAAGGCAGCGGGCGTGCAGAATGTCAAACCGATCTTGGGCAGCGTGATTGATCCGCATCTGCCGGATGAAAGCTGCGACCTCATCCTGCTGGTCGACGTGTATCACGAGTTCTCCCATCCCGAGCATATGCTCAAGGCCATGCGCAAGGCCCTGAAGCCGACGGGCCAGATCGTCCTGGTGGAGTTCCGCCTGGAGGATCCCCGGGTGCCGATCAAGCTGCTGCACAAGATGAGCAAGAAGCAGATTATGAAGGAGTTTCCGCCGAACGGCTACAAGCTCGTCAGAGAGTACGATGGCTTGCCCTGGCAGCACGTGATGTTCTTTGCCCGCGATGATGCCGAACTGCCAGAAGCCGGGGATTCCCCGGATCGTGGCCGCAAGCAGAACCCGTGATCCACGGGCCGCGGCAACCTGCACGGCACGCAGTCGTTACCTCGCGTCAGCGGGAACGACCGCGCGGAACGCTTCCGATAGCTGGATCAGCGCTTCGACATCCAGCGATTCCGCCCGGGCCTGGGCATCGTAACCGAGTTGATCCAGGACCGCATCAACCTGTTCTTTCTCCAGTTCGCGTTTGAACGTGCTGCACAGCACGCTCCGCAGGAACTTGCGGCGGTGGAGGAAGATGGCGCGCACAAAGCGTTGGAAAAACCAGCGGTCGGACAGCCGCGCGCGGCGCTGGTCGTCGAGCACGATCTTGATGATGGCGCTGGTTACCTTAGGCCGCGGCCAGAAAACCTGCGGAGGCAGTTCGCGGACCAGTTCCACGTGGCACTGGCTTTGGACCCAGACGCTCAGCGCCCCGTAATCCTTGGTAGAAGGCTGCGCCATGAGCCGGTCGGCCAGTTCCTTCTGGATGGTGACCACCATTGAGTGCGGTGTGACTTCGCGGCTGGCCAACAGGTTGGAGATGATCGGCGTAGCCACGTTGTACGGCAAGTTGGCCGTCAGCTTGAGCCGCCGCTGCGGCGATACCGCCAATTGCTGCTGCAGGATTTCGATCAACTCGGGCCGGAACGTGCTTTTGTTCTTCAGCACGTCCATGTGGAGCATGATGAGGTTCTCGGCCCCAGCGAGTTCTTCCCGAGCAAGCTGATAAAGCTGATCGTCGATTTCGACGGTCACCACCATCCCGGCTGACTGGACCAACAGCCCAGTGAGTGCCCCGGTGCCGGTGCCAATTTCCAGGGCAACGTCGTCTGGCCCCAACTCGGCGGCGTCGTGGAGGATTTGAAGCAGGTTGAGATCGATCAGGAAGTTCTGCCCATATTGCGTCCGCGGCCGAATGCCGGCTTCGGCAAACCGCTTCAGGAGGAACGATCGCGTTTGATGCGTTTTGGCCACGGGGTTCTCGTTAGGAGGGAAGACGAGCGGGGGATAAAGGCTGCGGGGGGCGGCGCTAGGGACACTGGCCGCTCAATTGCCGCTCGACATACTTTGCCAACAGATCGGTTTCGAGATTCACGCTGTCGCCCACCTCAAGCCGCCCCAAGGTGGTGACCGCCAACGTGTGGGGAATCAATTGGACGCTAAAGCGGTCGTCGTGAACATCCACCAGGGTCAGGCTAACGCCGTCGATGGCGATACTGCCCTTGCTGGCCATCTGCCGCATCAGCGGCGGTGGCGCGGAGAACCAGCAGGTATACCACGGGCCGCTTTTGTCGCGCTGCAGCAGCGTTCCCAAACCATCCACGTGGCCGGTGACGAAGTGGCCCCCCAGCTTGTCGCCGATCCGCAGCGAGCGCTCCAGGTTGACGAGGCTGCCAGGGTTGAGGCGGCCCAGGTTGGTCCGGGCCAGGGTTTCCGGCCCGGCCTGGAAGGCAAGCCCCGTGTCCTCCACGTCCACCAGGGTGAGGCAGCAACCGTTCATGGCGATGCTCTCGCCAATCTCGGCATCGGCAGCAAATTCCGGGGCGGCGATCCATAACCGCTTGCCGGGTGGTTCGTTGCGAACCTCGGTCACTTCAGCCAGCAGTTGAACTAAGCCTGAGAACATGACACCCTTTTCAAGTGATTCGATCGTTCTGCGCCTGGCAGTCTCGCCGGCTTGAGCACTGCCCTCGGGGCTCCGCCAGAGGTCGGAGTTCATCAGACGCCGCTCCCGTCGCCCCGACTCCAGAGGTACGACACACCGGGTTTGGCCGCATCGCGTGCCGTCTGCCGTAAACCTGCTTGGCGTGCGGCAACCACCAGATCGAGAGCTAACTTTACGGGGTCAGCACCATGGCGATTGCACCCCCGGCGGTCACATTCACGGGCCTTCAAAACAGTGACTCTTCCTGCGGCCGCCGGTGCCACAGCCGTTGCCAGACATAATTGACGGGCCCCGACAGCGCAAACACCCCGCAGACCACGGGAATGGCGTATCCGCGTGCCAGCGCCAGGAACACCAGGGCCAGCACCAGGCCCACCACGTGCCCCATTGTCTTTTCGCCGCGGAACAAATGGTTGGCGATGTGCGGGTAAGGAATCCGCGACACCATCAGTACCGCGACAATCAACGCGTACCAGGGCAGCAGCCATTGCAGCCAGCCATCAATTTGAGCCGCGTAGGGAATGGGGTCGGCCTCGCGCCGCAACGAGTAAAACAAGAACGCGAAGCTGGCAATCGCGGCACCGCCGGCGGGCGAAGGCAGACCACTGAAGGTGCGATGGTCGTCGTCGTCATCGGTTTCGACGTTGTACCGCGCCAACCGCAGGGCCACGCAAATGGTGAAGGTGGCCGCCAGCACCCATACCGGTTCGTTGTGGACCGCCGTGAAGTACGGACACATTTTGACCAGCAAGAATGCCGGTGCCACGCCGAACGAAACCAGGTCGCACAGGCTATCGAGTTGCGCTCCAAACTCGCTGCTGGTTCGGCTCAGCCGCGCCACCTGGCCGTCCAAAGCGTCGAACACCATCGCCAGAAAGATCAGCGCCGCGCTGTACATGCAGTGGGTGGGATCGCTGCGGTCGTAAAACTCGGTGTTCTCGCGGGTCACCGCGGCCACGTCCGGTTCGGCCGCGATGGGCTGCTCCGGCTTGGCCACTCGGGCCGCAACCACGATGGCAAAAAAGCCACACACCAGGTTGCCCAGCGTGAACAGGGTCGGCAGACCGGCAACCACGCGAATTCGTTTCTTCGAGCTCATGGTCGCTGCTGGTCCTGCGTGCGGTTGGTCGTGTTGGCCGCGTATCGTGCCATGATAGTGCTGCCCGCTTTTACCTTTTGTCCCAATTCAACCGTGATTTCGACATGGCCGTCGTCGGGAATGATCAGTTCCGTCCGCGAGCCCAACTTAATCATCCCAAACTTCTGACCGCGTTCAAGCAACTCGCCGGGCCGTGTCTCGCAGACGATGCGCCGGGCAATCGCGCCGGCGATCTGCCGGACCACGATCCGGCGGTGCGGCGGCGCTTCCTCCTCCAGGTAGAGCGTGAGGGCCTCGTTCTCGCGGGCACTGATGGGCCGCAGCGCGTTGAGGAACTTGCCGGGGCGATACTCCAGGCGGATGCAGCGGGCGGCCGCCGGGGACCGGTTGATGTGGACGTTGAAGATCGACAGGAAAATCCCGATCCGCAGGGCCGGCCCTTGTACGAACGGGTCGTCCTCCACGGTTGCAATATCGACCACGGTGCCATCGGCCGGCGACACCATCAGCCCCGGTTCTTGGGGCACGCGGCGCATCGGATCGCGGAAAAAATACACCACCTCGGCCAGCAACAAACCGGGAATGACTGCCAGATACCAGAAGCCTGGCAGCCAGTACACGATGGCCGCCGCCGCGGCAACCAGGACCAGGCTCATCACCAACAGTTCGCACAGCCCCCATCGGGCGAAGGGGATTTTCTCGCGCCAACGGAAGGGATCGTCTTGGGAGTCCCAATCGGCCGTGCAGAGGTTCCGGCAGTACTTGAGATCGCGGGGGTCGAGAATTTCGTGCGGTGCCCCGTCGGCACTACCGCGGCGTTTCTCAGCCATGCGCCGCACGTAGCCGCGGCGGAAGGTCTTCAGATACCAGCGGCGCCATTTCCCCCACAGCAGTTCCAGGCGATAGATATACCCGCCACCCGGCTGCACGCTGCCGATATTCTCGGGCAGGGGTTCCGGCGTCAGGCGAGACAGCGGGGCAACATCGGACATCGGGCAATGTGGGGGGCAATAGGTCCAGCGAGAAACAGGCAGAACGGCAAGCTACCGTAGCCAAGCCAGCGTAGCGCACAGCCCAGGAGACCAACCGCCCCCCGACCGCACGGCGAAAACTCAGGGCCGCGACAATCCGAGGGTGCGGAAACACCAGTGGCTTGGCTGCCGAGGCAACGGATCAGCGGGCAGGGCCAATCGTTCTGCCCCGCCCGCCACGTTCCAAGGCATCCTACCGGTCGGATTGCCGGTTGAGAAGGAGGCCAGGCTGGAGGGTTCACAAGGTGGGGGGAGCTGCCGCCGCGAGAGGCCAGCAGCGCTAGGGGAGACGCGGCGGCTACCCTTCCAACCGCTTGGGAATGGTGAACGAGTAGATGATGGTCACCGCACCCAGCGACAGCAGGCTCCAGGGCGCCCAATCAGGTGGGACAAATTCCTTCTTGCGGACCCGTTGCGGAAGCACGCCCGGGACGGCCGACTTGACCGTTTCGGTCTTGGCCAGCACGGCTTTGTCGATCAGCATGCACTCGGCGCCCAGGATGATCGAAAACAAACCGAGCGCCCAGAAAAACGCGCGCCACATATCACACCTCTCCGACTCAGTTGCGGCAGGCACGGCCCCTGCCCTGCCCGCCTTGTCTGGTGCGCCAGGCGGCATCCCCTGCGGGTATACCAAGGGCGCTCCGTTGCTAGCATCGTCGGGCGTGGTGGCTTGCCTGAAGCGGTGATTGCCGGAACGTGCGCAATTCTGCATCCGCCTAGGGACACTTCGCTCGTTTGTATGGGCGCTGCGGCACGTGGCAATCTTGAGCGGTTGTCGGATTCGCGCGGCCGACCCGTTTTGCACATATTGGCCGCTCAACGCATTTCCACCGTTCGTAACGAATGGCCGTGCTGTAGCGAATCGCCGCAGGGCCACAAGCTCGCCGCTCAACGCATCAACGGCAGGCGGTGGACTTCGCCGGGGCCAGCATCGGCACTTACGCGGCGCGGCGCCGGACCAAAAGCCGACTCACCCGGCAAGTGGTTCGCGATGGGCGGTGGCGACACTGCCTGTGGTGAAACTGCCGGTGGCGACATGATTGGTGGTGATGATGGAACGGTTGGCCCGGGCGGAGACGGCGCGGCCGATGGCAGACGCTGCACCTGAACCGAATGGGAGTTCGCGCCGGGAGCGGGGGGAACTGCTGCCGTGTAAATGGCCCGGGGCTGCGCGTCGCGCTGCGACGTGGGGGGCAGTTGATGCCCAGGCTGCGAAATGGGCCGCAGAGGTTGATCGGGATCGATCGGCTCGTTGGGGTCGGCCGGTTGAGGCCGACCGGCATAGGCCCAAAGTTCCATCAGGCTGCGATTGCCGCGAGATGGCTGATTGGAGCGCCGCACGTGATGCACCCGAGCCAGCAGAGCTTGGGCATCGGCGACGACTTGCTCGCGCGTACGCTGCTCGATCCCCTCCCGGTAATAACCGATGGCGTGGAAGTACGGGTTGGATGCCGCAGCGGCTACGGCATCGGGAGACTCGGGCCGCTGAGGCATCTCGGGTCGCATCGAGGGGGAACCGTCGCTGCCACAACTGAGACATTCCTGCAAAGCCAAGAAGGCTTCGGCCCGAACCCGCGGCGAATTTTCGCTGGGATTACCGTCCTCGCAACTGCCTTGCACACAGATCCGCAAGGCTTCGATGACTTTCTTGGTGCAGCAGCATCCGTTGCGCAACTGGTGGGCGGCTTCCCAGCGGACACACTCAATGGGGTCGGCCCGGAGGGCGCCGATCAGGCCCGCTTCTGCCTCGGGGAACCAATGGCAATCGACCGTGCCCAGGTATTTCACGGCGGCACGGCGAGCCTTGGCGGCGGCCGCATTGGCCTGGATGGCGCTTGCCGCGCCTTCAGCCCCCGGCTTGGCGAGGTCGCCAGGCGTGGGAGTGGCGCAGCAATTGGGAATGATCCCGCCTGTCAGTCCGCTCAACGGGGAAATGATCGTGCCGACCATTTGTCCGATCGCCGATTTGCACCAGCACGACTTCAATTGCGTTCCCACCTGGCACAAACCTGCAAAACAACCGGCAATACCGGTGGGAGCCGCGGCGGGCACGGCACCCGGTACGGCCGCGACGCCCGGTACCGTGTACTGGGCTGGAGCGACGCCGCCCTCGCCTCCCGGGGGAAGCGGCGCGGAAACGTAACCGGCAGGAACCACCGGGTAGTGCCCGGCCGGAACCATCTGAGGATGGGCCGTCTGCGCCGGCGACGGCTGGAAATGACCCGCTGGCACTTGACCATAGCTGGATGGCGGCGGGCCCGCGGCTACAGGCTGTCCCGCGTAATAGGCCATCTGCGATTGCGTGCCAGCGGACGCCATCGTATGGGGCGCCGTGCCGGCAGCGTGGGTTTGACCAGCCTGAGGGATCGCCGCCGTGGGCATGTGACCCGACGGAGCTTGCGCGATCTGTTGAGGATGATACCCCGCCGGTAGCGCGTGTGAATGGGGTTGATGCTGCGGAACGTGTCCTATCGGAGGCGCTGCCCCGGCATACGAAGCCGCATGAACCCGCCCCGCCGCCTGCGGATCGCCCTGCTGCTGGGGATGCGAGGCCGGATGAGCATAACCGGCTGGTTGCGCGGAAGCCGGCTGCGGATGCTGTGATAAGTGGCCGGCTTGCGGCGGCAGGCCTGGCAACGTCTGTCGTGCAGACGGCTCGGCGAACGTCCGAGCATATGGGTCCTGGAATGAGCGTTGCTGCGTGTTGTGGTCGGCGGAATGTCCGGTGGCTGAAGGAGTCGGTTGGATCGGCCGCCCACCCGGACCGTACCGCGGCGCCGGCGGCGTAGTCGCCGGGTATGACGCTGGCCCCGGTGGGGCCGCACGGTCGTACGAGGGCGTTTGTGCCGCTGCAGACGACGTGGCCAACCAGAACCCACAGAGGCATGCACCGATTCCCGTGCAGTACGTGATGCTTCGCAGCATGGCTGCCTCCGTGCAGGTGGGTTCGATTCAAACCTTCGGGCCGAATACGTCCGTGCCGCCGCCGCCGCCGATCGCTGTTCGCCAACGACTGCCACTGTTCGCCCAACGGTGCGCCGGTAGTGCTACACCGCCCGGCGACTCCCTCCGGGCGGCCTCCGTTTGTGGGCCTAAATCTGGCAACAGTGTGAGCGGGCACGGAATGCTTGATCCGTGGCTACCCAGGTAGCGCGCACAGCGACCGTCCGGGGGGCCGGCCACGATTGGGCGCATGGTCTGGTCCGGCGCGCAGGCAGAGCCATTCGCAAGCGCAATCTCAGCCAGCGGCACCGCGAGCGGACGCGCAATTCATGATTCTTGGGACAAGGGGAAAGGTCGGCACCTTGTAGCCATATCGCGGTATTGGATCAAGACGACTCTTTCTGCCTGCTTGCTGCTCATTTCGCCTCGCCAGCGTGCCGCATTCCCAACCTCGGCATGTGCAGCTTGCGACACTCTGTCGCTTGGTTTTTGAGCCCTTTTTCGGTCCGAGACTGCTCCCCGAGCGGACAAATTCCCCAATCGTCCGGTGAGGTTGCGGGCGCCTCCCCCCCAGTCCATAAGTTCACTCTGGTGGGTGGTTTGCGTCGGCAGGATCGCGGAAATTTCACCCGCTCCCGATTGCCCTAAGCTATCACAGCCGATAAGATTGGCGACAGTAATTATTAGGGCGCTAACTAATGGTCCGCGACGTGCTCGAACACGATTTTCAATCCAGCATCGGCTATTGGATTTGCACGACCGCCCACTTGATCGAGCGGGCCATTAACGAGCAGTTATTGCCGCTTGGCATCACGTATCGGCAATGGCAGGTGCTGGGGTGGCTGGCGGTGGAAGGCCCGCTGTCGCAAACGGATTTGGCGCAGCGGATGAAGATTGAGCCGCCGACCCTGGTGGGTGTGCTCGACCGGATGGAACGCGACGGCCTACTGGTTCGCGAAAGCTGCCCCGAGGACCGTCGCAAGCGGATGATCCGGCCACTGCCCAAGGCCGAGCCGGTTTGGAAAACCATCATCCAATGTGCCGAGGAAGTGCGGGCCAAGGCCAAGGGAAGTCTGAGCGATGAGCAGATTGAAACGCTGAACGGGCTGCTTCGGGTGGTACAGACGAATCTCTTGGCCGATGCCCAGGAGCCCGCCTCTGCCGCGAAACCGTAAGTTCGCGTGGACAAGGCATGGGCCGCGAGCTCGGGGGGCAGCGCGGGGTAGGCATCGTTACTACGCCGCCGTTAGCTGACGCAGCATTGCCCATAGCGTTGGCGAAGCGTTCTGCCAATCGCGGCATTGCTCTCGCGGGGAATGCAGGCTGTCGGCAGGGGGCCTGATGGTCGCTGATGATTTGAAAATGGGTTGGGAAATTCATCGGAGTTAGGGAAGCGAAGACCATGTATGGGTTCCGTACCGCAACGGTCGCCTCAGGTCGCCCAAGGTGCTGGTTTGGCGTGCTTGGGGTACTTGCGCTGCTGGGGCTGTCGGGTTGCGAGCGCGCGAACGTGTTTCAGGAGCCACCTCCGCCGGAAGTGACCGTGGCCAAGCCCGTACGGCAAGAAGTGCAAAACTGGATGGAGTTCACCGGCAATACCAGGGCCGCGGCCAGGGTTGAGCTGCGCGCCCGCGTGAACGGCTACCTCCAGTCCATTCACTTCGAAGACGGGACAATGGTTAACGAGGGCGACCTGCTGTTTGTCATCGAGCCGACCGAATATCAGGTGGCTCGTGATTTGGCGGCTGCCGAACTTCACAAGATGCAAACCGCCTTACAGCTTGAAAGGGCTGAATGGAGCCGCATCGAAGACGCGTATCGCCGCGGTGCCATCACGCCCAGCGAGCGCGATATCCAAGCCGCCGAACTCGAATCCGCCCAGGCCAATGTCAACGCTGCCCAGGCCGCGTTGGATCGGGCGGAACTCGACCTCAGCTACACCAAAATCCATGCCCCCATCTCGGGGCGGATCGGCCGGCACCTGGTCGATGTCGGCAACCTGATCCAGCGCGAGCAGACGCTGCTGGCCGTGATCGAAAAAGTGCACCCGATGCACGTGTACTTCAGTGTCAGTGAGAGTCAACTGCTGCACTTCATGGAGATGACGCGCAACCATCAACTGCCCGACCCCAACGAACGCCCGCCGGTACTGCACATGGGATTGGGCTTTCAAGACACCTTCCCTTACACCGGTGAGCTCGATTTCCGCGAGTTTGGGGTCGATCCCGATACCGGCACCACCTTGCGACGCGCCAGGTTCAATAATGAGGACGGGCACCTGGTGCCGGGGCTGTTTGTGCGACTTCGGGCAGCGATTGGCGAGCCGACGGTCAAGAGCCTGGTCGACGAGGCCGCCATCGGCGCGGACCAGCGGGGCGATTTCCTGCTCGTGGTCAACGAGTCAAACGAAGTCGAGTATCGACCGGTGACCTTGGGAATCCGCGTTGGTTCGTTGCGGGTGATTGAAGAAGGGATTTCACCGGAGGACCGCGTGGTGGTGAATGGACTTCAGCGGGCGCTGCCGGGGATCCTGGTGAATCCCACGGAAACTTCGATGCTGGCCCAAGCCGAGGATCCGGCCACGCCATTGGAGGGCGGCATCGCCGCGTCGCCCGCAACGACCGAGCCTCAACAACAGGGGGCGCGCGGTCAGTGATGTCCAACTTCTTTATCGAACGGCCGATTTTTGCCAACGTCATCGCGATTGTCACGGTGTTGATCGGCGCGGTGGCCCTGTGGGCGCTACCCATTGAGCAGTATCCCGAGATCACGCCGCCCACGGTTCGTGTGACGGCGAATTATCCCGGTGCAAACGCCGAGGTGGTGGCCAACACGGTAGCGGCTCCGATCGAGCAGCAGGTCAACGGCGTGGAGAACATGCTTTACATGTCGTCCACGTCGTCCAGCGACGGTTCGTACTCGCTGACGGTGACATTCGAGATCGGGACCGATCTCGACGACGCCCAGGTGCTGGTGCAAAACCGCGTGGCGATCGCTGAGCCGATGCTGCCCGAGGAAGTCCGCCGCCAGGGCGTGACGACCAAGAAGCAGGCCACGAACATCATTCTGGTGATCTCGCTCATCTCGCCGGACAACCGTTACGACAGCCTGTTCCTGGCCAACTACGCAACGCTCCGGTTGCGCGACGAGTTAAGCCGTGTGCCGGGGGTGGGCGAAGTGACCGTGTTCGGCACCGGCAACTACAGCATGCGCATCTGGCTCGATCCCGAGAAGCTCAAGGTGCGCGGGCTTACGACCGAAGACGTGATGGCCGTCATCCGTGAGCAGAACGTGCAAGTGGCGGCCGGGCAGATTGGCCAACCGCCGCAGCCCGATACCGACCTCGCGTTTCAGTACACGGTGTCCACGCTGGGGCGGTTGAGCGATGTCGAACAGTTCGAGAATATCATCGTCAAGTCGGGCCAGGGCGTGCAGCTCACACGGCTGAAGGACGTCGCCCGGGTTGAACTGGGAGCCCAATCCTACGACCAGTTCAACCTGTACCAGGGAAAGCCCACGGCGAATATCGGCATCTACCAGTTGCCAGGCAGCAATGCGCTGGAGGTGGCCGAGCAGGTGCGTGCCGCGATGGAGCGGTTGAGCCGCTCATTCCCCGAGGGGATGGAAGTCACCTTCCCGCTGGATACCACCGAGTTTGTCGATGCCTCGATCCAAAGTGTCTACAAGACGCTGATCGAAGCCGGCGTGCTGGTGCTGATCGTGATCCTGGTGTTCCTGCAGGACTGGCGGGCCGTGTTGATCCCCGCTACCACGGTGCCGGTGACCATCATCGGCGCCTTTGCGGCGATGGCCGCGCTGGGATTCTCGGTCAATATGCTCACGCTGTTTGGGCTGGTGCTGGCCATTGGGATCGTTGTCGACGACGCGATTGTGATCGTCGAGAACGCGGCCCACCATATCGAGGCCGGCATGGAGCCCAAGCCGGCGACCATCAAGGCCATGAGCGAAGTGTTGGGGCCGATCATCGGCATCACGCTGGTGTTGATGGCCGTGTTCATTCCCAGCGCGTTTCTGGGTGGCATCACGGGGCAGTTGTACCGCCAGTTCGCCTTGACCATTGCTGCCACCGCGCTGATCAGTGCGATCAACGCTGTGACGCTCAAGCCGGCCCAGTGCGCGCTGTGGTTGCGGCCGCCCAAGACGCAGAAGAACATTTTCGCCCGGGGGTTCAACCGCGTATACGGCTGGTTCGAACGCGTCTATACGCACATCGTGCGGTTCCTGGTGCGGCATGTGCTGGTGGTGATGGTATCCTTTGCGGGATTGATCGTGCTCACCGTTTGGTGGTACCTCCGTGTGCCTACCGGTTTTCTGCCGACCGAGGACCAAGGTTACGTGCTGGTCGCCGTGCAACTGCCCGATGGCGCATCGCAGCAGCGCACTGAAGCGGTCATGCGCCGGATCGACGACTTGCTGGCGGAAATGGATGGCATCGAAAGCTGGATCTCCATCGGCGGGCTCTCCCTGCTGGACAACAGCAGCGCGTCCAATGCCGGCACCATGTTCATCACGTTTGATCCTTGGGATGAGCGCTTCGAGCGAGGACTGACTCTGGAGCACTTGCTGGCTGAAATGCAAGGCAAGCTCAGTAGCATCCAAGAGGCAACGGCGTTTGCCTTCCCGCCGCCCTCCATTCGCGGACTGGGGGTGCGTGGTGGTTTTGAGATGCAGGTGGAAGACCGTGCCGATGTCGGCCGCAATACGCTGTTCCTGGCCGTTCAGCAGATCGTGCAGGATGCCAGCACGCAGAGCGGGTTGTTCCAGGTGCGATCGACTTTCCGGCCCGGCGTACCGCAGTTGTACGTGGACATCGACCGCGTGAAGGTCAAGACGCTCGATATTCCGCTGCAAGCGGTGTTCTCCACGTTGCAGGCGAACCTGGGGTCGGCGTATGTGAACGACTTCAACAAGTTTGGCCGCATCTACCAGGTGCGCGTCCAGGCCGATCCCCAGTTCCGCGCTGTGCCGGAAGATATTGAGCGGCTGGAAGTGCGCAACCGCAATGGCCAGATGGTGCCGCTGGGTGCCGTCGCCACGGTCAACAAGTCGTTCGGACCGCAAACGATCAACCGCTATAACCTGTACCCCTCCGCATCCATTACGGGCGAACCTGCACACGGCTACAGTACCGGCGATGCCCTGCTCCTGATGGAGCAGATCGCGGAACGGACGCTCTCGACCCAGATGGGCTATGACTGGACCGGGATGGCCTACCAGGAGAAGCGCGTTGGCGGTGAGGCCATGCTGGTGTTTGGCATGGCGGTGCTGCTGGTGTACCTGGTGCTGGCCGCGCAGTACGAAAGCTGGTTCACGCCAGCGGCCGTGATTCTGGTGGTGCCGCTGGGATTGCTCGGCGCGGTCGCGGCGGTCGCGGCGCGGGGAATGGACATCAACGTGTATACCCAGATCGGGATCGTGTTGATTATCGCCTTGGCGAGCAAGAACGCCATTCTGATTGTAGAATTCGCCCGCGATATCCGCGCCAGCGGCAAGAGCATCCTCGATGCAGCCGTGGAGGCCTCTCGGCTCCGCTTCCGCCCGATCTTGATGACCTCGTTCGCGTTCATCCTGGGCGTGGTGCCACTCGTCATTGCCCAAGGTGCCGGTGCCGCGGGTCAGCGGGCCCTGGGCACCGCCGTATTTGGCGGGATGATCGCCTCGACGGTACTGGCCGTGTTCTACGTGCCGGTATTCTTCGTGATCTTCCAGCGGATGGGCGAATGGTTCAGCCGCCGCCGCGTGCCGCCTCCCGAAGACGTCCAGCGCGAGCCGCATTCCCAGGATCCGAAAACGTCCGAAGTCGCGGAGACGGCCGGCGCCCACTAAGCGGCATTGCCGATCGGCGGCCAGCAGGTGAAGATTCCCGGCACGCGCGGCACGCCCCCTACCCTGGGGACGTGCCGCGCGCAATCGGGTATCATACCTGGGCATCGCCGATGTGCCGGCACGGCAGTGCTTTGTGTCCCCGCAGCGATCGAGTTGCACGATAGCGCGTGAACCTGGTGGCATGCCGCTTGTCGTTACTTGCGGCGCAGGGAGTCGGCAGCAGACGCCTCGTATCCGTTGGCAGGCATGGCCCCCCTTCGGTCACCTGCTGGCCGGTTCAAGGCCGGAACTTCCGGGGGGAGAATCAACGTACGGGTGGTTGCACCGCCAAGGTCCGGTTGCCGAATGATCGGCGGCGAGAATCTCGCGTTTTTCAGCACAAGCCGTGACATTTAGGCGGACTAGCGTCAAATGAAGCGGGTACGAGCTGCGCAGGCGCCAATGGATAGAGTGCGCCCGCGGTTTGTGGCCGTGCCGCCAGGTTGAGCCGTGAAGCATGTCGCGTTGCCGGCCGCCAGCGACTGCGCGAATCAGATTGAACGAGACAGAACACACAGAATATGAACGCCAAGCAGTTACAAGCCTTAGGAATCCCCCAGTCGTGCGTGCCGCTGGCCGTGCAGGGCATCCAGCAGGCCGTGGCGACGGGGTTGCGCGGGAAAGAAGCCAAGCGGCATCTGAAGCAGTTGGTGAAGAATCCGCGCGCTTACCTGGAGGATCCGCACTTTGGTCCGCTGGCGGCGGAAATGATCCGCGAGGATCAAACCGTGCCGTCGCAACCAGTAAGCTATCGCACCTGGGGGACCGAGATCGACGATGCCGCCCATCATCAAATGCGGCAGGCGTGCGCGCTGCCGATTGCCGCGGGCGCGGCCCTGATGCCCGATGCTCACGTCGGATACGGCTTACCGATCGGCGGCGTACTGGCGACGTTGAACGCCGTGGTCCCATACGCGGTCGGCGTGGATATCGCCTGCCGCATGAAGCTCTCGGTGCTGGACCTGCCGGCCGACGACCTGCGCGAGCGGCCCGACCGCTTTGTGCAGGCCCTGGAGAAGGGGACGCTGTTTGGTGTCGGCGGCCAGTACAAGAAGCCGCAGTACCACCCGGTGATGGACAAGGATTGGGAGATCACCCGCATCACTCGCGAAAAGAAGGACATCGCCTGGCGGCAGTTAGGGACTTCGGGGTCGGGCAATCACTTCGCCGAGTTTGGTTTGTTGACACTGGCCGAGGCCGACGCCGAACTGGGCCTGGAGGCCGGCCGCTATATTGCCCTGATGAGCCATAGCGGCAGTCGCGGTCCGGGGGCCTCGGTTTGTTCCACCTACAGTAACATTGCCCGCAGCCGCCTCCCCAGCCGCTTCAAGGAAGCGGGCCAGTTGGCATGGCTCGACCTGGATACCGAGGCCGGGCAGGAGTACTGGGCGGCCATGAACCTGATGGGCGATTATGCCGCCGCCAACCATGCGGTGATCCATCGCCGCGTGTCCGAGCTACTGGGAGCGCGGATCATTGCCGGCGTGGAGAATCATCACAACTTTGCCTGGAAGGAGGTTCATAACGGCCAGGAAGTGATCGTGCATCGCAAGGGCGCCACGCCCGCCGCCAAGGGCGTACTGGGCGTGATCCCCGGTTCGATGGCCGATCCGGCGTTTGTGGTCCGCGGCCGCGGCTGCCCGGAAAGCCTCGACTCGGCATCGCACGGCGCGGGTCGGCGGATGTCGCGCACGGCGGCCAAGAACCAGTACCGCTTCAGCGCGGTGAAGAAGGATCTGGAAGCCAAGGGCATCCTGGTCTTGTCGGCCGGTTCCGACGAAGTGCCCTACGTCTACAAGGACATTCGCCAGGTGATGCGCGAGCAGGAAGACCTGGTCGACGTGGTGGCACAGTTCGAGCCGAAGATCGTCAAGATGTGTGGCGACGGCAGCCGTGCCGAGGATTAACCCCAAGGCCGCATCTCACCGCGTTTCGTCTGTCGATTGCCTCTGCGCTTGATGGAGCACGGCCAATAACAGAAGGCGCCCGCGAGCCATCGCGGGCGCCTTTTCTGTTCTTGCTACATGGTTATGCCGTCAGCCGGGATCAGAAATCCAGGCAGTTGCCTTTTTGTTATTGGGCTGGCGTTTCCGCGGGTTTGTCGGCTTGATCGGTCGTGGCGACCTCCGACTTGCTCTTGCTTGCCGACTTATCAGGCATCAACTCGCCCCGGAGCCAATCGGCAATGAAGCCGATTACCTCGGGGCTGAGGTTTTCGGTGGGGAAGTCGGCATCTTCCACCTGGCCAAAGGCCGGCATCGTCTGCTCATTGCTGTCCGGGTCGCTGTTGAAAGCGTGACCATAGAACAATTCGGCGTTGGGATTGGACACCATGCCGATGATCCACTCTCGGGAACCCCAACCGGTGAGGTCCGGCGCGCTGCCCTCGTAGCCGGCGTCGTGGAACTTGTGGCACTGGGCGCACTTTTCGTCGCTGCTGAGGATGGCCCGGCCCTTTTCCAACCGCTCCTTGTCGGCCTGGGTCTGCGGTTCATGGCCGGCCTCGGCCGCCAAGGCCACCGCGATCTGTTCGATCACCTCGGGCGTGTAACCGTTGTCGGGGTCTTGCATGTCTTCCTTGACATAGGCAACCATGGTGCCTTCCTTCAGCGCGGTGTTCCCGAAGTAGTCAGGGCCGTCGACCTGCTTGGGATCGAGCAGACCCTTGATCCACTCGCGGGTGCCGAAGCCGTGCAGATTGGGAGCCGACGAGCGGTCACCCAGCACAAAGCCGTTGCCCTGGCTGTCCGAGTAGCCGTGGCAAGCGAGACAGGTTTCGGTGATGGTGTGCAGGGCCAAGGCCTTGGGGTGGTTCCGCATCTGGTGGCGGTGCCCCTGCGAGGGAATACCCTCCTCGGCCAGGTGCATCGCCAGGTCGCGGTTCTGGTGGGCGACCCAAACGGCATTGGCATGGTCCTGGTTGGCCCGGTCTTCCTGGATGGCCAGGCCGGTGAGCACGCCGGCCCCCGCGAGCAAAGCCAGGATGAAGGCCACGTTGAACCAGTGGCCAGCCCGGGTGCGGCCGGTAATCGGCATCAGGAACATGATCAGCACCACGACACCGGGAATCACAATGGCGCCGAGGAATTCGCCGGTCTCGCCGTAGCCTTCAAACAGCTTGAGGAACTGGAACAGGAACAGGAAGTACCACTCGGGCCGGGCCGCGGAGTATTCCTTGGCACCGTCGGCCGGGGCGTAAAGCTCCGCACCTTTGAAGTAAAACGACAGCGCCAACACCACGGCCAGCACGGCCAGGCAGGCGACGGAGTCTTTGAGAATCTGGTCGGGCCAGAAGGCCTGGTCGGGCCGCTTGAATGGCTGCTTGGCGTGCAGCCCATGCCGGCGAAACACGGCGATGTGGACCATCAACAGCACGATCAGCAGGCCCGGCAGCACCCCGGCATGCAGGGCGAAGAAGCGGGTCAGCGTGTGGTGGCCGTAATGCTCGCCACCCACCACCAGGGTTTGGACCTCCGGACCGACAGCAGGCGTCAGCACCGAAAGGTTCGTAGCCACCGCCGTGGCCCAGTAGCCCTTTTGATCCCAGGGCAGCAGGTACCCGGTGAGGGACAGGGCCAGCACGATCAACATCAGGATCAGCCCGACCCAGAAGTTGACCTCGCGCGGTGCCTTGTAGGCGCCATCCCATACGACTTGCAGCAGATGCAGGCCCAGCAGCACCACCATGGCCTGGGCCATGAAGTGGTGGATGCCGCGGAGCAGCCATCCCCCGGTGACCTGCGTTTGGATGTAGTAGACGCTTTCCCAAGCCGTGTTATCGCTCGGGCTATACGCCATCCACAAGAACACGCCCGTGATCAACTGCACGGTGAAGGCAAAGACCAGTGTGCTGCCCCACACGTATCGCCAGCGGGCGCCGCCGGGTATGTTCTCGTACAGCGCCTCGTGCATCAGGGCCCGGTAACCGGTGCGGTGGTCGAGCCAATCGGTGAACTTGCTCATGCCTTGGCCACCTTTTCGGCTTTGCCGGTGTAGAAGTTCTCGTAGCGGACCCAAACCTCTTGCTTGCCGCCCTCCCCTGGCCGTACTTCCACCTCGAGCGAGTCCAACCCGCGAGGGCTGGGCGTGGGCTGAATCACGCTGCCATCCAAGTGAAAGGCGCTATTGTGGCAAGGGCACTTGAACTCCTTCTTCTCGCCGCTGTCGGCCAGGCGGACCGAACAGCCCGCGTGAGGGCAGGTGGTGTTGAAACACCGCAACTCATCGGTCGCCGGCTCGGCTCGAGACAGAAACACCGACCCGATCGGCTGGTTCGCATTGAAGGTCCACTTGTCCCAGAGGTCGGCGATGACCTCGAACCGCCGCGGCGTGCCGTCGGCAGGGATGTCGTCCAGATTCGCCACGCGGATAAAGTCGGTATCCGACTTCTTGCGGCGGAACAACGGGCTGAAGAACGTCGCCAGTCCGGTTCCCAGCGGAACCAGCACCAGCACCGCGCCAATGCCCGCGGCGAAGAACTTGGTCAGAAAGCTACGGCGGTCGTCACCATTCTCAGCCGAACTGGCCGGCGCGCCGCTGGAGGGAGGGCTTTTCGATGAAGAACTCATGGCACTCTATCGTGAAATCGACGGCCAACAACAGGCAGGGGCTTCGCCTTGGTCTAAGGTACCGTGCGACGCTGTACGCATCCACGTAACACGCACACGATTCACGCACGGCATGGGAGGAAAAGGCTAAGGCGGGAGAAACGATGGCGGGTTCTGAAACAATCCGTGCGCTGCGAACCACGGTTTGCCGCCGCCGGCGAGCCACCGTGTTGGCCCACAACCGGCCGCAGGTGATGCGCGAACGTCACCCGCGCCGGATTGCATCAGATGAACGAAGGCTCGCTTCCGCAGCTTTCCTCCCGTGGAGCAATCAGCCGGCCTTGGTGGGCGGTGGTATGATCCGCCATCATATAGGGCTGCGCTGAACTCCCCGGGATGGGGAAAACGGGGCGAAACCATTTGGCGAATTATCGCATTGCCTCGCGCACAGCGTCAAGCACTTTACGCTGGGCCTCTTCGTAGTTCCCTGGCACGAACGCGCCGGCCGCTGCCTTGTGCCCACCACCGCCAAACTGGGCCGCCAATTGGCTGCAATCGACGGCGACGGTGCGGCTGCGGAAGCTGATCTTGAAACCGCCTGTTGCTTGTTCCACCAGGATCACGGCGACCTCGACGCCCTTGACGGTCAGAGTCAGGTTGATCACGTCTTCGGTGTCGGAAGCCAACGCTCCGGTGGCTTCAAAATCGTCGCGCAGGACCGATGTATAAGCCAGGCGGCCGCCGAGATCGGTCCGCGTGCGGGCCAAGATCCGCCCGCGAAGCTGCAACCGCGCCAACGTGTCCTGCTCGTACAGGTCGTGATAGATGCGGGCCGGGTTTGCGCCCGCGGCAACCAGCTTACCCGCCAAGGCATACGTTCCGGCGGTCACCGAATTGAAGCGGAACCAGCCGGTATCGGTCGCCAGGGCGGCAAACAGCGGCGTGGCGATGGATTCGGTTACGGCAACGCCCAGTTGCTCGGCGGCCTCGTACACCAACCGTCCAGTCGCTTCGGCCTCGGTGTTCTTGAACAGTTCCGCGCCCAGTTCGTCGTGGCCCATGTGATGGTCGAGTACCAGCTTGAGAGCCTGGCTGCTGCGGATCACCTCGCCCATCTCGCCCAACTGCTGCCACGCGCTGGTGTCCAGGATCATGATGACTTCGACATCGTTCAGCTCCTCGGGCTGAACGTCGACGCCCACCTGCTTGATTTTCTTCTCGGGGTCGATGAAGGCCAGATTGGGCGGCACCGCGTGGCCGTTGACAATCCGCACGTCCTTGCCCAGCGTTTCGAGCACCCCGGCCATGCCCAATTGGCTCCCCAGGGCATCGCAATCAGGACGGATATGGCTGATCAGCAGGAACCGCTGATGCGTTTGGACGATTTCGACAAAACGGGGCCAGTCGATGGTCATAAAGTGTTCGCTACTGGGAGGGCTGTAAGAGGATTGGAATCGGGATCGCGTGCAACAACGGTCAACTCAAGAAACGATCCGCGATACCGGGCATACGCACTGGGCGGTCGCCACGGAAAATCGCGTTACGGCTTCGGCCGCGGCCAACCCCTTCTTAGGTTGAACGGGTTCAATGCGCGACGATTTGCGCCGCCCGAGCGACGTCCTTGGCCAATTGTTCCCGCAGGGCGTCGACTCCCGCAAAGGTGCGAATGTCGCGCAACCGGCTGAGAAAGTCAACCTCGACGGCTTCACCATACAGCGATCCATGGTAGCCGATGGCATGGACTTCGACCTTGAGCACCTGTTCGCCAAACGTGGGGTTGGGCCCCACGTTGATGGCCGCCGGCCAGGATTCGCTGCCCACGTGGATTCGCCCGGCATACACGCCCGGCCCTGGCAGCAGCGTATCAATGGCGCCGATATTGGCGGTGGGAAATCCGATGGCGGCCCCGCGGCCCGCCCCGTGGATCACCATCCCGCGTATCCGGTAAGGCCGCGTGAGTAAGGCCGTGGCCAGGTCGATCTGGCCGGCAGCGATCAACGCCCGAACGCGACTGCTGGAAACCGTGCGGCCTTCCAGTTCCAGGGCAGGTACCACTTCCAGCGATATGCCGGCTTCGCGGCAGTATTGCTCCAGCAGTTCGACATTGCCCTCGCGATTGCGGCCAAAGTAGAAGTTAGGACCCTCGACCAGCGCCTTGGCGTCGAGCGCGTCGCGGAGCAGTTGGTCGAAAAACTCCCTGGGGGTCAGTTCCAGCAGGCGGTGGTCGGTGGGATAGGCCAGCGTGGCATCGACCCCCAGTTCCGCCAGCAACTGCGCCTTGCGGTCGGTCCAGGTGAGCGGCGGCGGGCACTTCTCGGGCCGGAGGAGCCGGACCGGGTGCGGATCGAAGGTGAACACCAGGGCCGGCCCGCCCACCCGCTGGGCCGCGGCCAACAGCCGCTCCACCAGTAGGGCGTGCCCCCGGTGGACACCATCGAAGTTCCCCACGGTCACCGCCCCGGAGCGGTACTGGGGGGGCAGTTCATCAAGACTCCGAAAGAGCTTCACCGGTAATTGGCCTCAGTTTCACCTTGTGCCGAATGGGTTTCCCGGCGCCCTACCCGCTTGTGGCCGGTGACGCCCCCAGTCTGTTTTCGTTCACGTGGCACGGCACACAAGGCCGGGCGCTCATGTTCTCACTGCGCGCGGATGGCCGTACCGTGGCACGAATTGTTTATGGCTGCTGTGATGCTAGCCGCAGCGCGACGGCGGAGCCATTGATGACGGCAGCGATTCGCACCGCCTCGTGGACGTGGTCTTCCGTAAGACCTTCTTTCAGCAGGCTGGCTTCGTGCGCCTTGATGCAGTTTTCGCAGCCAGCCAGGGCCGCGCAAGCCATGGCGCACAGTTCAAACACCACTTTACCGCTGGGCGGTGCGGCCATGCGACTCATCCGAAAACTGGGCCGCCGATGCTCGTAGCTTTCCTTCTGGAGCATGTGCCGTGTGCGGTAATACACGGTGTTCATTCCCATCAAGGACGCCGCCGCTTGGGCATCGCCAATTTCGGCCTCCCCCAGGTGCTCGCTGCCATCGGCAATCAGGGCTTCCGCCAGGGATCGGGCCCCCACAAAGTAAGCCGCCGCCAGGGCCGTGGCGAATGTCTGCTGCGGCGTCAGTACCGTCCCCTGCAACACCGACGACAAGTTCAATCGCATGTCCTTACACGATTCCAGCATCTCTTCCCGCAGGGCGTTGATTCGGTCCATGGGGGGCTCCTAAAACGAGGTGCAATATCTGCCGTTGAGGGGGGATTGCAAGGTTGTATGGCTGGCGTCGATCGTGAGACCAGAAGCGTGAGGACCGAAAGCTGCCCGCTGGGGGGGCAGCGCGCTCGATCACCCCGGTGCTTGCCCCTCTATTATGAGGATTAAGGCCGATGCGGCCAGCCATGGGCTGCGAACGATTGTCGCACAACTTCCGCCTTGGCGCAGGCAACGGTAGATCGCATACCGCCGCAATTTTTCTGTTTCAGTGCGACAAAATGCCGCCGGCTAAGATCGCAACGATTCTGGACAACTTCGCACCGCGGCCGTTGAAACATACGCGGACCAACGTACGCCGGGCCTCGAAAGAAGCGTTTCACTGAAACCCAGCGGAAACTTGAGAGGTAGAGCTGCCGAGGCCATTTTGTGCTGATGACCGGGGGTGGGCCGGCGATCGCGGCCTTCCTTTTCTGGAAGGATGGCCGACGGCGCTGGGGAAAACTGCCATTGCCGGTAGGGCGAATGTTCCCGTTACGGAAGCCCCGGCAATCATGGTAACGTAAAGCGATTTTGAGCCGTTGGGTACGCGCTGGAACGTGCGGCGACTAAACTTTGTAAGTGTAACAACTACAATAGTTTGTGTTTTGTCTGCAAGGCGGTTGTTAATCCCCGGTGGTTCGCGTCGAACATCCGGACAGGAAGACGAGCAACGGGCAGCGCCCACCGTCCCTGGGCCCATCATCGCTCCGTCTTGCGATGCCCTCCGCAATGTGCTGCGCCGGATATTGAAACGCCTGGTTGCAGCAACAGACCCAGGAACCCCGCCCCGAGAATCGTGTCGCAATGGACTGCGCGCCGGGCATTGAGACGTTTCGATGCCGAAACAACATTAGGCGCTCGGTTCCAAGATACGTATCGCAATGGGTTGTGCGCAGACCATCAAGACATCTGGGTGGGGTGGTCTGATCGCGGCATTGTTTGCTGCGTGCTCATGGGCCGTGGTGAAATTCCCGCGGTCGCGCCGTGGTCTGCGGCGATTGCTTACTCTCACTTCAACGATGGATCATGATGAACGATGACCCCCGCGAGTTAGAACTGCCGGTAATTGCCTCGCTCGATGTTCCTCTAGAACGCGACATCTTCCTGCGGTCGCTGTTGCGAGAGTTGGCAGGTACGCTGCAAGAGGTTGTGGGCCAGGAAGAGGCCGGAGGCTACATCAGCGTGGTGGGTCAGCGGATCGGCGACCAGATCAACACCTGCTATCTCAAGGCATTGGGGGTGGATTCGCTTAC
The DNA here is from genome assembly GCA_964511065.1 of uncultured Pirellulales bacterium. Classification (GTDB taxonomy): domain Bacteria; phylum Planctomycetota; class Planctomycetia; order Pirellulales; family S012-138; genus CALBRZ01. The sequence continues at coordinate 24,970 of CAZEEG010000022.1, read as the reverse complement.
CGCGCAGCAAGTGGGCGAAGTGCTGGTCGATCTCAAGCGGCGCATCGAAGGCGACTTTTACATCATTGAGCACGACGACGAAAAAATCGTGCTGGGCAACCGCGCCTGCCCGTTCGGCGATAAGGTGCTGGACCGTCCCACGCTGTGCATGATGACCTCCAACGTGTTCGGAGTGATTACCGCGGAGAACTTGGGATACGCGAAGGTCGATATCCAAGAGGCAATCGCCCTAGGGCATGCCGGCTGCCGCGTTGTGGTTTACTTCAGGCCGACGGAGGAGGCCGAAGCCAGTTCAGGCTGCGAATACTTCAAGGCGTAAGGACGGGCCGGAATGTCCCCCGACGATTTTCGTCGCCTGGCTGATTTGACAGCAGACCCGGCGCTACTTCTCTCGCGCAGCGGCACTGTCTTGGCGGCCAGCCGGCACATGAGATATCTGGGGCTGGTCCCGGAGCGGCTGGCGGGCCGCCCGCTCGCGGAGTTTGCCGCTTCGCCCGGTCTCGATGATTTTCTGCGGTTGTGTGCGCGCTCTTCCAACCCCGTGGTGGGCGCGCTCGAGGTTCAAGGAGAGAACGGCCAGGCGGCCATGTGCCGCTGCTACGGCGCGGTGCTGAAACACGACCCCCAAGGGCCGCAAACGCAACTCATCCTGCGCCTCGTCTTGCGCGAGTCGCCGGAAAACCAGTTTCGCGCCTTGAGCCGCAAGATCGACCAACTGCGAGAAGAGATTCGCCACCGCCGCCGGGCGGAACAGCGGTTGCGCGAACAGACCGACTGGCTCCAGGTGACACTCACCAGCATTGGCGATGCCGTCATCACCACGGATAAGAACGGCAGCGTCACGTTCCTCAATCCGGTTGCCGAGGGTCTGACCGCTTGGAACACGGCCGATGCCGCCGGCCGTCCGCTGGACGAGGTCTTTCATATCATCAACGAAATCACCCGCCAGACGGTCGAGAACCCGGTCAGTAAGGTCATCCGGTCGGGCGCCGTCGTGGGTTTGGCTAACCATACGATCCTCGTTGCCCGCGACGGTACCGAGCGGCCCATCGACGACAGCGCGGCGCCGATCCGCGATGCGGAAGGCCAGATGATTGGCGTGGTGCTGGTCTTTCGCGATGTGACCGAGCGCCGCCAGGCACAGCGGGCACTAGGGCAACGGGCCGAAGAACTGGCGGAAGCCGACCGCCGCAAGAACGAATTCCTCGCCATGTTGGCCCACGAATTGCGCAATCCCTTGGCGCCGATCCGCAGTGGGCTGGACCTCTTGGCCATTGAGTACGGCCCCAGCGAAACGGTCCAACTGATGCAGGAGCAGGTGACGCACGTGGTGCGGCTGGTGGACGATCTGCTCGACGTATCGAGGATTGTCACCGGCCGGATTGAGTTGCGGCGGGAAACCGTGCAACTGCGGCCCGTCGTCCAGCGGGCATTGGAAACCGTCAAGCCGCTGATTGCCGAACGGAACCACCAGTTGCATGTCGATTTGCCCGAGGAACCGGTTTACTTGGATGCCGATCCGGTGCGGATGGCCCAGGTCATTGCCAACCTGCTCCACAACGCGGCCAAGTACACCGATCCCGGCGGCATCATTCAGCTTTCCGCCAAGCGAAGCGCCGATGGCGTGGTGCTTACGGTCAAGGATAACGGCATCGGCATCGAAGCCTCGTTGATGCCGCTGATCTTCGACCTGTTCACACAATCGGAACGCACGATCGACCGATCTCTGGGTGGATTGGGGTTAGGACTGACCCTCGTGCAGAACCTGGTCGAACTGCACGATGGCACCGTCACCGCTTTCAGCAACGGCATTGGCTGCGGCAGCCAGTTCGTGTTGAAGCTGCCAATCCATTCCAAGACGATTGCCGAGTCGGTGCGGGGCGAGGAGATCGACTTGCCGCCCAAGCGGCGGATTCTGGTCGTCGACGATAATGTCGGCGCTGCCAAGATGCTCCGCCTGCTGCTGATGCATTGCGGCGCTGAGGAAGTCCATCTGGCACACGATGGCCCCGGGGCACTCCAGGCCGCCGCCAACTACCCACTCGATATTGTCCTCCTGGATATCGGGCTGCCACGAATGGACGGTTACGAGGTCGCGCGGCGGTTGCGCACGGACCTGGGACTGACACGGTTGCTGCTGGTGGCCGTAACCGGTTATGGGCAGGCCGAGGACATCCGCCGCTCGAAGGAGGCCGGCTTCGATGAACACCTGGTCAAGCCGCCGGCCATCGAGAACCTGCTCGCGCTGTTCGTTCATCCACGCTTGAACGAACCGCCCGAGCGGAGCGAGCTGGGCCAGCAGTAGACGCCGTGCCTGGCGCGTAACTGCGCTGGTCGCGGCCAGCCGGCTACGGCAACAGTGGCGAATCGCAACACTGCGCGGCGAAGGGGTTATGGCGCTGGCTGCACGGGATTGATGCCTTCGTTGCGGCTGAACCGGGCGAACATCGTATCCACGTAACGCCACCGCACGAACCACTTGGCGATGGTCTTGCTGTCCGGTGCCCGCGAGATGACCACCGGCCCTTGCACCCGAACCGCGGCCTGGTTGGGAATCGTGTAGCGCCGTCCGGTGTCCGGGTTCTCGTAGGTGATGGTTTCATCCACGGAGATCGGCACGTCCACGTACAACTCCAGGGCAATGTCGTAACAGCCATGGATGAAGTACGACTGACCAGGGTGCAACTCGATCGACTGCTCGTACTCGGGCCGGGCCTGGTTGATCAGGTTGGGGCCGGGCCGCCCGCCAGGCGGAAAGAACTGCGCGATGGTGATGCCCGAGCCCAGTACGACCAGCGCGGCTGATCCCAAGAGAACCAGTGACGAACGTTTCATGGCTAGACCTCGCATGACGATGGGAAGTGGTTTGGAGCCGCGCGGACAGAGGGCTCTCTCCGTAGGCGCCGAGCGTTGCGTCGGGCGGCCTGAAGCGGCAAGGTGCCTGCACTGCGGCCGCCAGTACTTCAGCCGCCAGGACGCCCACGGCCATAGCGTGAGGCAACGCCTGCTGTTGGAGCCAGGCTCTCTGCTGGAGCGACCCCCCCGAGCGGTCCACGGTTAGCTTAGCTGCCGGGCGCGGCGATTGCACGCTGCGCCGCGAAACGCTTTGGGCATCTCCTGTGCCAGTTGGAAGGCCAATTGGCTGCGCAGCAAAAAAGCCGGGCTGGCCACTAGTGCGGCCAGCCCGGCTCTGGTTGGTAAACGACTTCTGACTTCGCCTCGCCGCATTGGTTGCGGCGAGTCAAAGGTTTGCAAACCCGGTTAGATGCTGCTGGGTTGAACCCGAGCGGGCACCTTGGCCGTGGCCTCCTGCTGGACATCGATCCTGGTGAACCAGGCCAGCAGCGGCGAAGCGACGAAGATTGAGCTGTAGGTACCTACGACCACCCCCACGCACAGCGCGAAGGCAAAGCCGTGAATCGCCTGGCCGGCAAAGAAGAACAAAATCAAGGTCACGATCAACGTGGTGCCCGAGGTGAGCAGCGTACGCGACAGCGTCTGGTTGATACTGCGGTTGAGCATATCCATGGTAATCTTGGGGCTCTTGCCCTTCACTTCGCGTAAGCGGTCGAAGATCACGATGGTATCGTTCAACGAGTAGCCGATGATCGTCAGGAAGGCTGCGATCATGTCGAGCGAAATCTTGAACGGATCGATGAACGGGATGCCGACCAGGTACGCCGAGGCCGCCACGGCACCCAGCGTGATCAGCACGTCGTGAACCAGGGCAATCACCGCCGCCAAACCGTACGACGCCCGCTGGAACCGGATCCAGATGTAAATCACAATCCCGGTCAAGCTGGCCAAGATCGCCGCAATCGCCTGGCCGGCGGTCCGGGCAGCTACGCTACCCTGGATGTTGTCCACCGACGGGAAGTACGGCTGCGACAGCAGCTTTTCGTTCGCCTCGATGATGGCCGCCCGAGCCTCTGCTTCGCTGGCCGGGATGCTCACCGTCCAGGTGGAAAACGCTTGTGGGCCATCGGGCGTTAACTCCGAGTTGGTCACGGTTACTTCAGTACCCGGCGGCAAGGCGTCGTTCTGCAGCAAGCGCACCAAGGCGTCGCGGCTGATGAGCTCGGCGAATGTCAATTCAAATTCGTGGACTTCCTGCCGCGGATCAAACGCCGGGGCAATCTCGTCGGATGCCGTATCGGTGGCATCGGCCGTGGCAGCGCCTGCGGACTGGGCAGCATTGTCCGTCGATTCAATGCCCGTAGCTTCGGCTTGAACCTGGCCTTGATTGGCCGCGCCTCCGGCAGGCTGATCGTTTTGTGCCAGCAGGATCGGCAGCACCTCATCCCCGGCGGCGGCCAACAGCAGTTCGCCCCGGTGGCCGGCGGGCCACATTTGGAGCGACGATTGCTGCGGCGCTTCGGTATTTTGGGCGACCCACTCAGGGCTGACAATGCTGTTGGTTTCCAGCTGGCCGCGGAACAGCCGCCCCAAGATAGCTTCGACCACCAGACCGTCGGCATTGGAGGTATTCATGTAGAAATGCCTCCGCTCGTCGTCTTCTTCGATCTGGCTGATTTCGCTGATGGCCGTGTCGGGAAGCAAGGCTGCTTGCTGGTAGGCCTCAAACTCCTCGTCGGTGAACTCTGCGATCGGCTTGGGCGGGGGAAGCTGGAGATCCGCGCTGACCTCGCGGCCTTCGGATTCGGCTTCGATGGTCGCTGAGATCATCGACTGCGGCAGGATTCCCAACCCGCCACGTTCGATGGGCTTTTCGAGGTAAGCACGAATCATGCGGTCGACGTTGGGACCAACCACTTCCAGGATGTTATCGCGAGTAGCGCTGGCAACCTGTTGATTCCAGCCCTGCGGACCGTCGATCGCAGCACGGAAGTCGGCGATGGTGATGTCCGCATCTGCGCGGAACAGGACTTCGGCCGACGTACCGCCGGTGAAGTCGATTCCCAGCAGCGAGCGGCCGCGCGCCACGACAGCCACGATGCCGGCGGCAATCACCACCATCGAAAGTACGGCGAACGCCTTGCGCTTGCCCATGATGTTGTAGTTGGCGTTGCGAACCAGGTGCATCATGTTCAACGTGGTGATCCAGCGCCGCTTCTCGGCGATATCGAAGATGATCCGCGAGCAGAAGATCGCCGTGAACATACTCATCAGGATGCCCAGGATGAGGATGATGGCGAAGCCGCGCAGTTCATCGGTGCCGATCGTGTACAGCACCACGGCCGTAATGAGCGTGGTGAGGTTGGCGTCGACAATGGTGGTGGTGGCCCGGCCAAAACCGTTGCGGATTGCCATCCGCAGGCTGGTGCCACGTTCCAGTTCCTCGCGCATGCGCTCGAAAATCAGCACGTTGGCGTCGATGGCCATACCCACGGTGAGCACCAGACCGGCCAGGCCGGCCAGCGTGAACGCGGCCTTCACCGAGATCATCAGGGCCAGGATCAGCAGCAAGTTGGCCAGCAGAGCCAGGCACGCCACAAAGCCCGCAAATCGGTAGTACACCAGCACGAACAGCAACACGGCGACCAGCGATGCGGCGATCGAGAATTCGCCGCGGCGAACCATGTCTTCACCCAGCGTGGCATCGACAAAGCGGGCCCGGGTGGGCACCAACTCGGCCGGCAGGGCACCGGCGTTCAGAACAGCGATCAGCTCGTCGCGTTCCTGCACGCTGAAGTTACCTTCGATCACACCGTCGGTGCTGATGATTGCGTTGATCGTGGGGGCCGATGCAATCTCGCCGTTGAGCACCACGGCCAGGTGGCGATAGAACCTCGAGCCGCCGTCGTCGGTGGGCTGGTTGGCCCGAGTCAGGTTGGCAAATGCCCGGCCGCCAGCCGCATCGAAGTGAAAACTCAACGAAGGCCGGCCCTGGGCGTCGATCGATGGGGCAACCCGCAACAAATTGGTACCGGTCACCTGTTGCGAGGCGGAGGGCGGATGAATCACCAGCACTTCCAGCCGATCGTCCTTACCGATCCGGGTGATGTAGTCAGGCCGGCTCAGGTCGGCAATGGTATCAGGCTTGTTCTGCACCGGAACCCACGAGGCCAACAAACGGCCGTCGCGGACGATCTGCTGCGGAGCGCCTTCCCGCGTGGCAACCTCAATCGTCGGTTGATGGTCGCGCGTGTTGGCGGTGATCAAGAACTCCAGTTCGCCTAAGTTCTCGATCTTGTTCTGTAGCGCGGCGATTTCCGCGGCCGGAATCTCCGGTACGATGATTTCGATCTGGTTTTCGCCGAAGGGGCGGATCGTAATCTGCTGCACGCCGGCCGGGTCGATACGCTCGCGGACGGCGGCAATCAGCCGGTCGATCTGGAAATCCTGCCCTTCCTTGGGCTCGTACTGGTAGACAAAGATCGCCCCGCCAGCCAGGTCGATGCCCAGCTTGACCGTGCCGGTGGCCACGATCAGACCGCTGGCCAGCAGGGAAAACAGCACCAGGGAGATGCGCCAGCCGTGGTCGGGCATCCGCAGCCGAGCGCTGAGGACCCGGCCCAGGATGTAGGACAGGACCACGATGACGACAAAGATCAATAGCTTGATGCCAGGCCCCATTCCCTGGGCTGGTGCATCGGCGGCATTGTTCGCACCCGCGGCGGCCTGGGCGAACAAGGCATACGGAAAGCTCGCGAACATAACTGTTCCCTGCGGTTACTTCGACGATTTCTCGCCTTCGGTTTCGTCCGTGATGACTTGATGGATGGAGCTGCGCAGAACCCGCAGCTTGGTGTTGTTCGTTTCGTCGACCCGAATCACGACTTCGTCGGTTTCGGCGTGAATGCTGCTCACCACGCCGATGATTCCGCCGATAGTCACGACCTTGTCGTTCTTCTTCAGTTGCGACAGCATCTCCGTCCGGCGCTGCCGTTCCCGCGATTGCGGCCGCACCATCAAGAAGTAAAACAGGACGACCATGCCGATCAGAAACGGCAGCATCCCTAGATCTTGACCACACGCGGGCACACGCTGGTCGGCCCCCTTGGCTGGCTGGGCCTGTCCTTCTTGGGGGGCGGCCGGTTGCTCGGCCTGGGCAAACAGCAAAATGGCGGGAAATTCTTCCACGGCTTACCTGTACGAACATAAACGGCCCGGCGCCGCGCCGGCTGCCAGGCCGTAGGATGCAGTGCAACCAAAGCGTGCATGTTAAAGCTTTACGGGCTAACCGGCAAGGGGAAGTATGCCGCCGCCAAGCCGGGTTCAAGCCGGGTGGATTGCAGCCGCGAATCCTCCCAGTGGAGCTACTTCGCCTGGGGTGGCAAGGTGGCGAATGCACTCCCCCTGGGTGTGGTGTAAATACTCCTGCCCGCTGGCGGCATTGCGGCAATTCCCGCGGCTCATTGTCAGTGTTCTCCAGGCTCTCCATGTTTCGCATTTTGGCAGTTGCCGTGGCAGATCGTTCCACCCCCGGAGGGCGCTGGCGGCAAACGGCCTGGGGTGGAGTGCGCAATCCTGCCTAAGCCGTTGCTGCGATCCGGAATTGCGCCGATAATGGAGCTAAGGAGCCCCCCGCGGGCTTTCCGTGCCAGCGTCCGGCCTCGTACAAATCATCGTACAAATCACCGATCCAAACCGTGTGCTAACCCATCGGAGCAGGGGAACGAACATGCGCAACCGCCTGGCAGGTCTTGCCGCTGTCGTCGTTGTGGCCGTTTTTGTCAGCACGCTTGCCGGACAGGCGCCGTCGCCGGGCAAGTCGTTGCCGCCGCAACAGTTCGACAAGTCCCTGCTCGACAAGTTCTTCCCCGACGTTCGCCAGGCCGTCGGCCCCGGCCAGCCCGGCGGACAAGTGGTTGCCGGCAGTGCGCCCGCTGCCGGCGCGCCGGCAGGCACCCCCATGGGCGGTGCATCGGGCGGCACCAGCGGTTCAGGATGGAAGGACATCATTTCCGCCGACACGCTCGAAAACGAGATCAAGAATGGCGTGCTCGCGGTGGCCGACACGGTTTCCTCTACTGGCAAGTTCAATACGGGACACCGCACCACGCGCAAGGTTTACAGTGTGTTGGCGGTGTGCTTTGCCGTGATTGCCGAGTACGACGGCGAGGTCCGCTTCAAGGATAAGGCCGCCGGCATGCGCGATCTGGTTGGCCGTAGCGGCTTCAACTGCAAGGTGGCGACCACCGGTGCCCACAATGAGGCCAAACTCCGGTACGAGGACCTGCAGTCGCTGGTGCGGGGAGCCAATGTTGATGTCCCTCAGGCGGAAACCATTGTTCCTTACAATGAACAAGTGGCCAACCGCCCGCCGCTGATGCAGCGGATGGAAGACGCCCTGGACCGCGGCCTGAAGCCGCTCACGGCGAACAAGGGTGATTTTGAAGCCAACAAGGAAAAGATTCTGCACGAGGCCGAGGTGCTGCGGATGCTGGCCAAGGTGATCCAGGAAGGCAGCTATGAATACGCCGACGATGAAAGCTACCTGGAACCCGCCGCGGTGATCGAAACCGAGTGCGCCAACATCCTCACCGGACTGAAAACCAATAACTTGGAGCAGGTGCAGTCGGCCATTGGCAGTATCGACAAAGCGTGTAGCGCTTGCCACGAACTGTTCCGCGGCTAAATTCGGCGCAGTTCCCTCTTCTCTTGACTGGCCGCAACTGCCTGCTTGCGCCGGCGACTGGCTGGGCGCGAAGGCCGTGCACTTGGGACCACTTGCGCGCGGGCCGTGCTTAAGATGCTGTTGAGCTGGCATGGGTCATCACCCGTCGTTCTCCGCCTCCTGCTCCGTGGCCAAAGCTTGCAACCGCTGCGCGCATGGGCCAGAATCGCCGCGTTAGGGGGATGCGCAACCAAACCAGTCGCCATGGCGGCGGCTAGCGCGAAGCCGCCCGAACGCCCTGGCCGCTAGGGAACTGCGACATGAGCCAGCCACCCCAACCTGTTCCTGGTGACGATTCCCCGCAGGTGCCGGACGACGCTCGCCTGGGCCACGTCAGCACCGTGCAGGAGCCGCCCACCACGTTCTGGAAAGTGCTGCGCAGGCTCGGGCCAGGCCTCATCATCGCCGGCAGTATCGTCGGCTCGGGCGAGTTGATCGCCACCACCAAGACCGCGGCCGAGGCCGGCATGAGTCTGCTGTGGCTGATCGTTGTCGGCTGCGTGATCAAGGTGTTCTGCCAGATCGAACTGGGCCGGTACACCATCTGTTACGGCCAAACTACGTTGGCGGCGCTCAACAGCGTTCCTGGTCCCAAGGCTAAGGTCAACTGGATCGTGTGGTGCTGGCTGCTGATGATGGTGGCGAGCGTGGGGCAGCTCGGCGGCATTGTGGGCGGCGTGGGGCAGGCGCTGGCCATTGCCTGGCCGATCCACGGTGATTATGTCGAAGCCATCGCCCTGCCCTCGGAACGCGAGTGGAAGCGGTACCTGCACTGGGAACAGCAACTGCCGCTCGACCAGCAGCGGCTGGAAACGCTTACCGGCAGCCAGCGGGAGCGGCTGGAAGACGCCCTCAAACGCGTTCAGCAAGGGCAGGACTTTCTCAATCGTAAGCTGGCGGGCCAGCAGTGGGTTGATGCCTTGGCTGCCCTGGAGGAATCCCCCGATGCCGGCTCGCCCAAGGTTCAACGGCAGATCGCCTCGCTGGAGGCGCACCTGGAGCAGCACCGCGAGCGGATTGCCGCCGCGAGGGCTGCGGTCACCGAGTTGATCGCTGCCGAGGCGCCCATTGCAGCGGCCCGCAAGGCGCTTGAGGACACAAAGGCTTCAGCATCGGCAGATAGCGCCGCGATTGCCCAGGCCCAGCAACATTTCAATGAGGTAACCGAAGCCCAGCGTGCCAGTGTGGAATCCGCGAGAGCGCAGGTGAACAAGCTGTTGGAACCGCCCACACTGGACGACAAGTATTGGGCGGCCGTCGTGGCCTTGATCACCATCGCCCTGTTGTACCGCGGCCGCTATGCGGTGGTGCAGAATCTTTCGACGGTGCTGGTCGTCACGTTTACGTTTGTCACCTTAGGCAATGTGCTGGCCCTGGAAATGCAACCCAAGTTCCGCCTGGGATTCAGCGACTTCATGCGAGGGTTTGGCCTGCCGGAGGAAGCCGGGTTGGCCACGGCACTGGCCACGTTTGGCATCATCGGCGTGGGGGCGTCGGAACTGATCTCGTACCCCTACTGGTGCCTGGAAAAAGGTTACGCCCGCTTCACCGGCCCGCTCAGTCCCGATGCCGCCTGGGAACGCCGCGCCAAGGGTTGGCTGCGCGTGATGCACTGCGATGCTTTCGTTTCGATGATCGTCTACACCGTGGCCACGGTGGCCTTTTTCCTGATGGGCGTGGCCGTGTTGCACAATCAAGGGCTCGTGCCTGATGGCATGCGGATGGTCAGCACATTGATGGAACAGTATCGGCCCGTCTTCGGCGAGTATGCTCAGTGGCTGTTTCTGCTGGGGGCGATCGCGGTGCTGTATTCCACGTTCCTGGTGGCGACGGCCAGCCATTCGCGCACCTACACCGATTGTTTGAAGTTGTTTGGCGCTGTGGACTCCACGAGTGAATCCGCGCACCGCAAGTCGATCTCGGCGTTTTGTATCGGCATCCCGATCGTGTGCGTGATCATCTTTGCTTCCGGGTTGAACCCCGTCACACTGGTGCTCGCGGGGGCGTTCATGCAAGCGCTGATGCTGCCGATTCTCGGTTTTGCATCGGTCTATTTCCGCTTCAAACGGATCGACCCGCGCTTGAAGCCGGGCCGCGTCTGGGACACGCTGTTGGTAGTGTCGTTCCTGGGGTTACTCATCACCGGATTGTGGAACCTGTACGAACTGTTTCTCGCGTGAGCGAACATCTTCAGCACCAGTGGATGCGCGGCAATGGTGAATCCAACAACCGGTCGGCGCGATTTCTTGCGCGGGGCCGCGGCCTCCGCCTGGGCCGCCACTTCGCTTTCCTTGGCCGCCACGCTCCAGGCCGGGCAGCAAGGCGCCCCGAAACAACCTGGCAGCGCCGGGCCGCCATCCTCGCCCGACCAAGCGGCGGCTGGTTCGCGCGGTTCGGTTGGCGGCCAGCCGCAAGAGGCACGGCCTCCCCTGCCGGCCAAGGGCTCCTTTCCGGTGAAGGCGATCTCGTCGCACAACGGGCTGGAAGCAACGCGGCGCGCCTACGAACTGCTGCTGCAAGGCAAGGACACGCTCGAAGCGGCCGTCGCCGGCGTCACGCTGGTTGAAGACGATCCCAACGATACCTCAGTGGGATACGGCGGGTTGCCCAACGAGAACGGCGTTGTGGAACTGGATGCCTCGGTGATGCACGGTCCCACGCACCAGGCGGGTGCGGTGGCGTCGGTGCAGAACATCCGCCACGTTTCGCGGCTGGCGATGCTCGTCATGCAGCAGACCGATCACGTGCTGCTGGTGGGCCAGGGCGCGCTGGAATTTGCGCGTGCGCAAGGCTTCAAAGAAGAAAACCTGCTCACCGAGAAAGCCCGCAAGATCTGGCTCTATTGGAAGCAGACCCGGAGCGATATCGACGATTGGCTGCCGCCGCCCGACGATCAGCTCGATCCGGAGGTGAAAAAATTCTTCAACCGCCCCACGGGCACCATCCACCTGGCTGCCATGAACGCCGACGGCGACCTCTCGGGCGTGACCAGCACCAGCGGCCTGGCGTTCAAACTGCCCGGCCGTGTGGGCGATTCGCCGATCATCGGGGCCGGGTTGTACGTGGATAACGAAGTGGGCTCGTGTGGCAGCACCGGCCGGGGCGAAGCTAATCTGCAGAACGTGTGCAGTTTCGCCGCCGTGGAATTGATGCGGGGTGGGCTCTCGCCCCGGGAAGCCGGGCTGGAAGTGCTACACCGCGTAGCCAAGACCACGCCAGCGCGGCTTCGCGACGAACAGGGCCGGCCAAAGTTTAACCTCAAGTTCTATGTGATGGCGAAGGACGGTCGGCATGCCGGACTGAGCATGTGGGGCCCGGACAAGTTTGCCATCACCGATGCCAACGGCACCCGTCACGAAGATTGCATCGCGCTGTATCGGCGCCAGATGTGATAACCGATTGCCGCCGGGCATCAATAGATCGCGGGCGATCTAGCCGGCCGCTTGCGTCTGTACCTGTTCGGCCTATCGAAAACCGCACGAATCAGGAGTCCCGTATCATGAAACGTCGCTTGCTTGGACCGGTGTTGCTGGCGTGCCTGGGATGCCTGAATGTGGCCGCGCAGCAAGTGGTGGCCGATGAAGGCCAATCGAGCCAGCCATGGCCGCACGCAATTCGAGGCGCCAAGAACGGCACTGTGACCATCACCAGCGAGTTGTTCCTGCAGGTGCCCGAGGTGGTGCAGGAAGCCCGAAAAGACCCGGAGGCGGCGCCGTTCACGGTAGCGCAGGTTCCGCCTACGGTCGATTTTGCGTTCCACCGCGACTTGGGCGAGAACGCCGTGAACCGCCGGCTGTGGTCCAGTTGGGGTGATATCGGCGTGGCCAGCGATGGCAGTGTTTACTGCGGCATTGGCGATCATGGCAACGATGTCGGCGGCGATGCCCGCTGCTTCATCTACCGCTGGGATCCCAAGCAGAGGGTACTGGAACAAGTGGTCAATATGGCCGACGTGGTGCCTGCCCGCGAGGGTCAGCCCGCCTGGTCGAAGGTTCACGCCAAGATTGATGAAGGCCCGGACGGCCGCATTTACTTCAGTTGCACGCTCAACAACGGCGGGGCTGCCGGCGATCCCAAGTACGGCTGGACCGAGCAACTGCCGGGCGGGCAGTTGTATGCCTACGACCCGGCGACCGGCAAGGTGGAGGTCGTGACCAGCTTGCTGCCCAAGCGCTGCACGGCAACCTCGGCCATGGACCTCCAGCGCGGCATTTGGTGGTGCAACCTGGAAGCGGGCGATGGCGACGCGCTGTTCGCGTTGGACCTGAAGACCGGCAAGCCGGTGTTCCAGGCCCAGGACGGCAGCGTGGCCTTCAATCGCGCCTTCGCCCTGGCCAGCGACGGTGCCGTTTATTTCAACGGCCCGGAAAGCCGCATCTGGAAGTACGATCCCCAATCGAAGCAGATCGCGGCGACCAACTCGGTCTTTCCCGATGACTCACCAGGCATGCGCTCGGCATCGCCCCAGGCCCAGGACGGCGCCATCTACGGCACCACGCATAAAACCAACCAGCTTTTCCGCTACGATCCGGCTAAGGATCAACTCACCATGCTGGGGCCGTGTTGGCTCAAGGGGATGTATACAACGGTGATGGAGCTGTCGCCGGATGGAAAGTACCTGTACTATTTGCCCGGCGCACACGGCCAGGCCCACCCGCAGGGCGCGCCCGTCGTGCAGTACGATATTGCCACCGGCAAGCAGAAGGTGATCTGTTTCCTGGGCGCCGCGCTCCAGAAGTTTTGCGACTACGTACCGGGCGGGACCTACGGCATCAAGCTCTCGAAAGACGGCCGAACGCTGTACGTCAATCTGAACGGCCACCCCATCGACGCCTTGCGTCCGGAGAAGATGCGGCCGATCGGGTTCGGCCTGACCTCCTTCGCGGCGATTCACATTCCGTCGGAAGAAATCGATTAGGCGCACACTTCGGCGCTGCCCGCTGGCGTACGTCCGACGCCCCCCAGACGTAATGTCTCCTGCTGCACGTGCCACGGCTCTCCCGAGCCGTACTCGGTTTACCATGGCGTGGCGAAATGTACCGGTGAGCCCGCGCACGCGGTACAGAGGGCCGATCGATCGGGTAGCGGAACCGACCCTGCGCATGGATTCCCGTCCCGCGGGGGGCTAATGTGAACGGTACGAATCGAACCGGCATGGTGTTGTGGCCTTCTCGCCCGCCGTGCATGCCGCTGTGCCTTGCCATACTTTCGAGGGCCGCGTTGGAGGGCAGTTTGGAGGCCGTCGCGCCGGCTCAACCCTTACAACCTGTTCGGTTGATGCAGACGGCTGGCTTTGCGCTGGAAGTTGCTTTGCGGTAGCCGTAAAAGACGGTAGGCTGGAACCAGTAACGAACCTGCAATGGTCGCTGCGAACGGCGGGCCGGTACGCAGCGCCGCTCGGCGCCACCTGTGCGCACACTGAGTACCAGGCGCCCGAAGAAGCGGGGGCAGCCCTGCCCCCCGGTTGTGGCGGCAGTTGCGGGTTTTCCCTTCTTTGATGCACGCCCGATCACAAGGGATTGCGGGCCACGCACAGATGGCGGTATTCGTGCCGCCGGACGCCCCGGGCGTGCAGCCTGAGACGAGGAGATCGGGGATGAATATCATGCGCAGCGGACGGAACGGGTTGCTGTTGGCGGCGATTTCCGTCGCTTCGCTGGTTTTGGTACCGGCCACTGCGACCCCGCTGGCGGCGCAGCAGGACACGGTTCCTTCCACGCTTTATTATCTGGTGTTCCCGGTCTACTATGCCGGCGATTTTGCCGACGCCATCAAGGGTTTTGAACGCGGTGGCCGCACGGCCATCAAGGGAGCCAATGGCCGATGGATCGACTCCATCTGCTACCACACGATGACGGGCGAAGCCTATTACCACATGGGCAATAATGCCAAGTCGCTGGAGCATCATCGTGCGGCCTTGCAGCAGTATTTGCAGTATCCCAACTGGATGGTCCGTGTGAACTGGACGCCCCTGCGGCCCTCCAGCAAGAACTACGTGGTTCCCTGGGGAAAGCCTCAGCGCGTTGTGCGGTTTGCTCAATATTCCAACCGGATGAGCATCACGCTGGGCGGCCTTCAGCCGATTCCCGGCAGCAATGCCGCCTTCAGCAACATGCGCAACATTCCGATCGACGTGCCGGAGATCGTGCGCTGCATGGGGGTATCCATTCGCCGGTATCGCGAGCTTTCTGGTCCCAACACCGCGCACGATCCGCTGATGAACACGGTCATTACCGAGTTGTCGCGGCGGCCGGTGCCTCCCAACACCTGGGCGGAACCATTGATCGATGTGCTGCTGGGGCTGGCCCATCGCGCCATCGGCAAAGATGGCGATGCCCAGGCGCTGCTCAAGCGCGGGCTCGTGGCCAGCGGACAGTACGATCATCCGCTCACGCCGCTGGCCCTGCTCGACCTGGGGCACATTGCGCTGCACGACGCCAATTTTGCGGAAGCCCGCAACTGGTTCTTGGAGGCCAGCTATTCGGCATATGGCTTTGAGCAGGGCGGCCCCGACGTGGTGGAAGAAGCCATGTACTACGGCTTCATTGCCAATCACCTGGCCAACCGCAAGGAACCGTTCCTGCCGCTGGAAGTGGTCTCGGCCTTCGCCGGCAAGGAAAAACTGTATCACCTGCAGGCCTCGACCGCCGCGGCCCTGGCCGAAGACATGGCCCTGCTGGGCCGCACCGCTGAAGCAAACACGGCGCTTTCGGCCGCCCGGGCGGTGCTGTTCAAGCGCGAAATGCAGAAGGGCCGGATGGGGTGCCGCTTCCATTACGTGCAGTCGATCGTGGCCTACCAGAGCGGCAACATCGCCGCGGGCGACGAATCGTTGAACACCGCGATCCAGTTCCAGCGCAACGGCGCCTCGACGTGGCTGTTCCAGGTTGCGCTGGCCGACACCCTGTATACCACGGGCAAGCTTTCGCCGCGTTCCGCCGAGAAGCTGTTTGAAACGGTGCTCCGCGACCCGGGGCGGGCCGATTGGCTGGTTCAGCCGCTGGAAAGTTTATCGGTCTTGCTGGCCCCCAATGCGCTGGCGTACGAACACTGGTTTGAGGTGGCCTACGGCCGCAACGATATCGACCTGGCGCTGGAGATTGCCGACCGCATTCGCCGCCACCGCTTTTACGCGTCGATGGCCATGGGCGGCCGATTGATCAGCCTGCGCTGGATGATGGAAGACCCCAGCAACCTCAGCCAGGAGGCGGTCCTGGCCCGCCGCGATATCCTGCTGGAGTACCCAGCCTACGAGAAGCTCAACGAGCAGGCACGTCAGTTACGGGCTGCCCTGCGGGCAGAACCGTTGGTGCGGGCCGATGATACATCGACCAGGCAGCAGCAGGAGCAGCTGGCGCAAGTCGGGCAAGTGAGCCTGTTGCAGGAAGCGCTGCTGCGGCAGATTGCGGTTCGCCGCGAGTATGCCCCGCTGGTGTTCCCGGTGCAGCGGACGGCCAAGGATATTCAAAAGGCCATGCCGGCTTCCCAAACGCTGCTGGTGTTCTACCAGAGCAGTCGGCATTTGTACGCTTTTCTGCTGGGAAGCGATCGGGCCAAGTATGCCACGTGGACCGTCGCCAGCCCTGCCCTGGTGACCAAGCACCTCAAGGACCTGTTGCGGGAGATGGGCAACTTCGACGCCAACCGCACCGTGCCGGTTGCCGAGTTCGCCAAGGAAGACTGGAAAGCCACCAGCGCCAAGTTGTTCGACCTGCTGATCCCCAGCAAGGTGCAATTGCCGGAAACGATGGAAGAACTGGTGGTGGTGCCCGACGGTACGTTGTGGTATCTGCCCTTTGAGGCGCTGCAGGTTCCCGACGGCGGCGACCGGGTGCCGCTGATCTCGCGCAGCCGGGTGCGATATGCCCTGACGGCGTCGCTGGCGGTGCCCGACGATCGGGCGCGGCGGCCCTCGGGCAACCTGGCGGTGGTGCTGGGGCGAGTCTATCCGAGCGATTCCGACGAGGTGGCCCAGGCCGAGTTCGATGCCCTCAGCCGCGTGGTGCCCGGGGCCGTGGCATTGCCGCGGACCTTGCCAGCCCCCTCGGCGATCTACGGTTCGCTGTTCGATCGGTTGGTGGTGTGGAGCGACTTCCCGTCTGATTATGCCGGGCCTTATGCGTGGAGTCCGGCCCTTGATTCGGGTCGCGGAGGCACATTGGACGATTGGCTGACGCTGCCCTGGGGCGGGCCCGATGAAGTCATTCTGCCTACCTTCCATACGCCGGCCGAAAGTGCGCTCAAGTCGGGTGGCAACGGACAGGACATCTACCTGGCAGCGTTCGGGTTGATGGCCACGGGCAGCCGTACGGTTCTGCTGAGCCGGTGGCGCACCGGAGGCCAGACCACGTACGACCTCGTGCGGGAGTTCATGAGCGAACTGCCTAACAGCACGGCCGCCGCGGCCTGGCAACGCTCGGTGTACCTGACGATGGACGCCGATGTCCACATTGAGCGCGAGCCGCGGATTTCGTCGACGACCCGCGACACCATTCCCAAGGCCGACCATCCGTTCTTCTGGGCAGGATACATTCTCATCGACACGGGCACGTTGCCTCAGAAGGAAGAAGTGCCGGTGGGGTTGGAGTAAACCGGGCCACGGGACGACCATCCCACGTGTGCCACGGATCTCCTGAGCCGAGCGCGTTGAGTACCATCGCCCGCAATTGTCATTACATGCCAAGGCGCTGCGGGCCGAGCACGGCGGCTACGCTCGGCTTCCCCCCTTGAACCTGCGCTCGATCTGCGCGACGATTTCCGGACGGTGATTTTCGGATAGTGATTTCCGGACAGAATTCGGTAACTATCGATGGCCTTACCCTTGTTTTGTACGATTCCATTCTGAACGAGATTTCATGCGCAGCGACGGACGCAAGCCCAACCAGATTCGCCCCGTAAAGATCAGACGCCGTTACACGCGAAGCGCGCCGGGCAGCGTGCTGATTCAGGCGGGCCGAACCACGGTCCTATGCACAGCCAGTGTCGAGGAGTCGGTTCCGCCCTGGATGAAAGGCGAAGGCCGCGGTTGGCTCACCGCCGAATACAACATGCTGCCCGGCAGCACCTCGCCGCGCAAGCCGCGCGAACGGGGCGGCAGAGTCGATGGCCGCACCACCGAAATTCAGCGGTTGATCGGCCGCAGCCTGCGAGCCGTGGTCGATTTGGATGCCTTGGGCGAGCGGATGATCACGGTCGATTGCGATGTGCTGGAGGCCGATGGTGGCACCCGCACCATCAGCATCACCGGGGCGTTTGTGGCCCTGGTCGACGCCCTGCGGAGCGTGCAACCGCTGCTGCCCGATCCGGCCCGGCTTCCGCTGACGACCAGCCTGGCCGCCGTGAGCATGGGTCTGGTCAACGGCCAGGCGCTCTTGGACCTCGACTACCGCGAGGACGTTGAGGCCGAGGTGGACATGAACCTGGTGATGACCGGCCGTGGCGAGTTTGTCGAAATCCAGGGTACCGGCGAGGAGGCCACGTTCAGCGAGCAGCAATTGGCCCAACTGCTATCGCTGGGCAAGACCGGCATCAAGGCGCTTACCGAGCATCAAAAGGCAGCGCTCAAATCCCATTGGCCGTTTTGAATCCATGAATGCATTTGCGCAGGTCTGGCATCCTGCGTGCCACGGCGCTTGGAGTCCTGCGCGATGACGGTTTAGCGTGCTACGGTTCTTCGAGCCGTGCGCATTGGGTACCATCGCCCGCAATTGTCATTACATGCCAAGGTGATCCGTGCGAAGGCTGGCACAGCGCGGGCAGCTACCGTTGAGCCCACGTATCGCGTACCTGCGTCTGCTCAATCGGCCGGCAAAACTGGCCCTACGGGTGTTCACATCATGGGGAACAGCACAGCGCCGATCATGGTTACGATCAGGCCAACCACGCCCATTGCCGCGGTCATGGGGCTTAGGGTCTTGAGCGTTTCGCCCTCGGTCATGCCGCTCATCTTGCAGATGACCCAAAAGCCGCTGTCGTTCATCCAGGAAAACGGCTTGGAGCCGCAGCCAATGGCCAGGGCCAGGTACACGCGGTGAAACGGCAGCTCGGGAATCCCGGCCAGGATGCTGCCCGCCGTAATCATGGCCACCGTGGCGGAACCTTGCGCCGTGCGAACCAAGGTGGTGATGGCAAAGGCCATGGGCAGCACCAGCAGCGGGCTTTCCGTGGGGCTGGCGGCGGCGATCCGGTAGCCGATGCCCGTTTCTTTCAACATGGTTCCAAATGCGCCGCCGGCCGCCGTGATCAGGATAATCACGCCGCCACTGGCCAGGGCCGCCTGAACGTCGCGGGCAATCGTGACCTTGTTGGCGTTCTTGGCGAAGACCAGCGTGGCCAGGGCAATCGCCGCGGCGATGATCAGTGCCACGTTCTTGTCGCCCAGCACGTCGATGATCTCTTTGATCTGCGGGCCGACGATGATGCCTGTCACCTTGGGATCGAAGATGGTGGCCCCGCCGATCAGTATGACCGGCAACGCAATGGGCATGAGAGACAGCCATAGCGAGGGCAGTTCGGAACTGTCGCGGTGAGCGGCCTTTTCCAGGTCTTCCAGCCGCGCATCTTCAGAATCGCGCAGCGGTATTTCCCAGCGGCGGTTGGCCCACTTGGCGTAGAAGTAGCCAAATCCGCTGGTAAACACGCCCACGCAGCATCCGCCCAGGATCATCGCGCCCACGCTCACGCCCAACTGTTCGGCGATGATCAGCGGGCCGGGCGTGGGCGGAACCAGCGAGTGGGCCATGGTTCCGCCGGCGGCAATCGCCAGCACATACAACAGGTAGTTCCGGCCCGTGCGAATCCGCAGCGCCTTGCCCAGCGGGATCATCAGGTAAAAGACGGTGTCGAAGAACACCGGGATGCCCAGCGCGAAGCCGCCGATGATAAATGCCAGGGCGGCCCGGGCTTCGCCCATCAGATGCAGCAGCGAGCGGATGATGCGGTCGGCCGCTCCGCTTTCCAGCAGGCACTTGCCAATGATGGAAGCCATGGCGATCACGATGCCAATGCTGCCGCAGGTGCTGCCGAAGGCGCTAGCAACGCGATCGATTGACTTGCGGTTTGCCGCCTTGTGGGCCGCTTCCCAATGGCTGGGACTGATGGCGCGGTCGCCGCCTTTGGCTGTCCCTTCAACCAACTTCACCAGGATGCCCTGCCGCGGTTGGCTGTCTGGTCCAGGGATCAATTGCACCGGGCCGATAACTTCCAGTTCACCCGGCGATTCCGCCGCGCGGCCTTCAGAATTGCCTGAGAATACCAGCAGGCGTTCGCCCTGGCTGGCGATCTGGCCCCGGCCAGGCTGGAGGAGGAAATACGAACCCGGCTCGGCAATGCGTTCCCGATCCGATTCCGCCAGTTGTTCGGGCTGGACGTCGGCCAGTTTTCCGGCCATTTCGGCGCGGTTGAACCAGGTGAGATCGTCGCGGGGCGTGAGCGATGCCACGGCCAGGGCCGCCAGGATCAAGGCCAGGAAGGCGTGCAGGCGGAACACCAGAATCCCGCCCACTACGATCACAACGCCGACAGCAAGAATGAGAAACGGATCCATGGCAGGCAAGCAGTGGGAGGATTCGAGCAGAGGTGGCAAACAGGTGATTGGCGGCGCCGTGCGCCAACGCTGGTTTGTGTCCAGGCAACCATTGCCGTGGCCGCCCGCGTGCCGCATTGACGTGGTGCAGGCGCAAGCGTGGGAAGCATCGTAACGGAGCCGCAAGGCGGTGTCGAACATTTCGCGGCGGCGCGGTGCCCAGGGGGCGGCCATTTTGCGAGTGCAATTTTGCCAGATTCGTGCCTTTACGCCGGTTGGCTCGCTGATTAAGCTCTGCACTCTGGTGCAGGCGTGCATCAAGGCACGGCATGGCGCGGCAGGACCCTTGCGTGGTCGGCCACCTTGCCGTTTGCGCGCCTGATGCCGCAATAATTTCTAGCGTGGCACGGTTTGGATGGCGTTCCAACGGCGGCTGTCACGTCCTTATGGCATGGTTGATTTGAGAGGAATTAACGATGTCCATCAGCGGACGTGCGGCGCATGTTGTATGCGCCCTGGGGGGGCTGTGCGCGCTCCCCGAAATGGTTCTGGCGCAAGAAACGCCCACTGAGGTCCAACCGGCGGCCTATAACCACGGCGACAACGGTTGGATGCTCGTCTCCGCAGCGCTGGTGCTGCTCATGACGGCCCCCGGCCTGGCCATGTTCTACAGCGGCCTGGTCCGCAAGAAGAACGTGCTGGGCGTCATCATGCAGTGCGTGTTTCTGATGGGCCTGATGAGTGTGCTGTGGGCCACGTTTGGATACTCGCTGGCATTCGGAACCGGCGGGCCATACATCGGCGGCACCGACTTTCTGTTCATGAACGGCGTGCAGCCCGAATTCGATCAATCCCTGGGCGAACCCGTCTGGCCAACCTACGACGACGCCGACGGCAACCCCCTGATGCCGCGTCTGACGCATATGCTGTTTCAGGGAATGTTCTTTATTATCACGCCGGCCCTGATCTGCGGGGCGTTTGCCGAGCGGATGAAGTTCTCCGCGATGGTCGTGTTCAGCATCTTGTGGGGAACGCTGGTTTACTGCCCGCTGGCCCACATGGTCTGGGGCGGCGGCCTGCTCACCTACGATTCGGCCCATGCCAGCGCCTACACCGGCGCGCTGGATTTTGCCGGCGGCACGGTGGTGCATATCAGTTCGGGCGTGTCGGCGCTGGTCTGCGCGCTGGTGATCGGCCCGCGGCTAGGCCTGGGTTCGGAACCGATGCCGCCCCACAACCTGACCATGACGGCCGTGGGCGCGGCACTGCTGTGGGTAGGCTGGTTCGGCTTTAATGCCGGCAGCGCCCTGGCCGCCGATTCCATCGCCGCCAGCGCATTTGCCGCTACCCATTTCTCGGCCGCTGCCGGAGTGCTGGGCTGGGCCGCCATGGAATGGATCACCCGCGGCAAACCTTCGCTCCTGGGCGCCTGCTCGGGCGCGGTGGCCGGATTGGTGTGCATCACCCCGGCGGCCGGTTTTGTGCAGCCGATGCCGGCGATCCTCATGGGATTTGCCGCCGGCGTGGTATGCTTCTATGCATGCACCTGGCTGAAAAGCCGCCTGGGGTATGACGATTCGCTCGACGCCTTTGGCGTGCATGGCATCGGCGGCACCTTGGGAGCGGTGCTGACCGGGGTTTTCGCAACCCGGGCCGTGTGGAATATTGGTGGCGGCAAACCGCTGGGGGCCTGGGAAGGCGGGTCGGTGCTTCCCGCCCAAGTGGTCGCCACGCTCATCACTTGGATCTTTGCCGCGGTTGCCACCTTTATCCTGCTGAAAATTCTGGATGTCGCGATTGGCTTGCGGGTGAGCCAGGAGCAGGAAGTGCAAGGGCTCGACCTGAGCCAGCACGGCGAGGAAGGTTACATTGTCATTTAGCCGGGGGGGGGTGGAAACGCGGGGCACCGCCGCGCTGGCGGCCGCCAGCGCTGGCTGCCCCGCTCTGGGCCTTTTTCCCCCAGTTACGCGCAGGAGAATTTTTCGTATGAAAAAGGTTGAAGCGATCATCCGCCACTTCAAGCTGGAGGACGTGAAGAACGCCCTCAGCGAGACCGGCACGCAGGGGATGACCATCACCGAGGTCCGCGGTTTCGGGCGTCAGAAGGGGCACACCGAGATGTATCGCGGCACTGAATATGCCGTGGACTTTGTGCCCAAGGTGAAGATCGAAGTGGTGGTCGACGACGAAGGCCTGCAGGCCGTGGTCGATACCATCCTACGCACCGCTCAAACCGGTCAAATCGGTGACGGTAAGGTGTTCATCAGCGACCTGCAGGAAGCGATCCGCATTCGTACTGGCGAGCGCGGAGCCGAAGCGCTGTAGAGTTGGTTTGAGGTCGGGGCCGCCGGGTTAGCCAGCGGGAAACTGGCACGGCAGCGCCCCAGCCTCGTCCCCGGGAAAAAACGAGACGAAAACCGCACCAAACGAGCCTGCGTGGCGATAAGCCCCAGGGAGCGGTCATGTTACGCGAGCAGATTCTGGCAGCACGCGAGCGCCTGACGCAGCGGCGTCAGACGCTGCGCCAGAGGCACGCTGCTGGAACGCTCGGCATGCAGACCTGCCAAGGGATGGCCGATCTGCTCGATAACATCGTGACGGAGTTCTTCGATTATGCCGTGGCCACCGCGGTGGCCACCCCGCCGCCGGGCACGACCGATGCCGCTTCGGCGGTTGCCGGGTCGGAGGAAGCCTCCCTAGAGGCCATCGGCAACCTGCTCAAGCAGGTTTGTCTGGTCGCGCTGGGAGGGTTCGGCCGGCGCGACGTCTCGCCGTTTTCGGACATCGACCTGATGATCCTTTACCTGCCCGCCGCGGAGCAGCAGGTCACGACGATCGCCCAGCGGATGCAGCGCGACTTATGCGACCTGGGGCTGCAACTGGGGCAAGCGGTGCGGACGCCGCGGCAAGCCCGATCGCTGGCGCTCGACGATCCGGCCATCTTCACCTCACTCGTCGAGAGCCGGTACCTGGGCGGGAGCATCAGCCTGTACCAGAGTTTCTGGCGGCCCTTTCAGCGGCAAATCCGGCGGCGCACGGCGGAACTGATCGACGAAGTCTGTGCCGCCCGCAACCGCGAGCGGGCCCAGTACGGTGACACGGTTCATCTGCTGGAGCCGAATCTGAAGCGCTCGCGGGGCGGTCTGCGCGACGTGCAGCTTTTGCGCTGGGTCGGCTTTGCGCGCTATGGCACGCCCGAACCCGCCGCGCTGCAACAGCAAGGGGTACTGTCGAAGCTGGATTACCGGCAACTTTGCGATGCAATCCAGTGGCTGCTGCGCTTGCGCAACGAGATGCATTTCCATGCCGGCCGGGCGCAAGACCAATTGAACCGGGCCGAGCAGTTGCGGCTGGCGCGGTTATGGCAGTATCCGGATCAACCCGGTTTGCTCGCCGTGGAGCGTTTCATGCGCGAGCACTTCACGCACACCGAGGCGGTGAGCCGGATTGTGTCGCGTTTTGTGGAAGGCGCGCAGCCCCGCGGCCTTTGGCAGACGTTATGGCATCCGCTGATGAGCCACCGGTTTGAAGACGACTTTCGCGTGGGGCCGGCCGAGATCGACGTCGTCCGCGGCGGACAGGTCAAGCTGGAGGGTAGCCTGGAGCAGGTGTTGCGCCTGGCGGACCTGGCGAACCTGCACAACAAGCGGATCGCATATCGCACCGGCGAGGTCGTGCGGCTCTCGTCGCCGCGGATTGCCGACGATGTTTCGCCCGAGGCGGCCGCCCGCTTCCGCTCGCTGCTTTCGCATCCCATCCGCTTGGGCGAACTCCTTCAGCAGTTGCACGAGTGGGGCGTGCTGGAGAAGTTGATCCCTGCGTTCACCGAGGCACGCGGGTTGTTGCAGTTCAACGAGTACCACAAGTACACGGTCGATGCCCACTGCATCCGCGCGGTGGAGTGCGCGACGGAATTTCAGCACGACGACGGCCCGCTGGGCGACGCCTACAACCACATCAAGCAGAAAGACATCCTGCACCTGGCGCTGTTGATCCACGACCTGGGCAAGGGCTTTCCCGAGGATCATTGCGAGCGGGGCCTGCTGATTGCCGAGGATTCCGCCCGGCGACTGTTGCTGAATCACGAAGAGACTGAGACGCTCAAGTTCCTGGTCCATAAGCATCTGATGATGTCGCATCTGGCGTTCCGCCGCGACACCAGCGACGAGCAGCTTATTCTCCAGTTTGCCATCGAAGTCGGTTCGCCGCGGATGCTGCGGATGCTGTACGTGCTTACCGCGGCCGACCTGGCCGCCGTGGGGCCGGGCATGCTGAACAACTGGCGGCTGGACGTGCTGACCGAGGTCTACGGCCGGGCGCAGCTTCACCTGGCGGGCGATGGCGACCGATCCACGCGCATCTCGCGGGACCGCCGGGCAACGCTGCTGGAACTCCTCCGCAACGAGCCCCAGTCCCAGTGGTATGCCGAGCAGGTCGATGCCTGGCCCGTGGTGGAATTGGCCCACCGCGAGCCAGAAGCCATCGCCCAGGAATTGCGCTGCCTGTGCCGTTTGCAGCCCGACGACGTTTTGGTGCAAGGCCGCTTTGTGCCTGAGAAAGGCACCGTGGAATGTACGGTCGCCACGTACGAATCGGTGACCCCCGGGGTCTTTCACAAGCTCACGGGAGCCTTAACCGGCCAGGGGCTGGGGATTCTTTCGGCGCAGATTTTCACGCTCGCCCGGGGCCTGATCGTCGACCGCTTTGTCGCCACCGATCCCGACTACACCGAGCCTCCTCCGGAACGCCTGGAAGCCATCTGGCAGGCGATGCGCGATAGCCTCAAAGGCGACAAGAGCCCCTGCTTTCGCGAGATCTGGTCTGCCCGGCGGGGGAAACGCACCGTCGAATTGAATCCGATGCCG
>CAZEEG010000021.1:0-60712 GCA_964511065.1 uncultured Pirellulales bacterium | reverse complement strand
GCGGGGCGACCCGGTCCTGGCACAGCACCAGGGCGTCGAGCGCGTCGCCATCTTCGGCCAGCGTTTGCGGGATAAAACCGTAGTTGGCCGGATAATGGACCGCCGAGTAAAGAATGCGGTCCAGCCGAAGCAAACCCGTTTCCTTGTCCAACTCGTACTTCACGCTGGAACCGGTTGGAATCTCAATGATGGCGGTGAACTCCTCAGGCAATCGTTCGCCGGGAGTCACATCGTGCCAGGCGTGTGTCATCGTGCATCCTTCCTGGACCGCCGCCTCGCGGGGGGGCATGAAAGCCGGTTACCCCGGGGCCGACGGTGCGCTATAGTGCGTTGCGCCCCACCTCACAACGGCAAGCGGAGCCTGTTCCTCGCGGCGAAACCGGGCTCCCCTATGACCGCCTTGGCGAGTGGGTGACGCAGGTCGATTGAGGGCGTTGCTGGTAACTCTGCTGCATATGTTAGCCTGCTTTGGCTTTCAGGGCAGGGGGCTCACTACCGCAAACGCCCTCTAAACATCCACGCACCCCCGCGGCAGCCTTGCTTGCGCTCTCTAAACAGGATTCTTTCCCGCAGCGATCGGCTCGCTCGCGGGCGGTTGTAACCATGCCGGCCGGGCCAAGGCGTGGTGGTGCGAATTTTGATTGGTATTGCGCCGTGGCGGGATATACTACCATCGCCACCCAGGAGAGGGGGGGCTGGCGGCCAATGTCTCTGGTTCGCGGCGGGAACCGCCAGCACCACACAACCTGAGCCGTAGCGAGATAGGCCTGGTGTCCCCTTTTTTGCATCGAGTCAGCACCTGGTGCGCTGTGACCGATTGACCTTTGTTGACGAATCGGGGCGTTTCCATGCAAGCGTTCAATGCGTATGAATCGTGGCTAGGGATCGATCTGCGTGAACAGCCTCCTACGCTATACCGGTTACTCGGTCTGAGACTGTTTGAAACCAGGGCGGCCGCCATCGACCATGGCGCCGAACAGCAACTGGGGCTGATCCGCCCGCACCTGCAAGGTCCTCAGGCTGAGATTGCCCGGCGGCTCAAGCAGGAAATCCTGCTGGCGCGCACCCTGCTCAAGGATGCCCAGCGCAGGACGGCCTACGATGCGATGATTAGGGCCGCGCAGGCCGCCTCCGTGCCCAATGGAGCCGCGGTGCCGGTAGGTACCGGTTCTGCCGCCACAACTGGCCCGGCCCCCGACCCCAACGCGGGCAAGCAACTGGGCAACTATCGCCTCTTGGAAAAGGTGACAGAAACCGCGGCCGGGCCGGTCTATCGGGCCCAGCACAAGAGCGGTGCCGTGATTGAACTCAAGATACTTAAGCCATCGGCCGCCAAGCACGCCGAGATTATCAAGCGATTTCGCCGCGAATTCCAAATCACCAGGCAACTTTCGCACCCCAACCTGATCGCCAGTTTCGACCTCGCAGAAACCGGCGGCCTGCATTACCTGGCCTTGGAATACGTGGGCGGAGCCAGTCTGCAGAGCATCCTTCAGCAGCACGGACCGCTGCCGGTGGAACCCGTGGTGCAGTTGATGGTGGGCGCAGCCGAGGGGCTAGCCTACCTGCACGACCGAGGGATTTACCACCGCAACGTCAAGCCGGAGAACCTGCTGGTCAATCACCGCAGCCAGCTCAAACTGGCCAACCTGATCCTGGCCAAGCTCGACGACGAAACCGCGCTAGCGGCACTGGGCGATGGCGAAGCATTGACCCAACCGGGGCAAATGCTCGGTAGCGTCGATTTCCTCGCTCCCGAGCAGGCCGTAGATGCCAGCACCATTGACGGCCGGGCCGATATTTACAGCCTTGGTTGTACGATGTACATGCTGCTGACGGGCAATCCTCCCTACCAGGCCAAGGGAGCCATGGCCAAGGTGATGGCCCACCGCACGGAGCCGATTCCTTCCATCTGCGCTGTTCGGCCCGACGTGCCCGAGTGGCTCGACCGGATCTTTCGCAAGATGGTGGCCAAGGAACCGCAGGATCGCTATGCGAACATGCACGAAGTATCGGAAGCCTTGCAGCGTGGCGGCAATTTGACGAGTCGGCAGATCGCAATCATTAGCTCCGTCACCATCGCCATTCTGGCAATCCTGGTTACGCTACTGATCTATTTCACGTCGTAACAGCGATCAAGCAGACACGGTCGGACCGCGACACAGCCTGGCAGCCACGCAAATGCACCTGGGATTGGCCACCTGGGCTGTTCCCTATATCCTCTGCGCCGCGCTGCCATAGCGGCTACGTTGGCGTCTTGCCGAACTGACCGCGGCAGCATCCGCCCACGGCAATCAGGTGCCAGAGGCGCGCTGTCACCGCTGCGCATGCCTGCGCGGCACAGCGGCGATGGCTTGCTGGCTCGCCTCGCCCCCCGGTTAAGGTCCGCGATGCCCACACGCAGCGGCCATCACGTTGACATCAGCCGCCGGTGCCTGCGGTGGCATCGCTGGCGAAGCCCGTTTTTTCCATACAATCGGCGCAAATGGACCAAGGATCGCAACTGGCTCTGCCGATACACGGGGGGTAGTGGGGTTTGTAGCTCGTCTACCCGTATCAAACGCGGTGCTATCATGCGTGCAATACGTTTGGTCATGTACGCGGTCGTCCTAACCGCTTCGTTGGTGTCGAAGGTTCAAGCGGACAACGCTCCCGCCTGGAAAACCGACCTCGAAGCCGCACGCCAAGAAGCCATCCGCACCAACCGCTTGCTCCTGGTGCACTGCTGGACGCCGAGTTGCGGCCCCTGCCGGGCGATGGAGCAGACGGTATTTGCCGACCCCAACGTGGCCCATACGCTTTCGCAGCATTATGTAACCGTAAAGCTGAACCTGCAGGAAGACCCGCAGTTCGGCCGGCAGTATGGCATCCGCACGATTCCCACCGACGTGGTCATCAAGCCCGATGGAACCCTGATCGACCGCACCAACAGCCCCCGCACCTCTGAAACGTACATCGGCCGGTTCCAACACGTGGCCCAAGCCGTGGCCGCCCGCGAGAACTCGGGCAATCCTGTCGCGGAGGGTGCGGCGCCCGCACCAGCAGTGGCCGCGCAGCAGGGTGTACCGCAGCCATCGTCGCAACCCAATTCCCCAGGGAGTGCCCCAGCCGGGACGCCGCCTCAGGTTGCCGGCCAAACGCCATCTTCCAACCTCGTTGGCGATCGTTACAAGAATCATCCGCTGGTGAACAACCAGTTTGCCGGCCGTTATGGCAATGAAACGCCTTCGGCACCGCCGCTGGTGCCGCCCACCGGACAGCCCCCACTGCTGGACCGGCCCAACCACGACTATAGAAATGCCGGACCGAGCGATCAGCAAGATACCACCAACGGCAGCCGCGAAGGTCTCGCCTCGCCCGGCAGCAACCCCGCCGGTAGCGCCCAGCCACAGTTTGGGCCGGGCAATCAGGCGGCACCACAGCCTGGCATGAGCCAACCTGGCCTTAACCCCCACGGCGTGTTGGCACCCTACCAGCCGCAGCAGCGTCCCGACGCTGCTCGCGACACGACACCGCCGGCCGGTTCCACGCCCGCGGCATCGAGCCACCCCTCGGGTTTGCAGCTTCCGCCGGGCGTTCCGCCCTTGGCGTTCGACGGCTACTGCGTCGTGAGCGTTCGCGATGACGAAACCTGGCGGATGGGGAACCCGGCCTGGGGCGTGATCCACCGCGGGCAAACCTACCTGTTCCACAGCCAGGAAGCCCAGCAGGAATTCCGCCGCCGGCCCGACTACTACGGCCTGGTGCTCAATGGGCACGATCTGGTGCATTACGTTGAGACGGGCCAAACAGTCCCTGGGGCTCGCGAATTTGGCGCCACCCACAAGAGCGGTGGAGTGTTCCTGTTCACCTCGGAAGCCAATCTCCAGCGGTTCCAGAACGATCCTTCGAAGTACATCTCCCAGCTTCAACAGCTTCAAGCCGCTCAACCGCAGCAACGCTAATCGAGCCTACGACCACATGGATTTGCAACTCCGCGGGGCCACGATTGCAGTATGGGGCGCGGCCGGAGGCATCGGGGCTGCCATTGCCGAAGAGTTTGCCTGCGAAGGCGCCCGCGTGGCCCTCATCGATCGCTCGGCCGAACGCGTCGCCACCCTGGCTGGGCAGCTTGAACGCCGGTATGGCACCGATTGCGTTTCGCTGGCCGCCGACGTGACCAACGAATCCCAGGTTACCGCGGCCACAGCGGATCTCCTCACCGCCTGGGAACATATCGACCACGTGGTATACGCCGTCGCGGTAGGCAGCGGCAGCTTTGGCTATCCCAGTTGGAACGTTGCCTCGACCTCCTGGCAACCGGTGCTGGATGTGAACCTGGTCGGCGCAGTGCGGGTGGCGCATGCTGCGGCTCCTCAAATGGCCCAGCGAAGTCAGGGCAGCCTGGTGCTGATCTCCTCGGTGGCAGGCCAGATTGGCTCGCAGACCGATCCGCCGTATAGTGCCTCGAAGGCGGCGTTGATCAACTTTGCCCAGTGCCTTGCCCGCGACCTGGCGCCTGCCGGCGTTCGCGTGAACACCATTTGCCCCGGCATGGTACGCACGCCGCTGGTCGAATCCATCTGGCAGGCCTGGCGGCAGCGGGAACCGGAAAGCGCGGCGACGGACTTCTCGACCTGGTCGGAAGAGAAGTTGGGCCGACTGGTGCCGCTAGGCCGATGGCAAGAACCGGCCGACATTGCGGCCATGGCCGTCTTCCTGGCAAGCGTCCGGGGCCAGAACATCACCGGCCAAACGATCAACGTCGACGGCGGATACGTGATGCACTCCTAAGCGACGCTCGTTCAACCTGGGTGCCGTTCATGAAGCGGGCCAATCATCCCAAGAGGCACCTGCCATCGCAGGCCGAGGCGGGCGCGGCCGCTACAGGGCAAACAACTGCGACCGGCGCCGATGCGGCCGCTGGCTTCTCTCCTCATTGCCGCGGCAATTGCCGGCAAGCGTCATTACCCCTGCGTGTGCGGTGGCTAGGGGTTGGCGTGCTGGCCGTGTTGGTGATGGCGCTGGCGGCCCTGGTTGTTGCGATCCTGGGAAATCGCCCGGCCGACAACCGCGGCAACCCGGCCCGTCGGCCGGCAGCAGGCGACAACTCCCCTCACCGCCCGTTGTTGGATGCTATTTGGATGGTCGAATCCAGCGGACGTTTGCACCCGCCCGACGGTGACGGCGGACGTTCCATCGGCCCTTATCAAATCTCCAGAGCTTATTGGCAGGACGCCGTGGAATTCGATCCCAGCCTTGGCGGGCAGTACGAAGATTGCCGCGACAAGTCCTACGCCGAGCGCGTGGTGCTGGCCTATTGGCGGCGATACGTGCCCGATGGCCCAGACGAATATCGGGCGAGAGTCCATAACGGAGGACCAGCCGGATATCACAAGGCAGCGACCGTGCCCTACTGGCAGAAGGTGCAGCGCGCATTGGCCGTGTCGGCCCAATAGCCTGGGCATCACCCGCCCGCTGGCCGCGCGTGCCTCGTGCCTGCGGGGGGACGGATGGCCGGAGCCGTGGCTTAAATCCGGCGTTGGCGCCTCTGATTTTCGATCTGTTCGAGCGGGACCAATTCGCCGCGTCCCGCACCAGGGCAGACCTCGCAGGTGCGATCCCACGTTGCCCGGGTGCGCAGGTTGGAGTCCCAGAAGGGCCACGTCTTGCACTGGGTGGGCCGATCTTCATAGACCACGCACTTGCGGTCGACGAGGAAGCAGCAATCGCCGTCCTCGTACTCGATCAGGCTCTTTCGCTGCCCTACCTGCCGCACGTACTGGCGTTCAAAGTCCGCAACGTCAAGTTGAAGCCGGCGGGCCAACGCGGCGATTTCCTCCTCGCTCACCCAGACGTATCCGGGCGCTCCCGTGCAGCAGTCGCCGCATTGGGTGCAAGTGAACCGGAGCCCGGCGTGGTACCAGGGCAGGTTGTCAGATGGCGTTTCAGGGGGCATCGGCAAACTGGCGGCGAGCGGACCATTCGAACGGGATAACACTCCTTTCTTTCTACCGCATTGGCTCGTTAGCGGTAAGCCCCAAGGGAGGCGGCGGGGCCGGCGAGCCGTGGGCGGCTGTCGCCAGTTGCCCAGCCATCGGCCTGTTACCCGGCCTCCGGGTGTGGCGACCGGTGCCCACGCTTCCACGCGCACCAGTGTCGCAACTTGCGTAGCAGCTCGGCGCATCATCCTCCCTACACATCTCCGGGGTTGGTTCCCCCCCCGAAATTTGCCAACTTGCCGCACGCGCAAAAAAACGCGCCCTATGGTTGTGTGTCCGGCAAACAACGGTTGCCGGTGATCGCGACAAGCAGAGGGGCACTTTGGCCACTTTGAGCAGGCAAATGCTCGATGGCGAAAGGCTTTCGGTACAGCACAGGGCAAACCGTCAGCCTTTTCTTCTGGACCTCGGCTCGCGCGGTTCTTTGTGTCCGGTTCCCCAAGTCATGCCGTCGGCTGGGGGGCGCTGAACAGAGAGACGGCAACATTGATTGTCATGGTACGCGTGCAATGGAGGTATCTCGGATGAATCGTACTCTGGTTTTCGGCATTGCCGTCTTCTTGGCCGTCGTTGGTATCGCTCTGGTCACCGCCGACACGAGCGTGGAAGCTGGCCACCGCTGCCGCTGCAGCTGCCACAATGATTGCGGCTGCCACAGCTGCCATGGTTGCCACGGTTGTCACGGTTGTCATAGCTGCCACGGCTGCCACGGTTGCCATGGTTGTCATGGTTGTCACGGCTGCCACGGTTGCCATGGTTGCTATGGCTGCCACGGCGTTGAGGCTCCGGTCATCGAGTCCGCCCCGGCCAAGGAATATGCTCCTGCTGAGCCCGTCGCTCCGCCCGCGGCTCGCGTTCCGTTCGGTTTCCGCACGGTCAGCTTCCAGCGCTAAATGCGGATTGCCGGCGGCCGATTGGCCCTGTGACTTGCGGCACCCGGCATCGATCGGTCTAAGCGAAAACGCCCGCCAGGCTTTCCATCCTGGCGGGTGTTTCGCATTCGCCCTGCTTACCTCGAACGGCCCGCCAGCAAGGCTTGTCGTTGCTGCCAGCGGGAGCGTAGGGCAGGTGTCCCTCACTCCATGCTAGTCGTCATAAACCCTGTTGTGATCGCATCTTACAGCAATTGATCGCCGCCGACCTGGCCCCTGCTGAACTTGACCTTGTCAAAATAGCGAGGCTAGAATTGCAATGCTCGGCAGTGGGGGCGATAGCTGCCAGCTACCTTGTCGCACACGTCGGCGACATCCCACCCCGAGCCGCATTGATTCAGGTTCCGTCGTGGCGGCGACGACTTCCACTTCCCGGAGGTCGCAGAATGTATCCCAGTCGGCCCAAGACCACACTGGCTCGCTACTTTGCAGGGCTTGCCGAGAATACATTTCAAACGCGGTTAGGCATCGCCGATCCGCCGCTGATCGACTACATCGCGGACCTGCTGGTGCGGTTCGTCCGCATCGACGCGGTGCACAAGGTCCGCGATCTGGCGGGCCGCCGCCTCAACGAGGTTGGCGAGATGCTGATGGAAGCCGAACAACGGATCGGCAACGCACGCCGCGAGGTCCACCGCCATATTGGCGATTTCACGCTGTTTTGGACCGGCGTTTACCCTGAGTCGCTGCCCAAGATGCAACGCCGGATCGACCGGTTCATCGATTACTGCGAACAGGGCAAGCGAAGCTATCTCATCGCCAGTACCTTCCGCGATGATGAATACGCCAGCGAAAGCGATGTCCTTGAACGGTTAAGCCAACATTTCGAACTGTGCGCCTTTGGTCTGCGCGAAGTGCGCCGCGAGTGGGAAGCCCGGGGCGACGACGCCTTCGGCCCAATCATCGTCGAATAACGGCGCACGCAAGGCTTTACTCGCCCGTGCCGCGTGCCTCGGGATGGCAGTAGCAACTGGCCTTGGGCATGACATCGGCCCTGGCCCAGGCTTGGCGCACCTGTTCCTCCAGTTGATCGGCTTGTTGCCACTTGGCCTGTTTCTCAAGCGATTGGTGCAACCCCAAGAGCGACCAGGCGTTATGCGGGTGCCGCGCGAGATCGGCGCGATACACGGCCTCGGCCTCCGCCGCCCGATCGTCGGCCAGCAGCAGCGCGCCCAGCGCATGGCGGACCGGCTGCATCCAGCCGGGCGGTTCATCGTAGGCCAGGTTTTCTTCCAGCTTCACTGCTTCGCGCAGCAGGCGGAATGCTTCTGCAGAGTTGCCTTGTCGAAAGGCCAGTTCCCCGGCCGCCATCTTGGCCGCAATGGACATCACATCCTTGGCCGAATTGTTGCCCATCATCCATTCATCGGTGAGTTCGGCGGTGACGGCGTCCATCAACTCGATCTCATTGCGGGCCGCGGCCGTATCGCCCAGTGCCGAATAGGCCACGCTGCGGGCGTAATGCCGCTGCGCCCGGCTGAGTAGCCGCCAGGTTTCTGGTTCCGGTTCCGCCAGAATCGCCTTCCATTTGCCGAACCGGATCATCACATGAAGTGCCGTGGCAGTCAGGCCATCGGCCAGCGTCACGTACTCGCGCAGAAACTCGGCAGGGATTTGTTTCTCGATCTTGCGCGCGGCAGCCATCGCCGTTTCGTATCGCCCCTCCATCATGGATGCATAGGCCAGGAAGTGGACGTTGTGCAGAAAATACAGGCTATAGAAATTTGGCGGGGGCGCCACGGCAAAATAGGCCTCATCAGCAGCGATGGCCCGGCTATTGGCATCGGCGGCGTCGGCATACCGGCCCACGCGAATGAAAATGTGCGAGGGCATGTGAACCAGGTGCCCCGAACCGGGGACCAGGTTTTGCAACCGTTCAGCGGCGGGAACGGCCCGGTGCGGCCAAGGCGACGCTTCCACGGCGTGAATGTAAAAGTGATTGGCACCGGGATGCTTGGGATGCTTGCCTAGCGTCTTTTCCAGAACGCTCACAATTTCCAGCGCTCGGCCCTTTGGCTCACCTTGAGCGGTCCACAAATCCCAAGGTTGAAGATTCATCAACGACTCGGCAAACAGCGCGCCTACGTCGGCATCGTCGGGGAACTGGTGCCAGACCGCTTCCATCGCGTCGGCATAATCGCGATCCAAAGGGCTGCGATCCTTGGGGGCCGGCCAGGCGTAGCGCCGCCGAACCGCCTTCACCAGGGCCTGTTCAACCGGCGTTTCGTCGTCGAGCGCGGCGACCGCCTTCTCGGCCGCCGCGAATGCCAGGCGGCTTTGCTCCTCGCCCATCTCCGGATTGTTGATGTGCAATCCTCGGGCATAAGCGGACCCCCACCAGGCCATCGCGCACGAAGGGTCGATCTTGCCCGCCATCTCGAAGGACCGAATCGCCTCGTCGTGGTTGTACCCGTACAGCAGTTGGATGCCTTGATCGAACCACTGCTGCGCCAGCGGCGAGCGGGTCGAAATCTTGCGTGCATATCCGCTGAACCCCTCGTACAGCCGCGGAGCGTGCTTGGCAGCGGATGACTTGGAACCCTCTTCCGGTTGTGTTGTCGGTGGTTCGGCCCAGGCCGTCGCGGCGATTGGCCCCAGCATCAAACAGCCCATTGCCAAGGCGCGGTTCAGTAGCAGGCCCACGGCCGGAGTGCCAACGTACCTTCGCAACATGGTATTCCCCCAATCAGTCCGTATGCGTTGCCGATGAGAACAATCGAAACCATCAAGATGGCTGCTGACTACCCATACCTGCAAAGTGAGCGTGCTGCTGCCTTTCAATTCGATGTGCCGAGAATACGGCTGATTTTACCGAATTCCCCAGAGCCTGCCGTGCAACACGGGGCAATCCCCCGGCATAACCGGCCCCAGCGATCCATCCATCAGCATCGGTCGGCGGCTTATGAAGAGCGCAGGGCCGCCCCCATTGTTACACAAGAAATGCCGGTTATTGCTTATTTCCTCGCGATCGATGGTAACACCGGCCTGCCATTCGCGCTGAAGCCATGAACGGAGAGGCGCGGCGGATGCAGACGCATGGCCGCGGCACCTTGCCATCGATCCGCTGGAGGTTTCGCCATGCATCCATCCCTAGCTACCGCTACCGACTGGCCGAAAAAACTCATCCTTGATTCTGCCGGGCCGAGATCGCAGCCAGCAACTCTTGCTTCTGCTGGCGGCGAACCCCAAGATGAAAAGTGTGGGCCACGACTTCGTCCCCCAGCCAAGGCGGTGCGAACCATGGACGAGCAGCAACTCATCGACCAGATTGGCAACGGGGATGCCGAAGCTCTGGCCCAATTCATCCAAGCCCGCCGGGCACACCTGCTGGCTTACATCCAGCGTCAATGCAGCGATGCGCTGCGCAGCAAGATCGAGATAGAAGACATCTTTCAAGAGATGAGCGCCGAAGCGGTGCGGTCGCTCGATTCGGTGGATCTGCACGAGCGGGATCCTTTTGGCTGGCTATGCCAGGTCGCCCAGCGGCGAATCATTGACGCCCACCGCCGATACTTTGGCGCAAAAAAGCGGAACGCAGGCCGAGAAATTTCCATCGACGCACCTGCGGGGGGCCGGGAAAGCCGCTGCGGCCTGGTCGATCTGCTCGTGGCGAGCATGACCACCGCCAGCCAGGCCGTCAGCCGTGACCGGCGAGCCATCAAATTGATGGAAGCCCTGGCGCTGTTGCCCGAAGACCAGCGGGAAGCGATCCGCCTGCGATATGTGGAAGGCCTGCCTTCCAAGGAAATCGCTCAGCGGTTGGGCAAGACCGATGGTGCCGTGCGCGTGATGCTTACCCGCACGCTGAATAAGCTGCAAACACTGCTGGGGCCCGATGCTGCGCCATCGAGCTAACCGGGGTGGTCCCTCCGCGGCGTATCGTCGATCCCTCGCCACTTCGTTCGCTGGCCCACTGGCTGATTCTTGCCGGCGCCGTGCGGCCGGTTTCCCGGCCATTGGCCACCTGGGCTGCAAATGTTCTTGATGGCTCTTTTCTGCTCGGAGTCTCTTGCCGTTGGTGCATCTGGCTACCCCCCTCCCATGAAGGGTGTTGCTGGGGTTTTCGAGCTTCTGTCAGGCGGGAATCAAGGCGGGGGGAAACCCTCGCTCGCAGCCTGCGGCAAACTGTCGCAATGACTCTGTCGCGGCGCGCCGATTGCATGGTTTGTTCTGCAAAGCCGGCAGCTCGTGCAAAGCCTTGCAGAAGGAGGGTTCGCCATGAACACCGCAGAATTTCTCAAACAGCGGAATGTATGGTACGAGGTCCTACCGCATTTCGAGACGTACACGGCCCAGGAAATGGCCCAGGAACTTCACGTGCCCGGCCGGCAAGTGGCCAAGACCGTGTTGCTTCGCGCGGAAGGCACCGGGGATTATGTCGTCGCGGTGCTGCCTGCCGACATGCAGATCGACTTTTCCAAGATGGCTGAGGTCTTGGGCTGCGATGTCAGCCTGGCGTCCGAGTCGGAAATTGCCACGCATTGCTCGGATTGCGAAACCGGCGTGCTTCCGCCGTTTGGGTCGCAGTACGGCATGAAGACGATGGTGGACGAGTGCCTGGCCGATCTCGACGTGATCGTGTTTGAAGGCAACACGCATCACGAAGCGGTCAAGATGCGGTTTGAGGATTATATGACCCTTGAGTCGCCGCGACTGGCGTCGTTCGCCACGCCAATTCACCAAGAAGCGTAGAAGTCCACGCGCAGTGGGGGGCTTCTCATTAAATTCGGCGGCCGATCCCATGGCCGGGGGCCGACAATCGGCCGGCCCCCGGATACAATGTGCCCAACTGCCGTTCACGAACCACCTTCCAGAAGTTGGAGTAGTCCACGATGTCACTGGGTCGAATCTGCGTTCGAAGCGTCGATGTGGCAGACCCCACCGAAGCCGTATGGCAAGCGGCCGAACGTATGCGGCAACGCGGGGTCGGTACGCTCCTGATCGTCGACGAGTGGCATAAACCGATTGGCATCGTCACGGATCGCGATCTGGTCCTTCGCGTTCTCGCTGAAGGCTTGCACGGGAACACCGTGCTGGTACGCGATGTAATGACCGCCGATCCAAAATCGCTGCCCGAGGATGCGCCTATCGAAGAAGCGTTGAAATTGATGCAAGCAGGCGGGTTCCGCCGCGTGCCCATCGTCAATGGCGAAGGAAAACTGGTGGGATTGGTCAGCCTCGACGACATCCTGATGTTACTTTCGGACGGGTTCCGTGCGATCGGCGAACTGATCGAACGGGAAACGCCTCGGGGCATTGCCGAACAGGTGTAGGCAGCCGCAGGCAACCCGCTGACGGACAACGCCTTTTGGCTCCAAGCATTGCGAGCGATGCGGCGCGTTACTGCGCGGAATCGATCCGGCTGCGCCATGCCATGGCGTTCACGCGGCGGTCGAAAAGCCAATGGAGCGGGGCCATTGGGTCGCCTGCGGCAGGCAGTGCCAGCACGGTCAAGGCGGCCGCCTTACCAGGCGCCAGGGAACCAAGTTGGGTCGCCAGCCCCAGGGCTTGGGCTGCGTCGATCGTGGCCATGCGAAGTGCCAATTCCATTGGCACCCCGTGGTGCTCGGCCACGTATCGTACTTCGTTCAACACGTTCAGGTCGGGATTGGACGAACGACCATCGGTACCGAGAGCCACCCTGACGCCTGCCGAAAGCATCTCGCCGAGCGGATATCGGCGGTGGCCAAAATATGCGTGCGTTCGAGGGCAATACACCACGGTCAGACAGTCCCGAAGGGAAGCCGCCACGGCAATGTCGTCAGCCGAGAAGTAATTGCCATGGATGGCCAATACCCTGGATCGGCCCGCAGTCAGCATCCGCAGGTAATCGGTCGGGGTGGTGCCGCGAGGGATGGCGCCAGCCTGCCATACGCCGGCATCGGCCAGCAGGTCGCGCATCGGGCCGGTGCCGTGCTTCATCAGTTCCAGTTCTTCGAGCGACTCGGCCAGGTGCATTGCCAGAGGGCAGCGCCGCAGTTCCGCCAGCGCCACCAGTTGCCGCAACAAGTCGGGGTGCACCGTGTAAGGAGCATGAGGGCTGATGCCCAGTTGCATCGTCCACCCGGCCTCATCGGTCGCCGCATGTTTCAGAGGCAGATGCTTGGGTGAGGGCGGCTCGGCCAACCGCGCCATGGCCTCCTCCACCTTGAACGGCACCGTGCCCGAAGCGAAGCCAATCAACTCGTGAAACAGCACCAGCCGCGGTGGCGAGGCCATGGTATCGTGCGGGTGCGGCGAAGCCGAGCGATCGTACCAGGACCGTTGCCAATCGCCCGTGGCAATTTCTCCAATCACCGCCGTGCCGTGCCGCGCGCACTCCTCGATACCGGCGGCGATGGCCGCACCGCGATCCACGTTCGAGAATCGCCGGTACGACAACACGTCGCGAATCCAGTCCGGCAGCGACTGGCCGGGCTTGCCCAGCGGAGCATCCAGCAGGCTGAATTCCAGGTGGGCGTGGGCATTGATCAACCCCGGCAGAATCATCGCATCGCCCAGGTCAACCCGCTGAGCATTGGGCGAAGGAGCGGATCCCAACGCTACGATACGCCCGCCGGCAACCGTCAGCCAGCCATCGGCAACCGGCGGCGAAGTTACCGGGACGATCCACCGCGCTCGCAGGGCCACGGGGCGCTGATTCAACGTGGGACGGGTCGCACAGGAATCGCCAGGCATAGATCCACTGAGAAAAGAGGCAGGTTACTTCAGGGGTTTGTGTCCGGCCTGTTGGCGCCATTGGTTGACCAGTTGCAATGCAGCGGGTTCTTCCTTGAGGAAACGCGTCAACTGGCTGGCGGAGCAGCCGAGCCGTTGGGCGGCCGCGGCCACCTGGCCGCTCGCGGCGTGCAACTGGTCCAGGGCTTCGGCCAGCAGGGCCGGGAAATCGTCGTGCGCGGGATTCACGGCAATCCGCCCGCGGGAGCATCGCTGCTTCCACAGGGGCGAAGCCGTCTCGGCCCCGGGGTGACGCACCGCCAAGGCCAGCCGAACCCGAAGCCGGAAATACGCTTTGCGGCGGTTCTCGGCCTGGCTGCGCGATTCGTTGGCTTCGGTCTCGATGCCGGTAGGGCGATGCCGCACGATCACGGCCGTCTCAACCTTGTTGCGGTGCTGACCACCGGGTCCGCTTCGCCGCGTGGTCCGAACTTCGCATGCTGCCGCCAGGGCTTGAAGCGGCAGGCAGGCGGGATGGCAGGCGACAGGCTCCATGCAGATTGTTCCGCGGTCAGCGAACCGCCGCGGCCTTTGGCAGCTACGGATTCAGGGCCGCAGGCAGGTCGCCGGCAGGCTCAGCTTCTGCATCGGGCTGGTTGAACAACCCGGCAATGACCTCTTCCAACGGAGCGTCTTCCACGCTCACGTCTTCAATCTGGTATTGCTGCAGCAGGTGCTGAAGGACCGTGGTCATCTCGCGGCGATCCACCCGCAGGCGAACCCGAGGTGGATTTCTCTCCAGCACCTCACCAAACCGGGACAGGTCCGGCGGCAGTTCATCGGCGGCAAACAGCAAGGTGAGAATCTTGTGGCTGGAGAAGCGGTCGATGATCCCTGAGAGCGATCCGTCGTAGGTGATCCGGCCGTGGTTGATGATGACCACCCGCTGGCAGAGGGCCGCCACGTCCTTCATGTAGTGACTGGTCAGCAGGATGGTGATTCGCCGCTGCTGCTGGTAGTGCCGCAAGAACGCCTGGATATTGTGCTGGGCCACGACATCCAGGCCGATGGTCGGCTCGTCGAGAAACAACACGTCGGGATTGTGCAGCAGGGCGGCGATCAGTTCCATCTTCATCCGCTCGCCCAGCGACAACTCGCGCACCGGCTGGCCGAGCAGCCGCCGCACGTTCAGCAAATCGACCAGTTCGTCCAGGGTGCGATCGAAGCGTTCCGGCTCAATGCGATAAATCTGCTGGTGCAGGCGGAACGACTCTTGGGAAGGCAAATCCCACCAAAGCTGATTTTTCTGCCCCATCACCAGGGCAAAGCGGCGGCGGTACGCGTTCTCGCGTTTCCAAGGGATGTGGCCCATGACGCGGGCCTCGCCCGAGGTGGGCGTGATGACGCCGGAGAGTAGTTTCAGCGTGGTCGTCTTACCTGCGCCATTGGGGCCCAAAAAGGCGACAAATTCGCCCTGTTCGACCGTCAGGTCGATCTCGCGCACGGCGCGCACATCGCGATGCTCGCGGTGGAACAGGCCCGTCAGCGATGCGAGCAGCCCTTCGCGCTTGTGATACACGCGATAGGTCTTGGACAGCTTGTTGATCTCGATGATCGGCATGACGTTGCGATTATAGGCTGCAAAGCGCCTTGCACCCAGGGGGCTGCCTCTGGCGGCCACCCGGGCGCTGCTACCCGCTTGAGAGGAACCTCGTGGCCATCTATATTGTTCAAACGTTCGTTTGTTCGTGAGAGTCCGCGTATCCCACTGGGCCCGCGCGGCGGCGTCCTCGTTGCAAGAAGGGTGTTTTTGATGCCAGACCCCATTCGTTTCATCATGGTGGGCGGCTTTCTGGGAGCCGGCAAGACGACCACAATTGCCCGCCTGGCCAGCCACTACCAGGGGCAAGGGCTGAATGTCGGCATCGTCACCAACGACCAGGCCAGCGACCTGGTGGACACCCACGCGCTGCGGGCGCAGGGGTTCCGCGTGGGCGAGGTTGCCGGGGCCTGCTTCTGCTGCAACTTCAATGAGTTGACCAAGACGGCGGATGAACTTTCGGAGGCTCAGCGACCCGACGTCATTCTTGCCGAGCCCGTCGGCAGTTGCACCGACCTGGTGGCCACCGTGGTTCAGCCACTGCGGCGGCTGTTCAATGCCGACTTTACCGTCGCTCCTTATGGCGTGATCCTCAAGCCGAGCCACGGCCAGAAGATTCTCCGCGGCGAGGGCGGCGGCTTCTCGCCCAAGGCCGAGTACATCTTTCGCAAGCAGATCGAAGAAGCCGATTTTGTCCTGCTCAACCGGATGGATACGCTCAGCCGCGAGGATGCAGACGAACTGGTCGGCCTGCTGGAACAGCAGTTCCCAGGCGTGCCCGTGCTGCGTGTCTCGGCCAAGACAGGGCAAGGCTTTGATGCCGTGCTGGAAATGCTCCAGCAACAGGGGCGCTTCGGCCAGCGGATTCTGGAACTGGATTACGACGTGTACGCCGAAGGCGAAGCCGAGTTGGGCTGGCTCAACAGCAGCCTCAAGCTGACGGCCCCCACGCCCATTGCCCTGGACGATTACCTGCTGGCCGTGATCGACGGCCTCCGGCTGCGTCTTGCCGAGCAGGGCGCGGAAACCGCGCATCTGAAGGCCATCGGCCTCTGGGAAGGGTTCTACGGCGTGGCGAACCTGGTTAGCCGCGATTCCGAGCCCGAGCTTTCCTTGCCGTCCAATTGCCAGACGACCGAAGCCGATGTGATCGTGAATGCCCGAGTGGCCATCGATCCCGAAACGCTTCAGGCCCTGGTGGAAGAAACCGTGACGGCGGCCGGGGCTTCCCTGGGTGCGGAGGTGGACATTCGGCAGACGCAGAGCTTCCGCCCGGGCCGCCCGGTGCCCACGCATCGCTACAGCGACGCGGTGTAACACACAGAAGCCGGAGCGATGCAACGCGCTCCGCTAGCCCCGCTGGCCGCAACAGAGCCAAAGCACGGCCATCCGTACGGCCAGGCCGTTGGATACCTGCTCCAGGATCACCGAGTGCGGGCCATCGGCCACATCGGGGGTCAGTTCCACGCCGCGGTTGATGGGGCCGGGGGCCATGATCAGGATATCGTCCTTTGCCATCGCCAACCGCTGGCAGTTCATCGCATACAGGTGTGCGTATTCGCGAACCGAGGGGAAGGGCCGTGTGAACTGCCGTTCGAACTGGATGCGTAGCAGGTTCACCACATCGCACCGGGGCAGAATCTCGTCCAGACTGTACGAAACTTCCACGCCGAGCTCTTCCCAGCGGCGCGAAACCAGCGTGGCCGGGCCGCACACGATCACGTGCGCGCCCAGCTTCTTGAGCCCCCAAATATTGCTCCGGGCCGTACGGCTGTGCGCGATGTCGCCCACCAGCGCCACGGTCAGGCCCGCCACGTCGCCCCGGTGTTGGCGAATGGTCAGAATGTCGAGCAGGCCCTGGGTGGGGTGTTCGTGAGGCCCGTCGCCGGCATTGATGACCGAACATCCAAGATTCTGGGCCAACAGGTGCGGAGTACCCGGCGTCCGAT
This sequence comes from uncultured Pirellulales bacterium, assembly GCA_964511065.1. GTDB lineage: Bacteria > Planctomycetota > Planctomycetia > Pirellulales > S012-138 > CALBRZ01. Next base: position 43,593 of record CAZEEG010000021.1, on the reverse strand, counting down.
GCCGCACGATCACGCAATCGACGCCCATCGCCTCGATGGTCTTGGCCGTGTCGATGATGGTTTCGCCTTTGGACAGGCTGCTGGTGGACGCCGAGAAATCAACGACGTCGGCCCCCAGGCGCCGAGCGGCCAGACCGAAGCTGGTTCGGGTGCGGGTGGAATTCTCGAAGAACAAGTTGGCCGTCGTAGTGCCGGCGAGCACGCTGAGCTTGTGACGGCCGTCGCCCACGCGTTCCTTGAAACGCTGCGCCGTGTCCAGGATCAAGTTGATTTCGTCGGCCGTGAGCGACTCCAGGCCCAACAAATGCGAGTGCGTCCACTGCTTGGGAACGTGTTCCAACTGGCCTTCCGCCACGCTCATCCGAACCTCCAGGCACCCGATGTTCCCTGTGCCGCTGGTGCGGCCGTAAGTTGCCCTGGGGATTCTAGCACGATGCCGGCTTTTCGGGGAGGAGACTGTGCCAGCTTCCGCCCCAGGCGATGGTTACCGCTGCTGCGCCACGATCTGTTCCAGGGCCGCTTGAAGTTGGGCCACTGAGTCGGCATCGAGCCGCCGCGAGGTGAACAACGGGAGCAGTTCCTCGCGCACTTCGATCGAGTGCCCCTTGGGGAGTTGCATCAACGCAAACGCACGATCGGTGGGAAACCCCAGGGCGAAGTGCCGCTTGTCCACGTGAAGGGCGCGCTTTTCCGTCATCCCGACTTCGACCATCCGAATTGCCGAACTCGGCAAATGCAATTGGTCGTCCTGGCCGGGCTTGGGTTCCAGGAACCACACCAGCAGCGAAACCTTGCCCGAGGCCGGATGCACCAGCACCGCGTGCCGCATGTACCAATCGCGGTGCTGGCCGTCGGCCAGCACAATCGCCTTGGCATCAAAGACGGCCAGGTGCAGCGTGCGGGCAAACTGAGTGGCCGTCTTCAGGCTGTCTTCGCTGCGGTCGAGCACCATCCGCTCGATGAATCCCAAATTCACCCCGGGAGATTGCTCGCTGGACACGACCACATATCCGCTGCGGTTCTTGACGGCGAGGCCACACCCCAGGCTGCGGAGGTAGAAGGAACCATCGGTGTTGCGCCGCACATCGGCCGCCAGGACCAGGTTGAACCGCCCGGCCAGCCCTTGCGCCAGCGGGTCTAGCTGATCGACGTCGCCGCCAGCCAGGGTGGGTTCAGCAATCATCAGCAGATGCGACCAACCCTCGACCCGGTCGGTGACGCGCGTGCCGGGGCTAAGGATCGGCAGATGCCGCGGAGTAACATCGACAAATGGTTCTACCGCCACCGCGGGGCGGGCTGATAACGGGCCCGCCAGACAAGCCAAGGCTACAGTGAACAGCGTTCGCGCGAGTAAGGATTGCCGCCGCTTGGGTCGCCTGCTCGCCAGGCAGCGGACATTTTTCAGGACCAGGCATTTGTGCATCATGGCAGTGCCTCGCTGAATATCCGTTTGTGGCGGGGCAGGGGACTTCGCTGCTCATCAGCGAAGTCGTATGCATTGAAGTTATACGCTTCGGCAACGACCATCCGATCCGTCGAGGCATGACGCACCGGCTAGCCCCAGCAAGGGCAGCCAATCTGCTTGGTCATTCCCCTTGGCAGGGAACTTCCACACTCTCCGGCGCAGGTGCGTGGCAGGCGCTACGCGCTACTGTGTGCGCGAACGCCCAGCAGGCCCCACCCGATGAAATGTCGATTACGGATCAGAATCCTTGGCAGGCGCTTTTGCGGGGGCCTGTTCGTTGGGAAGCTCCTTCTTGGGAGTGTCCTTCTTGGTGCCTTGATCGTCTTGGCCTTCCTCGCCGGCATCGTCTGCGGGGATCGGCTTGTCGGTCAACTGCAAGGTCACCTGATACCGCATCAGATTCAGGTGCACCTGATTCTCCACATAGCTGCCGGTCACGACAAAGTCGCTGATCGAGCCGGCCTCTTCTTTCTCGAAGATGATCCGGCCGTTGCGCTTGTCCAGGCAGGTGACGGCGTATCGGGTATCGCCCCGGTTGCCGACCCGGCGGTAGCGGTGCGCCGCGAAGACCAGCACGGGCAGCTCACCCGGCTGATCCAACAACACGGCCTGCCCTGTCACCGGCGTGGCCCACAGTTGCTTGCCGCTGGCCCGATCGAAGGCGTACACCGGCCCATTTACCACGGGGTTGCTCATGCCGCCGGGAATGGGGTTCACGTAGCTGATCGTGGCATCGCGGTGCTGGGCGCTATCGGTGAGTAACAGGTACTGATCGGGTGTCCGGATCACGTACATATCGTTAAGTGCAGGGTCGATATCCAGCTTGAGATCGATCTCGAGCTTGCCATCAGGAAGGCTCATCACCACAAAATGTCCGTCTCGCTCCAGCACGGCCAGCCCTTGGTTGTCGATGTAATAGCCGCGGCTGCCGGCACCGAACTCCATTCGCCAGACATCCTCGCCCTTGTAGGGGTCTTCCAGCTTGACGATGGTCTTGCCGGAGAAGTTCCAGGTGAGCAGGCGGCGGCCCAGCGAGGTCATGATCCGATCGGCGGCGGGAATCCTCCGCGTGCCCAGTTGATGGCCGTCGGAAGCCCGGAAGATCTTAGCCGTGGTTTCACTGGGACCGGCGACAAAGATCACTTCTTCGTCGCCAAAGATCGTGCTGCCGGCTTCCAGGCCCGACCGCTTCCAGAGCGTTTCGCCCGTCAATGGCGACAGAGCCAGCACTTCCTTGCCCCGCTGGAAGCATACGTAACTGTCGGTAACAGGCCCTAACGTCCCCAGCGGGCGGCCGTAGGCATCGGCCGCATAGAACTTGCGGGTTCCCCAGGGCTGCCGCACTTGTCGCGTGCGAATGCCGTAGCTGGGGCGCCCGTTGATGCCAGGCAATGCCTCGGTCAGGCTTTCGCGCCACAAGATGCGAGGCGCACCGCCGAGGCCCAGGGTGTCAATGGCCACCAGCTCGTGCCCCAGCGACAGGTACAGCACGTGCCCGTGCATCTTGCCCAAAATCAAGTTGGGGTTCACATAGTAATTGCGCGGACTTCCCAACTCCTGCACGGCCAGTTGCCAGAGGTCGCGTCCCAGGCCGTCGCGAGCGACCACGGCCTGCCGCGTTTGGTCCCAGTGGAAGGTGGTCTGCGGTTGGATCAGGTTGGGGCCTTCGCCCAGGTTGATCGAATAGGTCCGCGTGTTGGCGACTACTTTCGCTTCCACGTGCGGCTCCACCAGCCCCACCGGCCACGATGGATCGGGCGCGGTGAGCAGTTGGGTCACGGGATGGTCGTGGGGCAACGAATCAAGCCACTGGCGCCCCGTCTTGCCGCCCACTTCGACCTCGGCGAACGCTTTCCCAAGGGTTTCAAAATAATGGGCGGCTTCCTGGGCCTTGCCTGCACTCGTAAAGAGTTGGGCAAGTTGCAGCGTCGCTTCTGCCCGCTTGTCTGGGCTACCGGTTGCGGCCAATTCGCGCAGCAGCGCTGCTTTCTCCAGCAGGTCGGTTTCGGCTTTGAGCCGATCGGCCAGCGCCAACCGGGCTTGATCGCCCCCGGCCTCGGAACCGAAGTACCGCACGTAACGCCGTAGCGAGGCGGGCCCCTTGGCCTGGAGTGCTTCATCCAGGTAGCGGGCAATCGCCGCGTCCATTTTCTCGCGATCATCGGCCGATACGGCCTGGTAGAGCTCGTTCACCCTGGCTTGAATCCAGCGGTCGCGGCGCACCGCGTGATCGGGTGAGAGTTGCTCCAGCGTCTGCTCCGACCAATTGAGCGACGCCAGTTGCAGGTAGTGTTCAAAGGCGGCCTGGCTCTCGCCCATCTGGCGGAGTCCCTCAGCCGTGAGCCGCAAGAATTCGCTTTGCTGCCGCGGCGTGGTTACCAACTCTTCCAAGTCGCCCAGCAGATGCCGGTGGCCTGAAAAATCGTCGCGCAGCGCCGCCAGCATGGCATCGACCAGCAAATCCTGGGCGTGGGCGTCCTCCTGCGATTGGAGCGAAGTCCGCAAATCTTCGATCGCGGCATCCAACTCCCCGCGATCAAGATGAATCTGGCCTCGCAACCGCAAGGCGTCGGCATCGCGGGGGTTCTGGGCGAGCCGCTGCTGCACCGATTTTTCAAGCGGCTCAATCTCATAGAAGCACTCAATCGCGGATGGACTTTGCGAGATGATGCTGCCGCGGTAGCTGATCAGATTGCCCGGCACGGTGCCATCGCGGCTCTGCACGCGAGCGGTAATGCGACCGGTCGCCAGGTCGATTGCCACGATCTCGGCGGTGGAGAGCGGCAAGTAATAGGTGCTGCCACTCTGGAAACCGCGCCCGCTGGGCACCGCTCCGTTGGGAAGGGGCAGCGACCAATCCGACGAAGCCAAATCGGTAGCATTCAGCTTCCAGGCTTTGACGCTGTTTCGCCCCACGACGACTACATTCCCGGCGTGGACGCCGGCCACATACAGGCCATCTTCGCGTTCGGCCTTCCACAGCAGTTCGCCATCGACCAGGCGGACACAGAGCAGTTCATCGGACTCAACGGGAGTGAGGATCACGCGACCCTCACTCACCGTGGCCGTGGTATCGGTCCACCCAGTGCGCTGCGCCTCGTTCGTATTCTGGCCGGCCAGTTGTGCACGAAGCTGCGCAAAACGGTCCATGCTCCGCCGCGGCGAACGGGCGTAGCGGTAGCCCCACCGCAGCGAACGGTTAGTCAGGTCCACCGCGACCACGGCTCCGGACGACGTGGGGCAAACCAGCACGCCGTCGGCATACGACGGCGTCACCCCAGCCAGCCGCCGCATGGAATCACTCAGAATATCCTGTTCCACGATCGCAAGCTGTTGCGACCACAGGTAATCGCCGGTGCGGGCGTCGAGCGCCACCAGGCGAATCTCCCCTTGAAGCTCCGCCAGGCAGTACAGCATGCCCGAGAGCGGTAGCGGCGGCCCCAGAAAGAACGCGCCGGCCAGCGGATGTTCCGGCGGCGTGTCTTGACCGCCGATCTCCCACCGCAGGGCACCCTGCCGTTTGAGATCGAGCGCCTGCAAGCGATTTCCCAGCCCGCCTTCGTTCCCGGCTACTTGACCTCTGGGGAGGAACACCTGCGGACGGCCGCGATTATTGCTCGGTACGGCAAACGACAAATCTTGCAGGGCGTAGACCGTGTCGCCGTCGCTGCTGAGCATGCCATACGCCAGATCGTTCCAGATGCGCTGTTCGAGCATCTGGGCGTTCGTAGCATTGGCATTGTTGAACGCCGAGAACTGGGCCGCCACGGCGCTGCGTTGGCTGAGAACGTCGCGCAGGTCTTCTTCCACCTGCCAGATGCGCTTGCCGTTTTCGAAGTCGATCGCCACCAGGCTCTCAGCGGTGCGAACCACCACGGTGCCATCGACCACCAGTGGGTGCAGCGCCGGCATGGCCACGATCTCCTGCTCCCGGAAACGGTCGTGCAGGTTGTCGATCTCGGTCAGAACCCGGTCGAAGTTGGAGATGGGAATGGCCCAGCGATGGCTCAATAGCGGCAAGCCGCCCGGCGATGTCAGGGTTCGCGTGGCATCGCCACGGTGCATCAGCCAGGCCGTTGCAATGCGCTGAATGTCTGCTCGCGCCGGCCCAACGGCATTGGCCAGCCAACTCAAGGCGGCGTCGGGATCGCCGAAAATGGCGATACTGCGGTCGCCAACGCGAATCCGCGCGTTGGGGTCGCGCATCTTCAGACCGGCCAGGGCAGAAACCGCGCGGTCGCGCATGCCGGCCCAATACCAGGCCGTGGCTTCCAGGAACGATAGATTGGGTTCCAGTGCATCGGCCCCGGGCGATTCCTGCAAACGCCGAAAACAGAGCGCGGCCGCCAAGGGTTGGCCACGATCCAGGTGCAGCATCCCCAGCAGATACGTCGCCTGATAGCCAGAGCGGGTATGGAAGTAACGCCGCGAAACCTCTTCCAATCCGGCCTCGTTCCCGGCGGAAACGGCCGCGGAAAGCTCCCTGGCTGCCGCCGCTCCATAATTCAATTCGTAAGCCTGGCGGCCCTCGTCGGGCATCGAGCCAATGATCCGCTGCGCCTCGGCCTTGAAACTGCGGCTCACCGGATTCCCGGCGTTATCCAGTTCGAAATAATCTTCCTCGGTTTCCAGCACCCTCTGGAGCAGACGAACCGCGACGTTATATTCTCCGTCTTCGGCATAGGTTCGGGCTTTGCTCAGCGCCGCTTGAAGTTCGCGATCGGGAGCGAGAAAGCTTTGGGTGGGGCCGTCATCGGCCGTGAAGCGTTGGCCGAATAACGCAGTCGGCAGAAAGAGTCCTCCCCAAAGGAGGATCAACAGCCATCGGGCTGGTTGATTCGTCCGTCCTGGACGAGCCAAAGAAGACTCTTTCCGCTGGACCATCATCCCGTCTCCTTTCAGGCGTTGCATCCGTGGCGCGCAGGGACTTTCTCCCGGTAGCGCTGCAACCACGCTGCAAGGCTCGAATCGAGCAATCCCCTTGGATGCACGCAAAACCTTAGGTCGGGGCAACCTAAGATGCGGAAGTTTTCGACGCGGGCTGCTTGTCGCAAAAACTGCACCGGACAATCAGCATAAACTACGTCAACAGAAAATGTTACGAGATTCCACTAGTTCCTGCAAGCTGAATGGGCTTCCAACCTCGCGGGGGGATCATAACTGCCCGGGGGCTCCATCCCCGACAGACCGTCCGCCGCGGGCCGTCTGCCGCGCGAGTGCTAGCAGGGGTGGATGAGCGACCAGCTTGCTCGGTAGACTGGCGCCCGGACGCAAAATCCCAATACGTCAGCCACGATTGATCTACGGTTCATCCCCCCGCCACATTACTGCCCTGCATCTGCCTGTGCTGCCGCGATAGCAGTGCCAGCATTGCGGGGTTCCTGGTGGTTTCCGCTAGAAAGAATTGGCCGTGACCGCTGTGCAGACCCCGCAGTTTGTCCCTGGGGGGCCAAATGTCACGGCCTCCATGGCCTTTCCGAAAATAGCTTTACCAAGTTTACAAATTCAACCGTTTCAGCCGACTGCACAAATTCCATGCCAGACATCTTTTCCGACCTGCAATGGCGGGGCCTGATCCACCAGACGACCGACGACGAAAACCTGCCCAATTGGCTGGCCTCCGGCAGTCGCACGCTATACGCCGGTTTTGACCCGACGGCCGATAGCCTCCACGTAGGCAGCCTCCTGCCGCTGATGTACCTGCGGCGGTTCCAGCAGGCAGGGCACCGGGTGATTGCCCTAGTGGGAGGCGCCACCGGCATGATCGGTGACCCCAGCGGCAAGAGCGAGGAACGTAACCTGCTTTCCCTAGAGGCTTTAGAAGCCAATATCGCCGGCATCCAGCGGCAGATGGAATCGTTCCTCCAGTTCGACGGCCCGAACCCGGCCATGGTTCTCAACAATTTCGATTGGATGCGCGATTTCACCTACCTGGATTTCCTCCGGGACGTGGGGAAGCACTTTCCCGTCAACGTGATGATGGCGAAGGATTCCGTCCGCAGCCGCCTGGAACGCGAGGGCGCCGGGATCAGTTACACCGAGTTCAGCTACATGCTGCTTCAGGCGTACGACTTCGTGCACCTCAACCGCAACTACGGTTGCGAACTGCAGGTCGGCGGCAGCGACCAGTGGGGCAACATCACAGCCGGCATCGACCTTGCGCGGCGAATGCACGGTGTGCAGCTTTACGGCATCACCTGCCCGCTGCTACTGGACAGCACTGGCAACAAGATGGGCAAGACGGCCAGCGGCGACACGGTCTGGCTGTCGCCGCTGCGAACCAGCCCCTACAAGTTCTATCAATACTGGATCAACATACCCGACGCCGATATCAGCAAATGCCTGCGATTCTTCACCGAATTGTCGCACGAGGAAATCGAAGCGATCGAACAGGCCGACGATCCGCGCTTCCGGCAGCGGCGGTTGGCCGAAGAACTTACGCGATTGGTGCATGGCGAGCCGGGCTTGCAGCGAGCCCAATTGGCTTCTGAAATTCTGTTTGGACGCGAAATCAGCGGCCTCTCCGATAGCGAGTTGAACGAAATCTTCGCCGACGTGCCCAGCCAGACGTTGCCGCGGGCGCGCCTGGAAGGGGAAGGCTTGAGCCTGGCCGAAGCCTTCACGGCCGCCGGATTGGCCAAGAGCAACAGCGAGGTTCGCCGTACGGCCCAGCAGGGCGGCGCTTATGTCAACAACCGCCGCGTGCCCGACTTTGAATACCACCTGACCTCCCAGGACCTTGCCAGCGAAACCGTGATGGTGCTCCGCTCCGGCAAGAAAAAGTACGCGCTGCTGCGGTTTGAATAACCGGTTGCGCGTAAACGACTCCTGAACGCCGCCTGTGCTGTGCGCGACCGCCCGCCGGCAAGCTATGATGGACGGAGTGGATGTCCATGCCGCCCCCCGGCGCTCCCTTTGCCCCCCACTAACTGCTATGGCCGATACGTCCGAACTGCACGGAATATTCACACCGAACCTGGTGCCCCTGGATGCCCAGGGCCAGATCAACGAAGCCGAGCTTCGCCGCTATACCGATTGGCTGATCGACCGCGGCGTGCATGGGCTGTATCCCAACGGTTCCACCGGCGAGTTTACGCGGTTCACCGTGGAGGAGCGGCGGCGGATTATCGAAATCGTCACCGACCAGGCGGCCGGCCGGGTGCCGGTGCTGGCCGGGGCAGCCGAGGCCAACACCCGCGAAACCATCCGGGCCTGCGAAGCCTATTACGAGATGGGGGCCCGGGCCGTCGCAATTGTCTCCCCGTTTTATTACAAGTTGAGCCCGGCGTCGGTCTATGCGTATTTCAAAGAGATCGCGGATAACTCGCCGATCGACGTCACGCTGTACAACATCCCGATGTTCGCCTCGCCCATCGACGTACCGACCGTACAGCGGTTGGCCGAGGAATGCCCTCGCGTGGTGGCGATTAAGGACTCCTCGGGCGACTTGCCGCACATGATGCGGATGATCGCCGCGGTGCGCCCCAATCGGCCCGACTTCGCGTTCCTCACCGGCTGGGATGCCGCGCTGGTGCCGATGCTGGTCATCGGTTGCGATGGCGGTACCAATGCCACCAGCGGCATCGTGCCGGAGATCACCCGCAAGCTGTACGATCTCACCGTGGCTGGCCGGCTGGACCAGGCTCGCGAGTTGCAGTTCAAACTGCTGAAGCTGTTCGATGCGATGATCTACTCGGCCGATTTTCCGGAAGGATTCCGCGCGGCGCTGCGCCTGCGAGGATTTGAGACGGGCGAGGGCCGCCAACCGCTTTCTCCCAGCCAACGGGTCGATCTATCGGTGGTGAGCGATACGCTGCAATGCCTGCTGGCCGAAGAAGGCTTTGCCGATGAGCCGCTGGGGGGGTGCCCTCCGCGGGGTGGCGGAGCGGGCTCATCGGATTCGCAATCAGCGGCCGACGTAGACCGCATTGTGCAAAGCGTGGTGGCAGAACTGCGCCGCCGCGGCCTGGCGAGCGAGTAAGTTGGCATGGGCGTGCCGCGGCCCTACGAGCCGCACTGAGTGAGATTCGCGTGCCACGGCTCTGCGAGTGGTGCCCAGCGGTCCCCCAGTTAACTGTCACGGCTCTGCGGGCCTTATGCGTGGTGAACCTGCATTGGTCCGCAATGGGTTTCGGCCGCTGCCGCCGCTGGTTAGAATCGTGCTGCGGCATTCGCCCAGCGCGGCAAATTCGCACGCAGCAACGTACCATGAACAGCCTCGTTGGCAGGTGCTGCCTTCATTAAAGAAATTCCCGCGTCGCAAGATCGGACCAGGATGGCAACGATCGACGAGGTTTTCGATTGGGTCGCACCGGAGCGAAAGTGGGAATGGAATACGCCTCGCCGGATGTATTCAGGATATCAATGAAGCACGGCTCGCAGAGCCGTGGCATACGATAGCGCAATGGCGCACGGCTCACAAAGCCCTCACGCGCCTGAGAACCCGGCGCGACCCTAAGAGCCATAGCACACATGACAACCGCTCATCGCACCTTGCGCAAGTGAAGCGGTGCCCATAACTTGCCTGTAACTCGCCGAGGATTTGCAACATGCCCCAGCACCGTTTGACCTGGTTTGCCCTATTGCTCACGGTTTTGATCGGCCTGCCGAGCCGCGCCGCCGCCGAGGAAAAAGTTCTCAAGGCCGGCATCATCGGCCTGGACACCTCGCACGTGGTCGCGTTCACCCGAGGGCTGAACGATCCCAAGGCCACCGGGTACATGGCCAAGGTGGAAGTGGTGGCGGCATATCCGGGCGGAAGTCCGGACATTCCCGCCAGCGCCAACCGCGTGGAAGGTTTCACGAAGACACTTTCCGACATGGGCGTGGAGATCGTCGATTCGATCGACGAGTTGCTGAAAAAGGTGGATGTGGTGCTGCTGGAAAGCGTCGATGGCCGGCCGCACCTGGAACAGGTAACGCCGGTGATTAAGGCCGGCAAGCCGGTGTTCATCGACAAGCCGTTGGCCGGCTCACTGGCCGATGCCATTGCCATCTACCGCCTGGCCGAAAAGCACAAGGTTCCGGTATTCTCCAGTTCGTCGCTGCGGTTCAGTCCGGAAATTCTCGACAAGCGCAACAACGAAGAGGTGGGCGACGTGCTCGGCTGCGTGGCGTACAGCCCCTGCGCGCTGGAACCGCACCATCCCGACCTCTTCTGGTACGGCATCCACGGCGTGGAAACGCTGTTCACCGTGATGGGCCCCGGCTGCGAAACCGTCACCTGCGTCAAGACTCCCGGCACGCACGTGGTTACCGGGGTGTGGAACGGCGGCCGGGTGGGAACGTTCCGCGGCATCCGCAGCGGCAAGTCCGGCTATGGCGGGGTGGTATTCGGCTCCAAGGCCATCATGCCGCTGGGAAGTTATGCAGGCTACGGGCCGCTGCTGGAGCGGATCGCCGAGTTCTTCCACACGGGCGAACCACCGGTCAGCGCGGAAGAAACCCTGAACATGTTCGCTTTTATGGAAGCCGCCGACGAAAGCGTTCGCCAAGGCGGCAAGCCGGTTTCCATTGCCGATGTCATGAAAAAGGCAGAAGAACAGCTTAAGGATCGGTAAGCGCCGCGATTCCGATTCCGCCTCGGACGATGCCTGCCCATCGGATAAGATCAAATCAGCAGCGCGGCGAACGCCCCTTCGCTGGGCTTCGCCGCGCTGGTTTGATGAGATTTCAGAAGGCATTGTCATCATGCCCACCCAATTGCGTTTGGCCCCGGCGTTCGCTCCACCACGCACCGCATGGATGTTGGCCGCTGCCTGGTCGCTGTGCGTGGCTATGAACCCATTCGTGGCAAGAGCCGGGCAGCCTGAACGTGCAGCCAGTGCTGGCGCGGCGACGGCGTTGGTCGATGTAGACACCGAGTTCGCCGCCGACGTCGCACGCGATGCAGCACAAACGCCGGGTCTGGAAGCCGCCACCGGGCTAGCCGAGGCCATCATCGCCCCGGATCCTTCGCCCGAGGCTTTAGCTTTTTACCACGGGAACAACTGGCTGTGGGGGCTGCGTTGGCTGCTGGCACTGGGGATTCCGGCGGCGGTGTTGCTGACCGGGTTCTCGGCCCGCCTGCGGAATGCAGCCGCGCGAATCGCCCGCCGCCCTTGGCTTACCGCCATCATCTTTGCCTGGCTGTATCTGCTGCTGACGTTTGCCATCGAACTGCCGCTGCGGTTCTACAGCGGCTATGTGCGGTTGCACGAGTATGGACTGTCCAACCAGTCGCTGGGCCGCTGGGCCACCAACTCGGGCAAACTGCTGGCCGTGGAAGCCCTGGCCGCCGCGTTGATCGTGGGGGGCCTTTCCCTGCTGATCCGCTGGAGCCCCCGGCGGTGGTGGCTATACACCGGACTGATCTCGCTGCCTGTGATGTTTACAGTGGCCTTGGTACTGCCGGTGTGGATTCAGCCGCTGTTCAACGACTTTCAGCCTTTGGCCGATCGCGACTTGGACGCCAAAATCCTGCAGCTCGCCGGCCGGGCCGGCATCGACAACAGCCGCGTTTTCCAGGTGAACAAGAGCCTCGACACCAACGCCGTCAACGCCTACGTGGTGGGGGTCGGCAGCACCAAGCGGATTGTCCTCTGGGATACGTTGTTGGACCGATTGACCGAGCGGCAGGTGCTGTTCATCGTCGCCCACGAAATGGGCCACTACGTGCTAGGGCACGTGTGGAAGACCATTGCCGCCATCTTCGGCCTGTTGCTTGTCGCCCTGTGGATGATTCACCGGGCAACCGGTTGGGTCATTGGCCGCTGGTCGCGTCACTTGGGCTTTGATCGGTTGAGCGACCCGGCGGCGCTGCCGCTGTTGCTACTGACGTTCCAGATGTGCTATCTGCTGTTCTCGCCCGCCGCGCTGGCGCTAAGCCGATACCACGAGCGGGAGGCCGACCGCTTCGCCCTGGAACTGACCCAATGGAACCGCGAAGGCGCGGAAGGCTTCGTGCGGTTGCAGCAAGAGAACTTATCGGTGCCTACCCGCGGCTGGTTCTACCAGTTTTTCCGGGGCACCCATCCCACGCTGGCCGAGCGGATCGACTTCTGCAACTGCTACCGGCCTTGGGATGTAGGCGAGCCGCTGCGATATGGCGACTTGTTTGGCTCCCCGTAGACGTTTTTCCGGCAGCGCCAAGGCAGCCACGGCTCGCTCGGTTGAAGGCAACTTGTGCCGCGGACGGCGGACGCGCTACCACTGCCCGCTGAGCGGCAAGGTGATTTCGACCGATGCCGCATCGGCGGCCGGGTCTTCTTCGGCCACCACAAACCGGCTCATGCCGATATCGATCTGGTCGCCCAGCGACAGCGGAACTTCGCTCACCCGCTCGCCATTGACAAACGTCCCATGCTTGGAGCCCAGGTCGCGGAGCACAAACCGGCCGCCCACCTCGTCAATCTGGCAATGCAGTCGGCTGACCCAGCGATCGTTCAGCATCAGAGCCGCCTCGGGGCTGCGGCCGATCAAGACCGGAAACCGGCTAGCAACGATCCGGTCGGAACCATGAACGTAGCCAACGGCGTGAAGCGATATCTTCATCGGAGCGGCATCGCTCTTTGGAAATCCAGGCTGTGCCCCACGGCATTGTGCAATGCCGATCGTACCGGGCGGGTTGCAGGCAAGCGAGCCGTCCGCAGCGTGAGCCCAGACAGTGGCCTGCTTAACCGGCAAACCGTCGGGTGGTTGCCCGAGGGGTGGGAAATTTCGGCGGGAAAAACAAATTATGCAAGCACTGCGGCCGGGGTGGTGGAAGGCATGCATACGCAACAAAGGCCGCTGATGCTTACTGTTTAAAATGTAGCAGAACGTGGGTTGGAGTCAATGAGGCAGGACCTGGCGAAAGTTCAGGAAACCACCGCACCATCGGGCTGGCCATAGCTGTCGCCCTGGCCGCCCTGACGGCCCAAGACCGCCTGCGTGTGGCCACTGGGGGGGCTGCCGGGGTACCCTCCCCCTACGCTCGCCCGTGGGGTAGCATAGGTTCTATGAACATGGCTGCTCCACTCCACGCCCACCACCCACGTAACGACGGTCAACGGCCAAAACTGCGCCCGCTGTCGATCGGTAACGTTGCCATCGGGTTTCCCGTCGTGCAGGCCGCGCTGAGCGGCTACAGCGATATGGCGATGCGGGTAATTGCCCGACGCCTCGGGGCCCCCTATGCGCTGTGCGAAGTGGTCCTCGACCAGTTCGTACTTTCGGGACAACGCAAACTTGCCCACCGCTGGCAGATCAGCGACGAAGAACACCCCGTGGGTGGGCAACTGATGGGTTCGGACCCGGCCGAGTTTGCGGTCGCTGCCGCGGAAATGGCGGCCGCCGGGTTCGACATTATCGACATCAACTTCGGCTGCCCCGTCAGGAAGGTGCTGGGCCGGTGCCGGGGCGGATACCACCTGAGCCAGGCCGAGGTGGCGCTGGAGATCGTTTCTCGGGTGCGCGATGCGGTTCCGCCGCGTATTCCGGTGACGGTGAAAATGCGCCGCGGCATCGACGACACCGCCGAAAGCCGCGACCGGTTTTTCACGATCTTCGACGGCGCCTTTGCCCGCGGCGTCGCGGCCATCACCGTTCACGGCCGCACGGTGCAGCAGCGCTACATCGGCCCTAGCCGCTGGGAGTTCTTGCGCGAGGTCAAAGCGCACGCAGGCAACCGCACGGTATTGGGAAGCGGCGACCTGTTCACGGCCTCCGACTGTTTGCGGATGATGCAAGTGACGGGCGTGGATGGCGTCACCGCCGCCCGGGGCGCAATTGGCAACCCATGGATATTCGCGCAAGCCAGGGCATTGGCAGCTGGCAAGCCGCTGCCGCCTCCGCCCTCGCTTTGGGAGCAGCGAGACGTTCTCCGCCAGCACTGGCAACTGGCCCAGGAATGCTATCCAGACAAGTTTGTCGGACGGCAGATGCGGAAGTTCGGTATCAAGTATTCGCAATTGCACCCCCAAAGCGACCGGGTGCGAGATGCCTTCATTCGGGTCAAGCAGCCCGGCGATTGGCACGCCGTGCTGGAAACGTGGTACGCCGAGGACTTGCCGGGGCGCCATCCCGATCCACCCAACAACAGCGGCAGCGATGAGTGCGAAGTTTAACCGCGGCCGCAGCGAGGGCCGCCGTCACCGCATAACCTTGGCAGCAGCGATCCACCGCCTGAGTTCTCATTCCTGATGCGCCGGACCCGTGGTGCCGGCCGATTGGCCGCTCTCCCCGCGGGCTGCGTATCCGCACTCCCTGTAGCTGGAACACGACATGCTGGACCGAATTGAGATCAAGGGGCTGATGGTCAGAGCCATCTTGGGCATCAACGACGACGAGCGCGTCAACCGCCAGAACGTGGTGATCCACCTGACCATGTTTGCCGATACCCGCCAGGCCGCGGCGAGCGATGATATCAACGACACCGTCAACTACCGCAGCGTGGCCAAGGAGGTTATTGCCCTGGCCGAAAGCTCGGAATACTTCCTCGTGGAAACATTGGCCCAGCAGATCGCCAATCTTTGTTTCAAAGATGAGCGCGTGCAGAAAGTGATTGTGTCGGTGGAAAAGCCCGACGCGCTGCGCTTTGCCGAAAGCGTGGGGGTAACGATCGAACGCGAGCGCTAACCGCTATCGGGCGATGCATCCTGCGGAGCTGTCGATCGAGCGCTGAAGTTCCCTCCCCCCGCTCCGCTACCACAAGATGCGGCCTCCGTCGATCACGATCAGCGAACCGGTCATGTAGCTCGATGCATCGCTCGCCAGGTACAGGGCCAGGCCTTCGATTTCGTGCGGTTCTCCCAGGCGGCCCATGGGGATGGTGGCTTCGATATCGGCCTTCAGCTCGGGCCGCTTGTCAAACCACCGGCGGTTGGCGTCAGTGAGGAAGGTGCCCGGGGCAATGGCGTTCACCGTCACGTTGTAGGGGGCCCAGTCGGCGGCGACCGCCTTGGTGAACATGGCCAGCGCCGCCTTGCAGGTTTCGTAACTGCGGCCCCGCATTTGCGCCCCCGGCACAATCCCGGAGATCGACGCGATATTGATCACGCGGCCGTGGCGGCGTGGAAGCATCGAGCCGCCGATCATCTTGGTGCAGACAAACGCCTGGTTCAGATTCAAGTCGACGATTTTCTGCCATTCTTCCAGCGGCATTTCCTCGGTGGGAAAATTGATCCGCCGGCCGCCCACGTTGTTGATCAGGATGTCGATCGGGCCGTACTCACCCAATACGCGCTCGCAAAAATCGACGGCCCCCTGCGGCGTGGCCAGGTCCGCAGCCAGGGCATCGACCTTAGGTGCGACCTGGGCCAACTCGGCCTTGGCTTCTTCCAGATGGCCTTCGTCGCGGCTGGTCACGATAACTTCCGCGCCGGCCTCGCCGAGGGCCCGGGCCATGGCCAACCCCAGCCCTCGAGTGCCGCCGGTAACTACTGCCCGCCGCCCATCCAAACGAAAAGAATCCAGAATGCTCATGGCTGTTGTATGACTCCGCAAAGATTTGCCCGGTTCAAATGGCTCGTTGCGTTCATGCCACACGAGCCGGCGTGCATTTCGCCGCGCGGTGTGCCGGCACGGCGGGCCGGTTGAAGGTGGGGCTAGCGTATCACGGCCGGCAAAGGTGAGCAATTAGCACGTGGCAGGTTCGCATCCCGCGGCCTTACCAACCGTGCGGCCCAATCGACGCTAAAGCCAGGCATTTCCTGCGTGCCCAGATGGTGTACCTTGTTGCTTGTTCCGCAGCGCAGCGGCCGCGAATGGATCGTCGGGGTTTCCTGCGCAGGTCATCTCTCAGCGAGGAACATCATGACGACGCCCACACCCTGGTCGCTCAAGCCCGATTCGGTCGCACTGGTTACCGGCGGTACCTCTGGCATTGGCCGCGCCATCGCCGAAGCGCTGGCCCGGGCTGGAGCCAATGTCATCGCCACGGGGCTTGAGGACGAAGAAGTCGCCGCCTGCCGCGAGTGTGACTTCCAATCCGTGAAACTCGACGTGACCGACGAAGGGACCGTAACTTCGCTCGTGGCAGGACTGACACGACTGGATATTCTGGTCAACTGCGCCGGCACGATCGCACGCGATGGGCGCGAGTTCGACCCGGCCGGCTTTGCCCGCGTGGTCGATGTCAATCTGACCGGCACCATGCGGGTGTGTACGGCTTGCCGGCCGCTGTTGGCCAGGCAGGGCGGAGCCGTGGTGAACCTGGCGTCGATGCTGAGTTTTTTCGGCAGCCCTTATGCACCCGCTTATAGCGCCAGCAAAGGCGGCATTGTGCAGCTTACGCGGTCGCTGGCGATCGCTTGGGCCCACGAAAGCATCCGCGTCAACGCCGTTGCACCCGGCTGGATCGAAACCCCGCTCACCGCGGCGCTGTGTGCCGATTCCGCGCGGTCCGACGCCATCGTGCGGCGCACGCCGCTGGGCCGCTGGGGACGCCCGCACGATGTCGCCCCGGCGGTGGTGTTTCTCTGTTCGCCGGCGGCCGCGTTTATTACCGGGGCGGTGTTGCCGGTCGATGGTGGGTATTCGATCATGTAATGAACCGGAGGGGGCAGCGTACGCCTCGGACCTTTCCAGGTTATCAACCACTTGCGCGTCGTCTTGCATGAGGTGTCATCATGGCGGACTTGATCCAACGCCTCGGTACGCTCACCTACGGAGTTGCCGAACTGGTAACGCCAGCGATCCCAACGGATGAGCGGCTGTGGGTGCCGCAGGCCGATCAGGTGTGGTTCCGGCCGCTGTGGCTGAACACCGTCACCGGGCAATGGGTCAACTTGCTGCGGGTGCGGCGCTCGGGCGTGTTGAGCCGACACCGGCATCCGGCCCCCGTGCATGGCTACGTGATCCGTGGCCGCTGGCGGTATCTCGAACACGATTGGGTCGCCGAAGAAGGCAGCTACGTTTTTGAACCGCCCGGCGAAGTTCACACCCTGGTGACTGACGACGGAGTCGACGAAATGATCACCCTGTTCCATATTTCGGGGGCCTTGATCTATGTCGACGAAGCTGGCCATACGTGCGGCTACGACGATGTCCATACCAAGATCGAAATGTGCCGCCAGCATTTTGAACACGTGGGGCTCGGCGCCGATTACGTCGAACAATTCATTCGGTGACCCGTTGCTGTCGCCACCCTGCTCCGGCCCTTTTACCTGTTCACAAAATAACGCATGCCAGAAGCACTGATCTCTCTCGGTTCCAATCAAGGCGGCCGCCACGCCATTCTGGCAGCCGCCGTCGATGCGCTGGCGGCGACGGCCGGATGCCGTGTACTGGGGGTCAGCTCCTGGCTGGCGACCACGCCCATCGGTGGCCCCGCCGGGCAGGGCGAATTTCTGAATGGGGCCGTTCGGCTGGACACAACGCTTGCGCCGTTGGAACTGCTGCATCGGCTGCATGAAATCGAAACCTCGCATGGCCGCGACCGCGCCGTCCGCTGGGGCCCTCGCACGCTCGATCTCGACCTGTTGCTTTGGGACCGTACCCAGGTTCATCAGGCCGAACTGACGTTACCCCACCCAGGCTTGGAGTACCGGCGGTTCGCACTGGAACCAGCCGTAGCGATCGCGGCCGAGATGATTCACCCCCGGCTCGGCTGGAGCCTGCGACAACTGCTGCGGCACCTCGATGAGTCGCCGCCCTGGCTGGCCGTCGCCGCGGCCGACCAAACACTCTCCCAGGCCTTCATCCACCGCCTGATCGCGATGAGCCCTGTTACGCTCTGGGCCTGTTCGGCCGAAGAAGCTGCTGCCGCCGCGCAGCCATCTGCAATTGCGCCCCAAACGCGGCCAACATTCCGGATCAGCGAACTTTCGGAGGAATGCGTCAATCGGGGCGGTGGAGATACACTTCGACCGCTGGCCATCCCCCGGTTGACATTGGTTCTCGATGGCCCTCCTCTAGCCTGGGCACCAGGGCTGACCCTTTCCACGGCCGATCTGGACCAGGCCGTGCAGCAAGCGGTCGCGGCGATTGAGGCCTCGCTGCCGCAGAATGTCCAACGACCATCGGCCTGAACCTGCCCCAAAGAGGAATCGCATCTGCCGGCACGAACAACGACGAGTGCAGACACAGCCTCCCACACCGGGAGCTCCGTCGGCCGTTGGCAGGTACTGTTTCGTCCGCAAGCCAACAGCCGGCCTTGCCAAACCACGGCCAGGCGTGGATAGAATAGAAGGCCGGGGCCGGCGTGGGCCGGCAAGATCGTGTGAACCTGATGGGTGATTTGCAAGATGCCGCTGTACGAATACGTTTGCAAGAAGTGCAATCAGCAGTTGGAGCTACTGGTTCGCGGTTCGGAGCAACCGCAATGCCCGCATTGCGAAAGCGATCAGTTGACGCGGCTGTTAAGCGTGCCGGCCGGGCACGTGGCCAAGGGCAGTTTGCCTGTGAGCGATGCCCCGCGGTTTACGCCCTGCGGCATGGGAGGATGTGGCCGGCCCGAGTGTGAGTAGCCAGCGCCGCCCCTCGCAGAGCGCACTGCCAGGCAAGCCGTAAAGATACCATGCGGCCGTACCGTGCCGGCCATGGGTGCGCGATCCGTGGCGGTCTGCGCCGCTAACGTTCTAACTGGTT
Organism: uncultured Pirellulales bacterium; assembly: GCA_964511065.1. GTDB lineage: Bacteria > Planctomycetota > Planctomycetia > Pirellulales > S012-138 > CALBRZ01. The sequence continues at coordinate 24,581 of CAZEEG010000021.1, read as the reverse complement.
TTCAACCGGGCTCAGCGTCTTCTCGTGCTCGGCAATTCGTTGCCGCAGCCGTTTAATGACCTCGGGATGGTGCGCCCCCACATCGAACCGCTCACTTGGATCGTGGTCCAAGTTGAACAGCAGCGGAACCTCGGGTTCGTCGGGGCGAGGCTGGCCGTACCCGGCCTGCGTGGCTAAATGCATTTTGAAGGCGCCTTCGCGAACGGCCATCAGCCGCGAGTCGCGGTAGAACAACATTGAAGTTCGCGGACTTTTCCCTTGCGGATCCAGCAGTAGCGGCCGCAGGTCGTGGCTGTCATACACCCGATCCGTAGGCAATGTGCCGCCGGCCAGCGCCACGCAGGTGGCGAACAGGTCCGTGGTACAAGCCAGTTCAGCCGTGGTCCGGGGGGCAATGGTGCCGGGCCACCAGGCAATGGCCGGTTCCCGCATGCCACCTTCCCAGGTGCTGCCCTTGCCACCGCGCAGCATGCCGGCCGAGCCGCCTTCGAGATTTTTGATCAGCCAAGGGCCGTTGTCGCTGGTGAACACGAGCAGGGTGCACTCTGCCAGGCCATCGTCGCGCAGTGCCTCAACGATCTGGCCGACGCTCCAATCCAGTTCCTCCACCACGTCGCCGTACAGACCGCGGCGACTTCGGCCGCGGAATGCATCCGAGGCATAAAGCGGAACGTGGGGGAATGTCTGCGCATAGTACAAAAAGAACGGCTGTTGCCGATCGCTGTCGCGGATAAAGCGGATTGCTTCTTCCGTATAGCGCCGCGTCAGCGTGCGTTGATCGGCCGGGTATTCGATCACTTCTTCGCCCCGCATCAACGGGACCAAGCCATTCTTGGGCTTTTCAGCACGAATCCGCTCGGCGGTCCAACCTTCGCGCAGGGTGACATCGGCCGCCAGCTTCATCTCCGGATCGATCCGCATGTCGTTGCTATAGGGAATGCCGAAATAATGATCAAACCCATGCTGCGTGGGAAGGAACTCCGGCCGGTGTCCCAAGTGCCATTTGCCGATACAACCGGTTCGATACCCTCGCTCCTTCAAGGCCTCAGCCAACGTGATTTCGCTGTCCGGAAGGCCGCCCTGGCTATCGGCAAACAACACCCGGCGGCGGCTTGACGTCATACCACTGCGAATCGGCAACCGGCCCGTGAGCAAAGCAGCACGGCTGGGCGTGCAGACACACGCTGCCGAATAGAACTGGGTGAACTTGATGCCCTCGGCCGCCAGCCGATCCAGGTGCGGCGTCGCGATGGTGGGATTCCCATAACAGCCCAGGTCGCCGTACCCCAAGTCATCGGCAAAGATGATGACGATATTCGGCGGCCTGGACGCCCGTTCCTGGGAGTGGACGCTCGAGGGACCGATCGCCAGGAGCACAGCGCACGCCGTCACGAATATCATGGCTGTTCTGCGCATGCCTGGCCACGAGTATGGCTGATAGCGGTGCAACGGGAAGTGTGAGTGCATCGGGCGACTCCAGCAAACGGCGCGCGAAGGATTGGCCAACCGGTGCAGGCCACGCAACGGCACCAGTATCAAGGCACGCCCAGCGGGAGTCAATGTTGCATCCAGAGACGACAACGGCCCGAGTATTGGAGAGCAGGCGAGGCCGCGGGCCCGCTCCGATTCGATCTTCGATCAGCCCTTGCGTTGAAACGCTTTTGTTTCCCGGCAGAAGCGCCGTCACGTATCGCAGATCGAAACGAGATCATATGCACCGATGCCACGCAGTAATCAAACAGCGCTTGGTAGCGACAGGCTAATTATTCGTCGCTACCAAGCGCTAGGCGCAGTTGTGATTGAATACGGAACGTCAGGCGAACGGTGCCGCTGCCCAATTGCAACCTGTAGGGAATCGCACAAAGCTCGCGGCCACATTTGGGTGGCCAGTACGAAAGTGAGCAGACATTCGCTGCGCCGCTATCAATAGCGCACCGGCCTGTGAATTGCCCTTTCCACGGATCGCGGGTCTGAAATCGTCACGTGGTCAGCTGGACCCATGACACCCAGCAATGAAGCGGAGAGTTGCCGCCCACAATGTTGGTGGTCAACTCGACCTTGATGTTGTCGGTGCCCGAGGGCGATTGAGTCAACGCAGCCTCGAAAGTCTTCCACTTGTCCTCCAGATTAACGGTGTGATTGAGCAATTCGTGCTCCGTGCCATCTACGGTTTGTGTCACCCTGGCGTTCAAAGTCAAATGGCACAGAATGGACACGTCTCCGTCGGCAGCAGCACGCGATGCAGGGGTTTCTTTATTGCTGGAGCGTGCCTGCACTTTAAGCCTTGGCCCGGTCGTTTCCAAGGATGCCGACGATCCACCCATCGAACAACGGTATGCCACCGGCGTCGAGACATTGTGGTTGGTGTAAATCAGGGTCGCATCACCATCGCCACCGTCCGGATCACTGATCGCCTGGTACAAATTGTCAGCGAAGGAACGCGCGTTACCATTTTCGTACTTGCTCCAACCTTCGTAGACGTCGTCGGCAGATGGGTACAACGTGGCCATCGTAAATCCTCAGTTACAAGAAAGAAACCAACAGCAGATAGAATATCCGAACGTTATGGGTACGCCCGCAACGAGCACCATGATTACGGCAGACCGATCCGCCGAAATGCGGTTGATTCCGCAGGGTGGAAAGCATGTACATCACTTGGCCCGTGGTTGGCGAGCCATTTGCGAGGCGACATGGTTATAATGGCAAAACGGGGCCTGGAGCCGTCACGCAAATTTCACTTTGACTCCACAATGGGGCGTTAATTGTCCTTTTCTGGACGCTTTTGCGCAACGACCCGCATTCCGATGTAATGGCGATACCCAGTTTCGTAGAAACCAAGCCGGGTAGCGGACTGCGTGAATCCAGTTGAAACCGTATAGGCGACGTTACCGCCGCGAATCACCTTCAAAGACCTTCGCGGCCCTGCGGGAGGCCCCTGGGGGTCAACCTTGGGCGAATGCTGATAATAATCCGCAGTGAACCAATCCTGGCACCACTCGGAAACGTTGCCATACATGTCGTAGAGTCCCCAGGGATTTGGTAAGAGTTGCCCTACGGGCTGCAGGCGGAGATTGGAATTGTCTAAGGTCCATGCATGTTGCCCAATACACCCCTCGTCATCGCCCCAGTAATACAGCGTGTCGGTCCCGGCCCGGCAGGCATACTCCCACTCGGCTTCCGTTGGCAATCGGTAGAACACCCCACGTTCCTTTTCTTCGCGGCGCTGGGACAACCTGACACAGAATTCGGCGGCCAACCTCCAATTAATACTGCCTATCGGCGAGTTGTCCCGACGTTTTGTCTGCTCATCCAAGGCGTCATCCGCTTCATCTTCGGACCGCAACCCCATCACCGTTTCGTATTGACGTCGCGTGACCTCATAGGCACCCATATAAAAGCCTTTGGTGATCGTAACCTCGTGTACCGGCAGGGCATATTCCATGAAATCGTGGCGCAGGGGAGCAACATCCATGTGTCCCATCCAGAATGTTCCCGGCTCGATCCACACCAGCTTCATCCCGACACTGTTGACGAAATCCCTTTCTGTGAGATCCAATTGCAACCAGGCAGCGTCTGCCACCATCACGTCGGGTTTGCGCTCTTGATCGAAGTCCAGCACCGGTTCCTCTGCCGGAGCCGACAGAGCATCTGCAACCTCCGTTCGCAAATCGGGCGACGCCTCGACCGTGGAGGCAACGGTTCGGTCTGCCAGATTCTGCCGCACCGATGGCCTTGAACTGATAGCAAATGCGGCGACGAGGAGCATTCCGAGCACCGCCAGGATTGCGTATCGGCGGGCCAGGAGATGGCGTGCTTTCGGCACTCCGATCCTTACGGTCGGCTCCCCGCCGGGGGGATGTGAAATTTCGACCGTCTCTGCGTCTGCCATGCAGAGGGAATCCAGGGCCTCCAATAGTTCATCGGCAGAGCGGTAACGCGATTGGGGCGAGGCGGCCAGCATCCGCTGGATGATCGTAACGAGTCCTGCGGGGGCGTTTGCTTCCAGGCCTTGTGTTAGGTTGCCCCGACTTGCAAGCGCGCTATCACGGCCAACGTTCAAGGAAGGATCGCGCCCTGAAGCATCTGGCAGATTCACCGGCGGGAGCGGTAACTCGCCCGTGATGAGTTCGTAAAAAACGACTCCCAGGGAGTAGATGTCCGAGGCTGCGCTGGCGTCATCTCCTTGCAGCACCTCCGGTGCCAGGTAGGCTTCGGTCCCCGGCACGAACTGCCCGGCCGTCAGGCGACTGTGATGGGTTTCTGTCAGCGCGAGCCCAAAATCCATCAACACAATCCGCCCCCGGCTCGTCAATTGGATATTCGCCGGTTTGAGATCCCGATGGAGTACGTTTTCTTTGTGGATGGCAGAGAGCCCTTGTGCTGCTTGCCGCATCCACTGAACCGCCTCGGCCCACGGAACGTTCCCCACCCGTTGGAGCCGCGTCTCCAGCGATTCGCCATCCAGATACTCCATGACCATGAAATGCCCGGCTTCCGCCCGGCCCGAGCTAATCACGCCAACCACGTTGGGGTGCTTTAGGTTGGCGAGTGCTGCCGCTTCGCGGCGAAAGCGTTCCACAATGGTGGTATCGCCGGCCAGAAAGCGATCCAGCACCTTAATCGCGACTGGCGATGGGTGCTCATCGCACTTCGCCAGAAATACATCGCTGCTCCCGCCTGTTCCCAGTTTCGCCACGATCCGATAGCGATTGGCGAACAACGACGTCGATACGTCGGCAGCTGGATCCATCATTGCCCCACCTCTGGCGATAGAGCGGCAGCGATCAGCCGGCCAATGATTGCCAGGCCGATGCTATTCCGCTGGCAAGGGTTGCTCAGGTTCCGCAGAATCTGGGATCAGCAATACGAGCCGAAACCCCACGAGTGGATCGGCGAATGCCGTTGTGCGATGCTTGCGTGCCGACACACGGCAATCTCCAGCGATTGATTTCCACGAGCCGCCGCGAATCACTCGATGCAGCCCGCCTTGGGCCAACGGATCCACTCGATTGCTTTTCTGGTAGTAATCACGATCATAATGGTCCAGACACCATTCCGCCACGTTTCCGAGCAAATCGTAGAACCCGGCCGGTGACGGCAACTTTTCCCCGACCGCGTGCGGGCGGTTCTCCGAGTTGGCGTTAAACCATGCAAACCGGGGCAGCTCCTGGGGATCATCGCCAAAGTAGAAAGCGCCGTCTGCGTTCGACTGCCGGCATGCATACTCCCACTGGGCTTCCGTCGGAAGCGTATACTTTCGATGCGCTCGGCGCTCCGCGGGCATCTCAGAGAGCTTCCGGCAGAATTCCAGCGCCTCCTCCCAGGTAACGTGCTCGACCGGGAAGCGTGCGGACGCTTCATCCTTATGCGCTGAGGGGTTGTATCCCATCACTTGTTCAAACTCGCCCTGTGTGACTTCGTATTTGCCCAAGTAGAAGGGGCGCGTGAGTTTCACCTGGTGTCGTGGGTGCTCTTGATTGGCCTCACGAAGGGATAAATCGTACAAGGCGGCAACATGCTCGGCCTTCGCGGGACTTCCCATCCAGAACGATCCCGATTCCAGCCGGATGAACTCCATTCCTAACGAATTTGTAATCTCGGGAAGCGTGTCATCGTACGGCGTATCGTCCTCGGCCATCGTATCAGCCGTGCGGTGCGGAACCTCCGAAGGAGCAGTGGCGGCGAACGGCACGTCTTCCTCGTCTGCGCTCGTATCGATCGGGCGGCGGGGAGTCTCCAAAGGAACAGTGGTGTCGAACGGCGGCGAGTCCTCCAGTGCCATCGCATCGGGGGCAAGCGGGGCTGCGACCGGCTTGCGGGCGGGCGTGTCCGCAGGTGCTTTCGCATCTGGCAGCAGAAGCCACGATACGGCTCCCGTTAACAACACTGCCACAAGGACTCCACCGGCCCACCAACGCCAGGTGGAAGCTCTTGGCCGGGGCGCCGGCAGGGACACGGCCAGGGCACCGGAATGACTGACGACTGCATTACTCGAAATTAAGGGTTCAATCTCGGAGACTAACTTCGTCAAGACCTCTTCGGCACTGGAAAAGCGCTCCTCGGGTCGCTTCTCCAACAGCCGCATAATCAGCTCGCTCAATTCAATGGGGATCTCGCTGACTAACTGGTGCAGCGGTACCGGTTTCTCGTGCACATGCTGTACGATCATCTCCGCAGTGCCTGGCCCGGCAAACGGGAGCCGTCCCGACAACAGGTGATAGAATGTCACCCCCAAGGAATAGAGATCGCTCCGTTCGTCGATCTCTAACCGCAAGCACTGCTCGGGGGACATATACGCTGCCGTTCCGAGCAAGGTTCCTTCAGAAGTCAGCGGCTGGGGAGCATCGCGCCAACGCGCCAATCCAAAATCCGTAACGAGCAATCTTTCGGTGGAAGCTTCTTGTAGCAGGTTAGCTGGTTTCAAATCCCGGTGAATGATCCCAATGGCATGTGCCGCCTGCAGCGCCATCAGGCACTGTTTCATCATGCTGACCGCGGTGGCCGCTGACAGCCGCTCGCCCAGCTTGAGCTTTGCGGAGAGCGACGTTCCCTCCACGTATTGCATCACGAGGTATTCGCGACCGTGGTCGGTGCCCAACCGATGAATGGGGACGACGTGGGGATGATTCAATTTGGCGGCCAGTTGAGCCTCTTGCCGAAACCGAGCCAGTGCGCGGGCGTCACTGGCGATCTCCCGCCGGAGCACTTTGATGGCGACCGTTCGGTCCAACTTGGGCTCGTAGGCTTTGAAGACCAGGCCCATGCCGCCGCGGCCAATTGCCTCCAAGTCGGTAAAGTCACCAATCGCCAAGTCAGCGTCTGGCTGCGAGCTATCAGCAAAATCAAACTTGGGCGCGGCAGCCGTCGGCGGGCTGGAATCGTGCACCGTCCACCCGGCGAATAACTCCACCACAATGTCTGCGTAATCCGCAAACCGCCTCAAATACCAATCTCGCTCGGGGCGTTGACCGGCCGATTCTCTCAGTTCCAGTTCGACCGCCAGCAACTCGCGAAACAGCAACCTCCAACCATCTGCGTGCCGGATGACGTCGGCCTTACGCGTGGCGGAGTAACGTTCCAAGAACGCTTCCAGATTCTGCACCTCGCCCTGCCGCCATGCGGTTTCAAATTGATCGCACGCTTCGTCGACGGCGGCCTGCAACTGGAGCTGCGGCCAATTCGCGTCCCGGCCAGTCATGCTTCTCGATCCTCGGACCAGATACTGCGGATGCGATCGAGCTTCCGTTCCACCGATCGTTTCGTACGCGAGAGCCGTTGGGCAATCTCTTCGTTGGTATAACCTTCCAGCTTAAGTTGTGCCACATTGACCAAGGTTACGTCCACTTTTGACAACGATTCCATCCGGCAGGCACATTCCTCGGCCACCAACACGGCAAACTCTGGCGAAGGTTCGGCGCTCACCAGGTGATTGATGTCCATAACTTCCTGCTCCGTCGATCCAATCAGCCCGCCGCCTCGCTTTTGCGCGAACTGGCGCCGCTGTGTAGCGATGACCTTCCGATGGGTAATGGTAACCAGTACGCGCCACAGCTCATCCCGATTCTCAACGCCCAGCAAATTGCCGCTCAGATGGCGGAAGAAGCTCTTCATCGCACTTTGGACCACATCATCCTCATCGACGGTCCGCCGCGGCATGTTCTTCCAACGGGCCCGGGCAACCTTCAAAAGTTGGTGTACGTACCGGACCCAAATTTTTTTGGCAGCGTCTTGATCTCCTTGTCGTGCCTCCTTGATCCACAAGGTTACGTCGTCATCCGACATGGACCGTCTCCCCGGGCATCTTCAACCTCATTCGGAATCTTGAGAAATTCGCTGGCACGCATGTCGGCCTTTTCGTGCGACTTACCATCTGCATTGCAGTATCCCTGCGTGTCGTTTGCGAACCAGTCTAGATGAACCGGGATGGCGGTTCTAGCTTTGCGCGCGACAGCCACGGTTTCTCCTTTTCTTGAGGGCAATTTATGAGTACCGCAGAGATGACTCGATTCAGTGCTGGTGGCGACGACCTGACCGTATTCTCCGCTCCAGCGGGCCGCATTACCGACGGACAGGCGATGGCTTCCTCGGTCGACGTCAATTCCGTCATTCGAGTCGCCGGGCACACGTTTCACTTCGAACGCCGCAACGGTGATTACGAAGAGAAGACGGTTGCTGTGGACCGTCCGCCCGGAGCAGGCTTCGTGGTGATGTTGAACACCCTCCAATATGCGTTTGTACGGGCCGGCACCAACACTTTGACCGAACGGCCTCTTGGCGAACTGGTCGCCCGCGCCGGACTGCGGGGCAACAACATTGTTTGCGGTGTTCGATTGACGGATTCGAATGCCGACGACGCCGTGAGTATTTCCGTGAATGTGACGGTCCTTTTTTTCAATTGATATTGCGTCCTTGTAGCGAACAACTTCGCAATATCCTAATTTCCTTTGAAAGGGTTTTACAGTAATGACCGAACAACCCAGTTTTCCTATCCCGATGGGGTCCCGCAACGGTCATCTGTCGCGCCGTTGCATCGTCACGTTTCGGGAAGGAGAGGCCGACTCCGGCATGTCGGCATTGAAAGCCGCCGTGGGCGTGCAGGAAATCGTACGGTCTCCAGAGCATGGCCGCCCCGAGTCCAACCAGGCAATCCTGCTTCCTCATCTTGGCATGGCTATCGTGGCCTGCGATGCGGACCAACGCGCCAGGCTGCAGAAGGACCCGGCCATCCTGGCGGTCGAACCTGATGGAGTCGTCTATGCCCTGCAGGAAAAGGAACCGACCGTGGTCGACTATTTCCGGGGATACCGCGACGCCGTCAATGAACTCGTAGAAAAGATTTCCGAGAGACCTCGCGTTCGAACCGGTATTGCCGACGCTTATGTCGACGATGCCATTTCCACCTGGGGCCTCAAGGCAATCGGCGCCGTCAATTCACATTACACGGGGGCAAACATTCGAATCGCCGTACTCGATACCGGCATCGACTTGAGCCATCCGGACTTCGTCGGGCGGCGGATTGTTGCCGAATCGTTCGTCGGAACCCCCACCGCGCACGACGGAAACGGGCACGGAACCCACTGCATCGGCACCGCCTGCGGTTACAAAGACCAAAACGGGCGAAGGTATGGAGTCGCTTACGAGTCCGACATCTACGCGGGCAAGGTTCTCAACGACAGCGGCACGGGCTACCATTCCGACATCTTGCAAGGCATCGAGTGGGCAGTGGCCAATGAATGCCACGTGATTTCCATGTCACTTGGCAATCAAGTTCCGACATCGTCAATGGACTACGAGTTGGCTGGTCAACGCGCACTGAATCACGGCTGTCTGATCATTGCGGCGGCAGGAAATCATGGACCGGGCACCGTCGGGCAGCCAGCCAACAGCCCTTCGGTCATGGCCGTCGGCGCCGTCGATTCCCGCCTCGACATGGCGTGGTTTTCCAGTCCGTCCGGACCTGCTCCGGGAGCCAACGTCGATCTGGTTGGCCCAGGAATTGCCGTCTACTCTTCTGTCCCGTTGGACATGGGCCGGTATGCAACGTTCAATGGGACCAGTATGGCAACGCCGCACGTTGCCGGTACGGCCGCATTGTACGCCGAGGCCTATCGGGCCCGGGGCTGGCAACTCTGGCAGCTCATAACCTCCCGCGCCCGGCGTTTGGACATTCCCGCCTCGCACGCCGGGGCCGGATTGGTGCAAACACCGTAATTGAACCGTAAGTTCTCGGTGTTGGCTGGCAAATTCTCATGAACGGACACGGATGTCCGTCCCGTTTACCATGTGAAATGATATCCGATACGCGTGGCATCGTGCTGTTTCGCACAGAATGTGGTGCGAAACATTACCATGGAGTTCACTTCTGTGAGCACATCCGATTCGGAACGTATCGTCGTGGCGGTCCACGATAGCCACTTGAAATCGATCGGACAAGTTGCCGACAACCTGCGCCAAAAAGGCATGCAGGTTGACAAAGTACTGCCAACGATCGGTATCATCACCGGTCGAGCCACACGTGGCCAAGTAGCGGCCCTCACCCAGGTCGAGGGGGTCGCCAACATTAATCCGGACGAAGAAATGCGCGCAATCTGAGCCTTCGTCCTACGGTTGAATGGCATCCGAACCACCGGAGTCAACAAGTGCTGGACGACGAGCTTGTTACCGAGCACCTGCCTGCATGTGGACGCAGTTCGCAATTTCGGAAATTCGGCCCGTCAGGCATGGTTGTCCGCACGCTGCTGCCGCGTGAGGGCGACGCTGGTGTGGCCTGATTAGGAGCGTCGCGTGGTTGCTTGCACGCGACCATTAAGCTTCGTCGCGTGCCAGGTGACAGGCGTCGGCACCCTGCCGCTTGACAGCCGGGCGTTGCGGCGGTGTGGCGTTACCGGATGTTTCGCTGCATGGCCCGCTGGTTCAGGTAGTCGAGGAATACCTCGCCCATGTTGCGCCGGGTGTCGACCAGGACCCGCTCGATGCGGTTGCGGTGGCACAGTTCTTCAAACGCCGTTTGGAACCGCTGGAGTTCTTCCAGGTAAGCGCGGCGGACATCGGAAGGTTGTGTCAGGAACTGTTCGTCGACTTCCAGCCCTAAAAACTTCACCATCCCGTCGAATTCAAAGAACAGTTCGTCGTGGTGCATCACGTGGAACAGCACGACTTCGTGCCGGTGGTAGCGCATCAGTTGCAGGGCCGTTTCCAGTTCGTCGAGATCGGTGAAGAAGTCGCTGAAAATCATCACGATTTCGCGGCGTCCCATCCGCCCGGCCAGTTCTGCCAGGCATTCGGCCATCCGTGTCTTTTGCACCGGTTCGATACTGTCCAGGTGGCTAGTCATGCGCACGACCTGGGCCATGGAATTGCTGGGCGGTACGAAGCCCTGCACGTTTTCGTCGAACGTGGCCAGTGAAACCTTATCGCTCTGGCGAACGATCGAGTACCCCAGCATGGTGGCCATTTGCGCCGCGTAGTGCAGTTTCTGCTGGGCGTCCTCTCCGTAACGCATGGAAGCACTGACATCGAGCACCATGTGGCAGACGAAGTTCGTCTCCATCTCGTACTGCTTGATGAAGTACTTGTCGCGCGTGAAGTACAACCGCCAGTCGATATGCTTGGGATCATCGCCCCAGACGTATTCGCGGTGACCCGCGAATTCGACGGCAAAGCCCGAGAGCGGCGACTTGTGGCCGCCCGCCAGGTTCCCCAACACCAGCCCTCGCGGCTCAATCTTGCGCTGGGCAAGATGGCTCAAGACATCGGGATCGAGATAGCGAGCGAGGACGCTGGCAGTCATGGCAGGCCGATCGGGGGCAGAGTGGGGCGACGGTCTATCTGTCAGTGGAATGGAGCAACTGCGCGGCAATTAGCCGTGCCGGGTGAGATTAAGCGGCCGGGGCTTCGTACTTGCGGTCGGCCGGGACCGCCTCCATCAGCATGTCGATCAGTTGCTCACTGCCTACCCCAGCGGCCTGGGCGGCAAAGTTACCGGCAATGCGGTGCCGCAGGGCGGGCCGCGCCACGGCTTGCACGTCGCCCACCGTGGCATGGTAGCGGCCGTACAGAATTGCCCGGGCCTTGGCACAGGTGACCAGCGTTAGCAGGCCACGTGGCCCGGCCCCCCAACTCACCCAGCGGTTGACGAACTCAGGCGCTTCCGGGGTGCCGGGCCGGCTGGCGCGGACCAGCGCCCAGGCGTAACCCAGCACCTGGTCGGCAACCGGCACCCGCGTCACCAGCTTCTGAAATTCGATGATCTGCTCGCCCGACACCACCGGCTCGATGGTTCCCATCTGCCCGGTTGTTACGCGGCGGGCGATCTCCCATTCTTCAGCGCCCTCGGGATAGCCCACCTTGATGTACAGCAGGAAGCGGTCGAGCTGCGCCTCAGGGAGCGGGTAGGTGCCTTCCTGTTCGAGCGGATTCTGCGTGGCCAGCACGAAGAACGGGGCCGGCAGCCCATGAACCTTGCCGCCCGCCGACACTTGCCGCTCTTGCATGGCCTCGAGCATGGCGGCCTGCGTCTTGGGGGGCGTACGGTTGATCTCGTCGGCCAGGATCATGTTGGCAAACAGCGGGCCGGGAAGAAACTTGTACTCGCGCCCGCCCGACTCCAGGTTTTCCTGAATCACCTCGGTGCCTGTCACATCGCTGGGCATCAGGTCGGGCGTGAACTGAATCCGCTTGAACGATAGATGCAGCGATTGGGCCAGCGAACTGACCAGCAGCGTCTTGGCCAGGCCCGGCACGCCTTCCAGCAAAGCATGCCCCCGGGCGAAGATGGCGATCAACACCTGTTCGATCACCTCGTTCTGGCCGACGATGACCTTGGCCAGTTCGTCGCGGATGGTATTGAAAGCTTCTTCACAGCGGGCGACCGCGGCGATATCGTCGGGCGAAGTTTGAGCGTCGTTCATGGAATCTCTGAGGCGCTGGCGGCGTGGCAACAGCGTCAAGGGGATCACCCTACCAACTGGTGCCACGCGCGGAACGGATTTAGTCAACGATTGAAAATCGGCAGTCTTAGTCAATGCTCTGGAAGTAGCGGCGGAGGCGTTCTTCGTACGCCCGCGGCGGACGGCGCTGCATCTCCACCTGCATGGCGTCGCGGAGTTCCGCCGGCAGCCTGGCAAACCAGGGTGGTTGCTCATACTGGCGAGCGGCGACATCCGCCGCCTGGCCATCGGGGGCGCGGTTGTCGGTGCCGTCGCGGCCCTGGTTTGAGGCTTGCAGCTCACCTTCCTGGCGCTCGGCATTCTCCGATTCGGATCCGCTGCGGGTGTTGCCACCTTGCGACGAAGACGAAGTCTGCGCGGTCTGGCCCTCGGCGGAACTTTCACTGCCGGACGATTGGGACGACTCCCCGGCCTGGGCCGATTGCCCCGGAGGCTGGCCGGCGTTGGAAGCAGCCGCCATCAATTCGCTGATCTGCTGCATGGCCTGCGGCCCGGCCATCATCTGGGCAGTGACTTGTGGCGACGAGGGGACAAACTGCGAACCCATCGCTGCCATCTGGCCAGCATTGCTACCCTGCGGGGCCTGTGCCGTGGCCTGACCTGATTGACCAGGCTGGGCGGGCTGGCCCTCTCCTGCTTGACCCTGCGGGGAGGATGCGCCGGCCGTTTGCCGGGCACTCGGAGTTCCCTCGCCCGGCGTTTGACCGCCGGGATTTTGCCCTGCGGCCGCGGCTTGGGCCTCAGACTGACCCGGCGCCTGGCCGGGGGTGCCTTGTTGTGGCGTGTCGCCGTTGGCCATGGGCTGACCCTGTGGCGGCTCGCCTTGGGCCATTTGCTGCTCGGGTGGTGTGTCCTGGCCCGGCGGCATCAATGGGGCAAGACGGCTGGCAATCTCCAGCGCTTCGCGGATCGGCGGGTTGGCCACCTCTCGCTGCCCTGAAATCTGCTCGGCGCCCTGTCCTGTAGCCTGTACGTTCTGCGCGAACTGCTGCACCGCCTGGGCCAACTGCTGGGCCGCCTGCTGTTGCGGCTTGGCCGCGGCACGAGCGGCCGCAGGATCGGGCTTGCCAGGCGACTGGGGTTTGCCTTGCTGGGCCTGGGCGCCCGGCGGCACCGTCTGGTTCTGACCTGCCGGCGTGTCCGAAGCGGGGGGCGGATCTTGGGATGCCGCCTGCGTTAACTCTTCCAGCTTTTGCCGCCCTTGATCAATCTGGTCGGCGGCCTTCTGCTGTTCCTTGGCAAGCCGGGCGAGCGCTTCCGCAATCGCCTGGTCTTGCCGAATCCGTTGCTCCCGGGCGTGCAGATTGGCTGTCGCCCGCTGGACGGCATCCATGGTTTGCTGCTGGGCTTGGGCGACGCGGGCGGCATCGTCAGCCGGCTTGCTCGGCGTGCCCGGCTGGCCGGCAGGCTGATTGGCTGGCTCCATGGGCTTTCCACCCTGAGCTGGTTGACCACCTGCCTGCTGGGGTTCGCCCGCCTCGGGCTTGCCGCCTTGGGCTGTTGCCGGCCTGTCTTGGGCACCCTGGGGCATACCCTCGCTTGGCTCACCCTGAGCGGCCGCGCCCTTTTGGGCGGCTCGCTGGGCTTGCCGCAACGCGGCAGCCGCGGCCGGATCGACGTTCGCAGCGGCCTGGGCCAATTGCTGGGCAGCGCCTGCATCCTGGGCGAGTTGCGCGGCAGTTTCGCGGGCAAGTTCCGCTTTCGCCTGGCGGATTTGATTGCGGGCTTCCGCCAGATGTTGCTCGCTTGCCTGCTGAGCCTCGGTGGCGGCCTTGCGATCATTTTGCAGAGCGGCCTGCTCGGCCTTGGCCGACGACTCCTTCGCCTCGGCCAGTTGCCTGGCTGCCTGCGGGGCATCGCCGGAAGCGAGCCGCGCTGCCTCTTCCGCGGCCTTGGTGGCGCGCGCCTGGGCTTGCACATCGGGCTCCCCACCGGGGGACTCGGCAGCCTGGGCGGCTTCGCGCCGCGCATGCGCTTCGGCTTCAGCCAGGGCTTCAGCGGCGTCGTTTCGGGCGGCGGACGCGGCCGTGCGGTTACCATCGAGCGTTGCCTGAGCGGCTTCGCTGGCCGACTGCTGAGCCCGGGCTAGTGCATCGCGCAGCGGATCGCGGCGACCCTCGACCATGGCCTGCCGCGCTTGCGGACGCGCGGCAGCCTGTTCAGCAGCGGCCGCGGCGCGCTCGGCCGCTTGCTGCTGCCGGGCGGTAGCATCGGCGGCCGGCGTACGGCCGGCGGCCATGTCCTCAGCAGCCTGGTCGGCCATTTGCTGCTGTTGGCGAGCCTCGGCGATCTGCTCGGCCAACTCGCGGGCGGCAGCCGCGGCTGGCTTGCCTGCTGCGCGCTGTTGTTCAATTTGGGCCTGCGCCACTTTTTCTTCAGCTTGCTGCAAGCGTTGGAGACGCTCGGCCAGGCCCTCTGGCTTGGCCGGCAACGCCTGTTCGACCTTTTCGCGAACGGCCTCAACCGCCTTCAACTGTTCACGGCTGAGGTCGGCCAGTTCCTGCGAGGCTTTCTCCAGCCGGTCGCGGAGTTGCCCGGCCGCCTTGGAGAGTTTCTGGGCCGTATCGGCTGCCTGTGACGAGGCCTTGGCGGCCGCGGCCTGTTGCTTGGGATCGTGTTGATCCTTAGCCACCGCAGCCATTTGCTCTAGCTGCTTTTGCACCTCCTGGCCACCGGGAGCAGCTTCTTCCAGTGTCTTGGCAGCCTCCGGCGCCGTGGCCTTCACGCCTTTTGCCACCTTCTTGGCAATGTGGTTAACATCTTCCTGCTCAGAGGCTAACTGCCGAGCCTTGGCGGCCCGCAACCCGGCAGGGTTCATCTCCCCCGAGTCCTCGGCGTTGGCTTTGCCGTCCTCGGCTGGCTTGGGCTCTCCAGGCTTTGATTTTTCGGGCGATTCTGACGAAGGCTCCGATGCCGAAGGCTTGGCGTCCTTGGCGCTGTCGGCAGCAGCCTGCGGCTTGGGCGGATCGGCCTGGGCCAATTGGGCCGTTTCGCGGGCCACTTGCCGTTCGGTGGCCGCGGCCCTTTCAAGTGATTCCATGGCGCGGCCCAGTTCGCCGATTTCGACGGCCAATGCCCGACGCTTGGCATCCGCCAGCGCGGCTTCCACTTCCGATTCGGCCCGGCGTAGCGACTCATCGGCCGCTTCAACGGCGGCTGCTTTTTCGCGCTCCGCGGCCTCGGCATCTTGGAGTTTTTGAGCGGCTTCGGCCGCGGCCGCCTCGGCTTCCGCCAGACGGCTTTTCACGATGGCTGGCAGCTTGCGTTCCTCGCCGGCCTTGCGGACCTGCTCGGCCGCCTGCTCCTCGCTCGCCTTGGCTTCCGCCGGCTTGTCTTCAGAAACCTGGCGAGCCGCCTTGTCCTGCGATTCACGGGCCTTGCTCAGATCGCCGCGGGCAGCCTTCAGGTCGTCGACGAGTTTGCGATACTCTTCGGCCGTTTTGTCGGCGTTTTCGTCGTCGGCCGCGGTTTGCAGGGCTTCTTCAATTGCCGCGAGATTACCCAGCACGGTTTGCTGCTCTTGGGCGGCCTCGTCCAGTTTCTGGTCGAAGATCTGCCCGGTTGCTTCGTATGCCGCTTGTTGTGCGTTTTCAACCAGCGGTTGCACCGCGGGCGACGCGTGCAGGGCTTCTTGCAGACGCATCAGGTTCTTGTGGATGGCCAACTGCTCATCGACCAGGGGGCGAACCTCGGCCGCAGCTTTGTCGGCGTCGGCCGGCAGTTCCCGGTTGGCAGTTTCCTGTCGCAAAGCCTGTTGACGCCGGGTCAGTTCGCGGACCAGTTCCAACAGGGCCTCCCGGTCGCTGTTGATGAGGCCCTGGGTTTCTTCCACCTTTTCCAGCAGCAGACGCAGCCCTCGCAACACGGCCTGCTGGTGTTCGAGGCTGCCGGAAAAGTCGGCCGATTCCAGGCCGGCGATGGCCTGGCCGAGATGCTGATTGACCTGGGCCGCCTTGAGAATCCGCAGGCCGTCGGCAGCGCCCGCGCCCACGCGGCCGCCCCAACCGCTGACTTCTTCCAGCATCGCTTCCAGTTGCAGGTACAGTACCCGGACGTCGCGCTCGTCTTGCGTGGTCTTGAGGGCCAAGGCTTCGCGTCGCAACTGTGGTTGCTCCGGCAGCGACTCCGTGACGCGAACGATCACGTCTTGCATCGCAATCAGTTGTTTGACTTGTGCGGCCAGGGCGGCGGTTTTCAGCCGCCGTTGGAGGTTGTGCCGCTCCACCGCCAGACGAACCACGATCTGGCGAATTGTTTCGCGCGCCGAGACGAACAGCCGGTCGCGATCAGCGGTATCGGCCGTTTGGGCTTGCAGCAGCAGGTCGACTACTTGCCGCATCTCGGCTTCGATCAGGCCGTCGATATTCTGCTGCATGCTGCGAATATCGCGGTAAATCTGGCGGTCGGTGAGGCCGTTTTCTTCCAGCTTTTGCAATTGAACGTCGAGGATGCCCGAGACGAGCTCGCGCGCCATGACCCGTGCCCGCTGCTGCGATTGCTGCTTGCTGCGCAGGGTATTCAAGTCGCCAGTGTCGGCGGCGGTGACGCTCTGCGGAACAGCCAACAATGTGGCACAAGCTGTCAGCACCATCGCCGCTGCGAGCTTTCGCCAGGAGGCGCAGCAGGCGAGGCCGACGAACTTCCGTGAATGACTCCGCCATCTCGAACGCAAGGTCAGTTTCGACGTCATGGCGATTCTCCAATGCCAAGTTGCCGCTGGATGATGCGGTTGAGCGATTCCAAGCTGCGGGTATCAGGCTCGGAGATATCGGCCAGTACGGCCGCTTCTCCGGTAACGGAAATTACGATCGGGTCGCTGACGGATTCTTCGCCCGCCTCGTCTCCACGGTAGTCGATGGCGCGGACGGTGAGGAACAGTTCGTTGCCAGGCGTCACGTTCAGGGGCTCCAGGTTCAACACATATTGGCGGAAAACCTGGAGCATGCCGTGTTTTTTCTCGCGCTTGATGGCAAAATGCCAGGCATCTTGCGAGTCGGCCAGGTTCCAGACTTCGCCCGGCCGGATCGTTGCTACGTGCAGGGCGACCTCCGGCGGCAATCCGGTTTCGCGCAGTTGGCGCTCGATCTCAGATGGCAACTGGTGGCGATCCAGCGCGGGCGCCAGTTCTGGCGTGGCGGTAAACAACAGCGGCTCCAAGCGGCGGCAGCGCCGCGGAACGGGCAGCGTGTGTGTCGAAAGCAGCTGCTGCTTGCCGTCGCTCCCGGTTCGCGATACCTCCAGACGCAACTCGGCCAGGCCGTAGTCGTCGATCGCTCCAAACAGCACGCTGGGTTGTGCTGCCGGAAGGACATTCCGGGTGGTAATATCAAGCGTAGCCTTGGGGGGCCGGTCGGCCTGGCGGCGAATGTAACCTTGAATGGGCGAGGGCAGTTGAAGTCCATCGCGGTCGGTCACCTGAATCTCAAAGGCAATCGTGTCTTTTACGGACGCCAGCGGCGAAGCGTCGTCGTTCAATTCCCAATATTCGGCCGGCCCGGATGGTTCATCGGATTCCGCGGCTTCTTCGATACGCCGCAGCGGGAACGAGCGGTCACCGATCCTTAACACGGCCCCGCCGTCCTCTTGAAGTGGCTTGCTGCTGGCCAGTCGCACAATCACTTTGGAACCATCGACCACGGCCGCCTGCATCGCGCCAGGATCGCCGTCGCTGGCGGGCACGATGCCTTCCAGGTACGCGGGCGGCCGGGTGTGCAGGGTCACTTCCACACGCGGCAAGGCGACGACCTGCAATTGCCCCGGCGAAGTCCAGGCATCGCCCAGGTGCAGTTGAAAATGGACATTGCGCAGGAGCCGTGGAATGGTTGCCTTGTAGGCTGCGTTCTGCGCTGCGGACGATTCCGGCCGCAGAGGTTCATGGCTGCGATTGGGGTTGCCGTCTTCCCAAAGCTCAATCCGGCCCGCGGCCGGCAGTTCCCCAGAGCCCTGGGCGACGATCTCGACCGGCCTGCCCTCGGGGCAGCGGACCACGACCGTACGGCTGGCGTAAACCGGATATTCCTGGCCATTGATTAGCAGCCGTACAATTTGGGTCTTGGTGGGATACGGAACGTCGTTCAACACCAGCCGGCTGAAGAAGGCTGACGCATAAGGAGCCATTACGGCGGCGGTCACGCCCACGACCAACAGCGATACGCCCAGGGCCAGGCCGCGCACGGCGAGCGGGCGGTACGACAGGCCCTGGTAGACGTCGAGGTTGCGGCCCACCTCACCGGCCCAGGCAATCACCGCACTTTGCAAGTCGGGAGAGCCCCAGCGATCGTTATCGCCGCGCTGCTGGTGTTGTTCGAATTCCAGGGCGGCAACCAGGTCGCTATCGATCCGTTGCTGCCGCTGCACGTACAGAGCCAGGTCGATCTCGGTTTCGCGCGTTCGCCACCAGGGACGCAGCAGCCACCAGGCCAGCGCCGCCCACGCGGAAACGACGGCCAAAATGACCATCAACCGCGGCCCGGTTTGCAGGCGGAGCGCCCAATCGAGCACAAACAGCCCTACCAGCGACCAAAGCACCACCAGCAGGATCACGCTGAGCGCGGTCCCGGCCCTCAGCCAGAACCGGCGGCGGCGAAGGCTCGCCAGGCGGCGGTGTAATTCGATCAATGGCGACATGAGGTGTTGCGTACCAAAGTTGCTCGATAAGTTACGTTATTGAATCCATGAGCGGGACAGCGGCCAGGCTCCACGAGCGAGACACAACTTCCCTATGGCCAGGACACCCACTTGCGGCCCAGCCACTCGCCGATCATCAACATCACGACCAGCAGGAACATCGGCCAGGTACTCCACAAATGGATGGTTTGAATGGTCGTCTCCTCGCGAACCTGAAGCTGGATTTCATCAATCAGGCGGTCGGCTTCGGCTAACTCCACCGCGCGGCCCGCGGGGTGAACCCGGGCCAAATCGTTCTGGAGCGCCACGTTCCGCACGGCACTGCGGCGTTCGACGGACAGATCGGCAACGCGAAAGTTAGCCTCGGCATGCTTCCCGGTGACCGGGTCCTGCACCCGCACGCGGTACTCGCCCCCGATATCGACCGGGATGCGGGCTTCAAACAGGGCATCCTTGCGGCGTGCCACGTGATACTGTTCAATCCGCTGCCCGCCATCGGATTGGCGGCCGGGCACGAATACCTCGGCAACGAGCCGCTGCTGGGGCAGTTCGGAGTCGTCCAGCGGTTGATAGTCGGCATCGAACGCTTCGACGGTCAGGATCACCTTGTCGTCGACCTTGTATTGCTGCCGGTCGGTCTGGACCACAAACCGCTTTTGCGTTCCTAGTGCCCGCCGCGAGGCCAACTGGTGGATCATCTGCCCCCAGAACTGGCGATAGTACTTTTCGCCGTACATCCGCCGCAGGCGCCAGGTTTCATTGAACGCTACATAAACGACGATCCCTTCGCCGTATTGCCGCAGCGCGATCAGCGGTTGGGGCTGGCCATCGACGCAGCGGTCGGTGGGATGTACGGCCAGGACCTTGGTGCCGGGAGCGGAACTGGCCCGGCGCACCGGCTGATACCACGGCAGCTTGCCCAGGTTCTGCCAGGCCCGGCGGTTCTCGGCCTCGGTGCTCCCCAGCCGCATGAAGCTGGTGGTTTCGCCATCGGGCGTGAGTTGCAATTCGAATTCCTCATCGCGCCGCGTGAGATCGGGATCGACCACGACCGGAAGCATGTCCGCAAGCGGCGTACCGTATAGCTGGCCCGGCCCGAACCGCGGCCCCGAAATCACTACCAGCCCGCCGCCGAATCGCCCCACAAATTCCTTGGTCATTTCGGCGAATCGCGTACTGAGCGACGACGCCTGCATGTCGCCCAAGAAGATTACGTCGCCGGCAAAAAACGTGCTCCGCTGCGGCGTCATGGTGGGCACAAACAACTCGTTGGTCTGCCGCACCCTGGGGTCTGCCGAGCGGAGGAACGTGCGGAATCCACGCATCCCGACCAGCTTATCGCGGTGAAATACTTCCTTGATGAACCGCCATTCCCAAGTCGGTTCGTGCTCCACGTACATCAGCCGCAAGAAGTCATCGCGAATATTGACTTCCCGCTCTGCCCGATTGTTCTGGTCGATCACTTCGCCCTCAACCGGATCGACCTCGGCCACCAACGTGTATTGCCCGGTGACATCGGGTGTGAAGGGAAAGTTGATCGGCACGAACGAGGAAGTGAGCTCCACGCGCCGCTCGCCGATCTCCAGCCGGGCCGGAGCTTCAATGGTGCCAGCTTCATCCAGGCGCCGGGCGTACAGCCGGACGTTGGCCAGCGGCTGTTCGACGCCTTCGTGCTCCACCACCACCTGCACGGTGGAACGTTCGTTCTTGGTCATCCACAGCGGGGCATCCATCCGCACGCGGAGATCCTTGGCGGCCGGCGGACCAATCCCCACCGTGTAGAACGGCACTTGGAGGCGAGCCGCTTCGGCCTCGGCCGATGGGCCAGAATTTTGATTGAAGTCGCTGAATACCAGGACGCCTGCCAGGCTCGACGTGCTGCGCCGCCGCGACAACTCCTGGAAGGCTTCGCCCAGCGCGGTGTACTGCCCGGCCGTGGTGAGCCTTTGCCGAACCTGCTCGTCGCTGGAGGTCCACTTATCGAAATCGGGCAGTTCGCGCAGATTGTTATCGAAGATGAACGTGCGCACGTCGAATCGCTCGTTCAGCCGGTGAAGCAGATTCTGCTCCGGTTCGCGCTGCACGTACGCGCGGACGTAGTCGGCGCGGCTGGGCGGTTCGTCCGTGGCCGCTGTCGATAGACCGGTGACATCGGCCAGGGCGGCACGCTCCGACGAACTCAATTCGTCCTGAATGCCCATGCTGTCGGTGCCGTCGAATAAGACCCAAAGTTGCGGGCGCGGGGCCGTAACCACCGGAAACACCAGGGCCGGCTCCGCGAGCATCAACAGCAAAATGGCACCAAGCGTTACGCGCGTTGCAGCCAGGGCGGCCTTCACGCGCGGGCGGCCAGAGGGCTGGAACCAAACATAAAACCCTATGACGATCACCACCAGCGCGATCAGAGCCAGGATCAAGACTGCCGTCCCCCAAGGTTCGCTCACCCAGGGAGCGACCAGGCGCCAGCGGGCGTCGCCGGTATCCGCATCGCGGTAGCCGTGCAGTCGCAGCAGCAGGTCCGTCATGCCGAAACTCCCTGCCGGCTGCCGGCCAGTGGTCCTGCGAAGGCGGGCGAAGCGGCCCCGGGCGAAATCGCGGTCGGCGCGGTCTCTGCGGGCGGGCCGAACAACCGCGACCAGGCAAGAACGAGCATTTCCAGCACAAAGCAAAGCAGCACGCCGCCCAGCAGCAGTTTCCACCACCACGATTGGCCGGTGGCCCGGGCCCCTTCGATCTGGATGGTGCCATCGGGTCCCACCCAACGCACGTGCGGCGCGACCTCGGGCGAAGCCGCAACCAATTGGGCAAATCCCTGGCTGTTCAACCGCTGCGGCGAGGATTCCTCCTCCGGCCCGGCCGCTGCCAGGACCACCTCCCAGACGTTGACGTCGAGCCCTTCGTGCGCTGCGCTTTCGGGCCGCCGGGCAACCACGCGATAAAATCCTCGCCGCGTGAGATCGCGGAGTGTTAGCCCAAACCGCTCCGCTCCCAGCGCATCGACGGAGAGGGGTTCTTCAATCGCCCGGAGCGTCGACGCGCCCAATACCGGCTCAGCGCCACCATGTCCGCCGGGCAGGGCCAGGTCATTGCCCGTGCCTGCGCCGTTGACGTTGCTGGGGCCAGGTTCGTGCTGCACGCCGCTGCCCGGTTGTGAGGGTGCGCCAGCATCCACAGCCGGAGGGTTCTGGTCGAGCCAGCCCGGTCGGATCATCGCAAAACGGTTGCGCCGCAGGGCCGGTTCAATGGGAATCTGCACTTCGTCGGTGGTGGTGACGTTGCGCGGCGGCAGAGTGCTTTCGATCATGCCCCGCAGCAGGCGGTCGAACACCAGCATGGCCGACGTGTTGGACATCGTGTTCCAGCCCGACCAGTCGCGGCCGGTGTACACCCCGGACGTGATGAAGACGACGCGGCCCTGGCCCACGTTGCGTTCGATCATGTAAGGTTTGCCATCGGTATAGCGTGCGCGAATGCGCGGTTGCTCATGCCGGGCCTGCATTGCAGGCGTTAACGTGGGGGCGTTCTGGCGCTCGGCCCAGAGCAGCCATTGGGGGCGAATCTGCTGGAGCCGCTGACGGTCCGCGGGCCGCAGGGCCGCCTCTGCCGGGGAAAGCTGCCCCTGGGCCTCGTGCCGGGCACGCACTTCTTCTTCACGCAAGAACTCTTGCTCGGTCTGCAGGCGGGTCGTTTCGCGCGCCACCAACTGATCGATCAGCTCGGGCTGATCCAGCACTTCCGCCGCTTGGAAGAAAATGACGGAGCGATACAGGTCTTCCAGGGCGGCGGCCGATTCGTTCTCCACCAGGAAGTACGGCGTCTGTTGGAGGCTTTCCAGGTCGAATCGAAATGGCTGCACGCTGCGCGTCGTATCGCGCGGCAAGGCCCCCACCAACTTGCCGCTTAAGGGGAGCGGTAGGATGCCAGCCCCGTCCTGCCAGGCAAGCTCTTGCCAGGCAGCTGGATCGAAATCGGCTCCCGCGGCAATCAACAGTTGCCCACCTTGAACGACGTACTGCCGCAGGCTTTCCACGGCTTCAGGCGTGGGACGATTCACGCCGGCCACGACCACCAGGCGGGCGTCGTGCAGCGGCGTGGCATAGGGATCGTCGCCACCGCGGGAATCCCTGGAGATCATGTCGAGCGTGGCGTGCCGGATCTGCACCAACTCGCGCTGCGGCTGATGGTGCGATAAGACCGGCGCCAATAGCCGCCGGAGGGCAAAGGTTTCGCCAATGCGGTTCCGCTGTGGGTCTTCTCCATCCTGTCCGTATTGATCGACAAACACCACCGGCAGGGCCGCCAGGACCGGAGCGGCCAGGCAGCGGTAATCGTCTTCGGGCAGTTCATCGGGCGAGAGGAACGCGGTGATCTTTGACCACAGGGGGCGTCCAGGCTCGACCGGCAGATCAAAACGGTGTGTGAACTCGAGGACTTGCCGCTGTCCCGGTTGCAAGTCGATCGTTTGGCTGGCGACGGTAACGCCATCAACCAGCAGCGTAACTTGCACGTCGCGGCGCGGTTCTGAGCCTTCAAAGGCGATGGTCACCAGGATGGTGCTGGTGCTTTCGGTATCGGCCACGCCATCGCGGAGACGCACATCGGCCACCCAGGCGTTTGTCGGCGGGCTGTCTTCTGAAGCCACCTGGACGACCTGCACATCGTCCAATTCGGCCAGCGCCGCCAACACGTTGGCCGACCAATCCACACGCTGCTGATCGCCAAAAAAGACCACGCGCTTGGCGGGAAGATCGGTTGCCGATTGCTGCGCTTCCAGCGCTAGCGCCGCCATTTGGGAAATGCCTGCCCGGCGATCGACGACTTCAATGGCCGAGAGGGCTTCCAGCGCGTCTTGGCGCGTGCGATACGGTTCGTTGCTGAACTGCGAACGCGGCCCACAGGCGGGCAGCACCGAGATGCGACTGCCGCGCGGCAGGCGGTCGATCAGCTCGGCGGCGCGGCTCTTGGCAAGTTCCAAAAGTGTACGGTTAAGCTGGATGTAGCCCATGCTCAGGCTGTTATCGATGACCAGAATTGCATGGACCGGGCCCTGGTTGGCGGCAAGCGTGTCGTCCTCACTGCGATGGGCCCCGGCCAAATGGACGATGCCCCAGGCGGTGAGCAGCGCGGCGGCCAGTGCCGTTGCGCCGCCCCAGCGCCGTGCGCGCGCTTGCGAACTGAGCACGGCCCAAAGGGCGGCAGCGAAGGCCAGCACCGCCGCCAGCGTGACGCCGAGGATCGGTAGCCAGTTGCTCTGGGCACCTTGGGCGAAGTAAGGCCGGGCCAGCGCCAAGCCAAACAACAATACGGCCAATACCCGCAGAACGAGCAGCAACAGGTCGCGCAACTGAAGCACGCGGCGGCTGCGCTGTACGGCCTGGCGCAAGAAGTCCATGGCCGCCCAGGGCGTGACGCGGAATCGCCGCCGGTTCAGCAGGTGAATGATGATCGGTGCCGTTGCGGCGATCAAACCGGCAATCGCAAAGGCACCTGCGGAAAACTGCAACA
>CAZEEG010000020.1:56898-60750 GCA_964511065.1 uncultured Pirellulales bacterium | reverse complement strand
GATCGAGGAGCCGCTGGGCGGTGCTCATCGCGACCACCATCAAATGGCCAACGCCATCAAGATGTATCTGGTCCGCCGCCTCCGCGAACTGCTGGCCATGCCCGTCGACGAGCTGGTTCAAGCCCGGTACGAAAAGTTCCGCCGCATGGGACCGTTCCTGGAAGGCGATGCCGCCGAGTTGGCCTTTGCTGCCAACGGGCACAGCGAGTAGCCGCCCCCCCCTCGCTGCCTGGCCCGATTGGCTTAGGCAAAAAGCTCGCTCAGCGGGAGCCGGAATCCAGGCAGCAATGTTTCGTTGGCCAGCAGATCGGTTTCGACACAAGCCACTTTGCCATCGACCAGGCGATGCATGCTGGCCCGTTGACGGCGGGGATCGACCACCCAGACTTTGTGGCAGCCGCACGTGAGCCACATTTCGATCTTCTCGGCCACTTGGCTGGCCCGCACGCCAGGCGAGAGAACTTCGACGGCCAGATCGGGCGGCCCCGGAAAGAAGCCGTCGGGCAATTGGCTTCCCAGTCGGCTTTGGGCGATGAACGAGACATCCGGCGCCAGGACGGTATCACGATCGCGCGCGATCAAGAATCCGGTTTCCGCGGCGAGTACGCTCCCCAACCGATGATCCTGGGCAAAGACACGGAGCCGGGCGGAAATCTCAGCGGTCACATCGCCATGCCGGGAACCTTCCGGAGACATTGTGCGCGCCTCCCGCGGATCAGTTCCCAGCGTCCCGGCCGTCGTTGCTGCCAAAGCTCGGCCGCGGTGACTTTGGGTGTTGTGGTGGCCATGACCATTTACGTCTTATTTGGAACCGCAATCGGGTTGGACGGCGGCTGCCTGGTGAGCGTGCGGAAGCCACCGCTAGCGCTTCGTTCATTGTATGCAGCGACCTCGCTCGGGTGGAGCGAACGTGCACTTGGGAACGTACGACCGTGAAGCGGCGATTGCGAGCCTTGGATGCTCAGCGGCCGCATGCAACGTCACGGCGAACGACCAGAGCCAGCGGCCTTGCGAATGGCTGCGAGATGGGTTCGCCGCGTGCGGGGTGAGAGGCGGGCATGCCGGGATACAGCAGCCCAATTCAAACCGATGCCCAACGTCCGATAATGTCGGTT
This sequence comes from uncultured Pirellulales bacterium, assembly GCA_964511065.1. GTDB lineage: Bacteria > Planctomycetota > Planctomycetia > Pirellulales > S012-138 > CALBRZ01. The sequence goes on along the minus strand of CAZEEG010000020.1, from coordinate 59,635 downwards.
ATGTTCGGTTCTGGGGTGGCGAAAACCGCGGGAAAACCGGAGTTTTTGAATCTCGGTCCCGCCTGGCAGCGACTGCCGCGTGGCTCGACAGCCCGACGCATCCAATCCCAGTCTGACGTGTCAGTGAGGAGCAATTTGAGCGGCGGCCAGCGTGCTGCTTTGCCGCTGAGTCGCCCCCTGCTCCGCGGCGTTTGCCCGTTGGCCAGGCCCGGTCGCTGGGCGCACGCATGCGCAGCGTTCCCCCTGTTCTTTGGATCTCGGCGCTGTGCGGCCGATCAGCGGTTGGTGGAGGTGTTGGGAGGTGCCGGGGCTTCGCTCGGATCGAGCGCTTCAACGCCGCCAAAGCCGGTCACCGTTCCCAGCCAGCGAAGGTTCTCGCTCAGGCGGTCCATTTGGGTGGGCGGCTGATTCGCTTGAGTTGTGCTGCCGCTTGAACCCTGGAAGGCCTCGGAAACCCGGCGGGCGGTTTCCAGGCCATCCAATACCCGATCGAGGTGTTGGTTGTTCGGGGCGCCGGCGTTGGTTGGGCTGGCCCCTTGGGTGTAAAACGGGTTGTCGCCGTTGTGGGTTCCCCCGCTGTGCATTCCTCCGCTATGCACTCCTCCACCCTGCACGGTGTCGACCGGCGGAACCGGAAAGCGATGTTCGTGATCGTTATCCGGGGTGCCATCGGGTTTGAGCTTGCGCTCAAACTCTTCAAAGTGCGGGTGCAGCACTTCGTGGACGCCCTCGGGAATGAGCGGGTGGACCCGGTGGAGCAGCGCTCCGATGTAATGGCCCGACTTGGATGCCAGCACCACGCTGCGGGCCGAACTGCTGAGCGTCACCGCAAAGAAGGTGATGGCCACGCACAGCAGTACGCCTTTGATGCCGCCGAACAGCGCTCCCAGTTGGCGGTCAAACTCACGGAGCTTAACCCGGTCGATGATGCCGGCCACCACGCGGAAGGCCAGCCAGATAGCGGCCGAGGTGGCGATGTACAGGATGAACATGGCGACGAACCGGTTCCACGGTTCTTCCGTGCCGATCATGGGGGCCAGTGCATCGGCAAACTGCAAGGCGACCAGGTAGCTCACCACCAGCGACGCCAGCGATGCCAGTTGCCACGCCATGCCTTTCCAGGCACCAAACAGCACGCAGCCTATCAGTACGATGAGCATGAACAGGTCGTACACAAGGGGCTCCTCGAGCATGGCAACATCAGGGCAGGGGGAGATGAAGCCGGTCTTCAGGCCGGGACCATCCCTGCCGCGGAGTATAACGAAGGTGCCAGGAGCCTCGAAGGCCAGTCGGCCCGATGCAAGCGCTGGCAGCACGGTTTGCCCGCCACCGGCAGCCTGGTAGTCGCCGCGGCATGGCTGCGCTGCTGGCACTGGTGACGCTGCTGGCCGTGCTGCCCGGCCGAGGGCGGGGCCGCGGGGGGGGCGAATCGCGGCCGCGTGCATTTCCACTTCAGACCAGCGTGCATACCATTCGATGGGTAAGGATGCGCGTTGCCGTTTGGGTCGCCGCGCTGGCGGGGGCTGGCAAAGGCTGCCGCGCGGTTTGCGTTTTCCCCAAGCAGGGCTGCCATGGCCGATTTCAAGACGCACATTGCCACCAGCAGCGTGTTGGGCGTTGCCTACGGGGCTGGCGCTGCTATCGGTTTCGGCGTGCCGCTGGACCAGTGCATGCTGGCGACTGGTCTATGCAGTGTCTCTGGCATGCTGCCCGACATCGACAGCAACCACGGCGTGCCGCTGCGCGAGAGCCTGGCTTTTGGCGCAGCGGTGGTGCCCATGCTGCTGATCGACCGCTTCCGCCACTGGGGCTTTACCACCGATATGATGGTGTTGTGCGGGGCGTTGATCTACGTTTTCATCCGGTTCGGATTTGGCTGGTTTCTGCGGCATTACACCGTCCACCGTGGCATGTTTCACAGCATCCCCGCCGCGGTGATCTTTGCCGAATTGACTTACCTGATCTGCGACTGCGAAGACATGAGCATGCGGTTGTTCAAAGCCGTGGCCGTGTTCATTGGCTTTATGTCGCACCTGGTCCTCGACGAGTTCTACAGCCTCTACTGGTACCGGGGGCGGCTGCGCAAGAAAAAATCGTTCGGCACGGCGCTCAAGTTATGGGGGCCCAAGCTCTGGGGCAATTTCTCCACCTTCGGCAAGCTGGCTTTGCTGACCTACGTGGTGTTCTACGAAGGCGATTGGATGGAACACTGGCACCATCACGGTGAGCCCCGCATCGCCGATACCCGCTCGGCCGACCGCCCGCCCAATCTGGCCAGCGAGGCACCCTCTCAGCACGGCGAAGCGGCCGGGAGCAACCTGGGGCAGCGCACGTGGCTGCGACCGCCGGGGATCGAAACGCGGGGTGCGGCCTACGATGGCTCCGTGCCCTGGGGCGATGCGCCGCCGGCCCCCAATCCATCAGCCGCAACCCAGTCTTATCCCAATGCGCCCGCTCCGACCAGCGGCGGCCAAGAGAACCCGGCTACGTGGACAGCCACAGGTTATGATCCCGGCCATCAATACCATGGCTATCCGGCCGCCAATTTCACGGGGCAAGGTGAGCAGGGCGCCTATCAAAACGGCAACTACCCCAGCGGCCCGTACCAGGACAGCCAGTACCAAAATGGGGGCTATCAAAACGGTGCCTATCAAAACAGCGATTATCAACACGGCGGCTATCAAAATAACGCCCAGCCGTACGGAACCCAGCCGCAGGGCACCTATCCACAGGGGGC
>CAZEEG010000020.1:25492-56798 GCA_964511065.1 uncultured Pirellulales bacterium | reverse complement strand
CCGCCAGTCCGGCGGATACGATCATGGCCGCTATTGATGCATGGATGAAGCGCGGACAAGCAGCGCAAGCGATGTTCAGAACAGCTTGCGGCTATCCAGCAGCAGCGTCACCGGGCCGTCGTTGACCAGGGCTACGTCCATGTGTTCCCGAAACCGGCCGGTGGCGACTTCCACGCCCGCGGACCTGACGTGCTCGACGAACGTTTCGTAGAGGCGCTGTGCCAGCTCGGGCGGTGCTGCGGCGACGAAGCTCGGGCGGCGTCCCTTGCGGCAATCGCCCAGTAGGGTGAATTGGCTGACGACCAGCATGGCGCCGTCGGCATCCGTCAGGCTGCGGTTCATTTTGCCTTCGTCATCTTCGAAGACGCGCAGGCCAACGATCTTTTCCGCCAGCGTGGCGGCGTCGCGATCGTCGTCGCCTTCGGCCACGCCCAGCAGCACCAGAAAGCCCTGGCCGATCTGTCCGACCACTTCGCCGGCCACCGTGACCGATGCCTGGGAAACACGTTGAACCACGGCACGCATGTCTGTCGTCCGTCCAGCAATGCAAGGGAAGGTGCAGCGATTGCCCGCTGCGGGGGGCGAGAGTAATTACCGTGGGGAAGGCGGCCACACAGCGCGGCTTGCTTGGATACTGCCTGATTGAGCGCTGCTTGGTTGGCGTTTAATCCGCCGCGCTGGTTTCACCTTTGCGGGGCGCGGCTGACACCGGGGCCTGGCCGGCAGGCAGGTCATCGACCTCAAGCCCCTTGGCGATGCGGATCTCGCGAACCTTTTCGAGAATGTCGCCGATTACGTGCTGGTTGGCGGCGATGATCGTCCATTGTTGGTAGTTCACCCAGACAAAGAACGCCGCGCCCAGCAGGGTGCCCAGCAGATGAATGTCGGCCCAGGTGAAGTCCGCCGGCGGCGGAGGCAAGGCCCTGGCGGTATCGGCCGCGCCGCCTAAGGCCACCATCCCGACCACCACCAGCATCGCCGCCAGCGTGACCGGAAAGACACGGCTTTTCAGGGCCGCGCTGCGCCGGGCAAACGCGGGATCCAACTCGTAGGCTTCGACCACTTCGCGGCACCAGCGGCTTGTGCCGATGAAGTACGTGATCACGATGCCGTTGACCAGCATCACGGCGATGGCCGCCAGGATGCCGGCCAGCATGTGCAGGCGTTTCCAATTGCGGGCGGCCTCGTCGGAGAGGTCCGAGGTATCCACCGTGAGCCCCAGCACCGTGGCCACTGCCACAAACGTTAAGGCAAACAACGCCAGCGTGGGGAAGATGCGAGTCACGGGGCAATGCGGGGTAAGGTGTGAGCTATGCGCTTTTAGGGGAGCAAAGGGGACGACCTCTCCCCTGCCCTGCCCTCCCCTGTGGCCTGGCTTCCGACTGGTAACGCGTTACCCAACGCTGACTTCTTCACCGGCGGCGTGGACGAACTCGCGCACCAGGGTGATCGCCCGCTGCATGGCAGGGGCGTCCACTTCATGAACTTCAAACGGTTGGCCGATCGCCCGGAGCATGGTCAACGTGAGGCGTCCGCCCAGGTGCTGCCTGAACTCTTCCAGGCCTTCGAACAGGGTCTTGGTCTCGGCCAGCAGCGGGTGATCCAGCGGCAGACCCAAGTCGGCCAGGCAGCGCAGTACGCGGCGGGCATCGGCCTTGGGGAAACCGAACTTGAGCGAGGAGTAAACCGTATCAATCGCCACACCGATCGAAACGGCTTCGCCGTGCCGCAGTTCGAAATCGGTCATGGGTTCCAGCTTGTGGGCTGACCAGTGGCCGTAATCCAGCGGCCGGGCCTCCAGCATTTCAAATGGATCGCCGCCCTGGGTGATGTGCCGTAAATGCCAGGTGGCCGATGCGCGGATCATCGGCCCCGCGGCGGCCATATCGCGCTGGCGGATGCGCGGCGCATGTTGGCACAACTGGTGGAACATGTTCGGATCTTTCAGCAGCGAAACCTTCACTGCCTCGGAGAAGCCGCAAAGGAAATCGCGGTGGCTGAGCGTGTCCAGCAGGGCCTCGTCGTTCACCACCGCCCAAGGTACGGCAAACGCCCCCAGCCAGTTCTTCTTGCGGAACAGATTCACGCCGTTCTTGACGCCCACGCCCGAGTCTGCCTGGCCGAGCGTGGTTGTCGGCAAGCGGATCAGCCGAATGCCGCGATGGGCAATCGCCGCGGCAAAACCCACGGCATCCAGCACCGCCCCCCCGCCGATCACCACGATATAACTGCGACGGTCGAGGTTGTGGTGATTGATGACCTTCAACATCCGTTCCAGGATGTGGATGTCGTTCTTGATCGCCTCGCCGCCGGGCACCAACTGCACGTTGCCGGCCTGGGCCACCCGATCTGGATGCCGGGCGGCAAACGCTGCGACCTTTTCGGGAAGTTCCGGCATGGCCGACACGACGCCTTCGTCCAGCCAGAATTGCACCCGGGCTGCCTCGCCGGGCGACGCTTCGAGCAGTTTGAGCAGCACCTCGTCGTCGCGGCCCAGCACGTCGGCCGTAAATCGCAGCCGATGCGTGAACGGAACCGAGAATGGGATATCGACGTGGGGCTGGATCGCGTCAGACATTCAGAAGTTTTCCCTTCGTTCATACGAGGCCGCGGCTACGCTTCCCCGGTTTGCCGGAGAAGTGCCGCAAGGGGAGGCGGGCAATTCGGGCAGCTCGCTCGCGGGAGGCCTTGGCACCGGTCCTGCAAGAGCGGCCCATGGGCAGGTTCGGCTCCTCCGCCCGGCCAAATCCAAAAGGGCGGCTTGGGCCGCAAAGGGTTCACTCGCGGTCCAGGCGGGATAACCTAATAGGCTTCTCTGATCGTAAGCCGTTAGGCTGCCAGCCGCAAGCAATAGCTGCTCGGCATCCCCAGTGTGTGGGGGGCGCGAGGCTCCCCTGCCCTACCCCGCTCCTCGTGCTTCGTAGCCGCGCCTCGGTGGCTTGTCTGGCTGTTGTAGAGCGCCCCCTGCCCTGGCTCTCGCGCTACGTGCCCGGTTGCACGTGTGGCCACGATGGAGAAAATGCCCTCTGGAATCCTCCTCGCATCCATTTCCGTGCCGCAGTGAAGGCAACCCTCATGGCCGATTCTCCCGTGCTCGTTCTTGGCACACACAACCGCAAGAAGCGCGACGAATTGTGGGACCTGCTGGCTCCACTCAACCTGGGCCTGACGCTGCTTACGCTGGACGATTTCGACAATGCGCTCGATGTGGATGAGAACGGCCACACCTTTGCCGAAAATGCCCGCAAGAAAGCCGCCGAGCAGGCCCGACACCTGGGGCATTGGGTACTGGCCGAGGACAGCGGGCTTAGCGTGGATGCGCTGGACGGTCGGCCGGGGGTATACTCGGCGCGATTTGCCGGGCCCAACGCCACCGACGACGGCAACAACCGGCTACTCCTGGAGCAGCTCGCCGGCGTGCCGCTGGAGAAGCGCGGCGCTCACTATATATGCCATGCCGCGTTGGCTGATCCTCGGGGAGAAATCAGGGCCGAAAGCGAGGGAACCTGCCATGGCCGGATTGTGTTCGACGCGCGCGGCTCAGGCGGATTCGGATACGATCCGCTGTTCGAGGTTCCAGAATACCACCAAACCTTTGGCCAACTGGGAAACACCGTGAAACGCTTTCTCAGTCACCGCGGGCGTGCCATGCGGCAATTGATCGGTCCGCTGGAGCGACTGATCCATAGCGGCCAGTGGGTGTGAGAGACGGCCGCGCGGTTTCCTGGGCCAATGGTTCCTGGGCCACCAGGTGGGTCGGTGTTTCTTAGCCCCCCCTTCTATCGCCGCGGCGCAGCGTGCTGCTGCTCGTGCGCCACTTCGTGACCCGCCGGCGAAAGCGTCAGTTCCGCCCAAATGCAGGGGTGGTCCGAGGCGTCGCTGTCGTTCACGCCAACCTCCAGCACGCCCATCTGCCGAACCAGAATCCAATCGATGTGGCCGTCGTGTTCCCACGGCGTACCGGCCAGTACGCTGACGACGTCGGACATTTGCAGCAGTTCCACCATCAACGGATCGCTGCCGTCCATGTTCAAATCGCCCATCAGCACGGCGGGCGGGGCAAGTGACCGGAACAGGCTCGTCACGGTGTGGAATTGTTGCTGCCGATCGAGTGCGCTGCTCCGGTCCAGGTGGGTGACGATCACATGCACCGGTTGTTCGTCCACCAACACCCGGGCGACCATCATGTTGCGAGGGCTCTTGGACTCGAATTGCGGCAGCGGCAATCGCACCATCCATTGGATCGGGTGTCGCGACAGCAGGCCGTTGCCAGCCGCCTCGCGCCACCACTGCCGTTCGGTGGGTCCAAAGAAACCGGGGATATCCAAGTGGTTCTTGAGGATGTCCAGTTGCGTTTGGGATTGACCCAGCCGCGCGCCCCATACTTCTTGCAGCCCGACCAGGTCCATTCCGTCCAGCACCTTCGCCGTACGTGCCAGGTCGATACGGCGGTCGTGCCCTTCGCCGTGATGAATGTTGTACGTCGCCAGCCGCAAGGTGCCCTTGGGGGAGGCTTGTTTGAGTGCCACTGGGTGGATGCTGGCGTCGGCCGCTTGCGAGGCGGATACTTCCACGGCCGCGCCCACCGGGCCGGGCCGCCCCACCGTCCAGAAGTACCACGGCAGTGCGACAGCCAGCGCACCGGCGGCCATCCAGCCCAATCGCGCCACGCGCGGATCCAGTTGCTTAGCAGACACTACCTTGGCACCTCATGGGACATCCGGCAGTTGGTCAACCAGGGAGCAAGCTTCCCTTGCCGATGCCGCGGGGAATGGGACGTACGGCAAGGGGTTCGGGGGAACTCGGGCCGAAGATGGTAGCGGTTTGCGAGCGCCGCGCCAACGCCGGCTCAACCACTCGCCTGCCAGCCTGCCAGCGGGCTGGGCAGCTAGCAGATGCACTCGCCTTCTTGGCGAAGTGGCAGCAGACGGAGTGGGCAATCGCAGCGCAGGCATGGATCGCCCCCCTGCCCTCCTGCAGGCGAGATTCTCCCCGCCAGATGCTTGTGGGCCGCTGCCTGCAAGGCGGATCTTGCGTTGCAAGCTATCGTCAATGTTGGCACCCGTGCATAATGGAAACAGGATCGAGCGATCGCTCGGCATCGCAATCGCGGAAACGCCGGAGATGAACCATGGCAGGCAAATCTGGGTGGGGAGCAGCCACGGCAATGGTCGGAGTAATCCTGTTGACCCTCGTCGGTTGCCAGGACCATGCAGCTCCCTCCCCTGCCCCGGCCGATCACCAAGCGGCTCCGGCGGCCGGCACGCAGCGGTCAGCACCCGATTCCAGGGCGACCGCCTCGGGTACTCCTTCGGCCAACCGGCCGGCCAATGCTGGCGGGCCATCCAATTCTGATCGTCCCTCGGGCCTTCAAGGCGAAGCCGCGGTCCACCCCGCGCACGCGGAAGGCGATGAATCGAGATTGCCGGCGGATACCGGCGGGATTCGCGGAGAGCCGTCATTCCCCAAACCCAAGTTCGATCCCGAGTTGACTGATCCGGCGGTGCGTGGGCGTCCGATCGATCCCAGTGCCCCGTTGGCTGATCTCATGGAGCAGGCCCGAAAACAAGGGCTGGTCGATGGCCAAGGCAATCTCGTGGCCAGGCCGGTTCGCGAAATCGATGCCGCCAAGGCCGCCGTGGCAGGCATCCGCGAGATTCGCGGGCAATATGTGCGGATCTATACCGACCTGCCCGAGAGCGAAGAAGTCGATCGGTTGCCGGCGGTATTCGATGCCGTCTATCCGCAGTGGTGTGAATACTTTGGCGTGCCGGAGGTCTGCAACCCACCCTGGCGGGTCAACGCTTTCATCATGCAGAACAAGGACCGGTTCCGGGCGGCCGGGCTGCTGCCTGAGTACTTGCCCAACTTTGAAACCGGCTTTGCCGAGGGGCACGAACTATATGTCATGGAGCAGCCCACCGAGTACTACCGCCGGCATCTGCTGCTGCACGAGGGCACCCACAGCTTCATGCTGACACGGCTTAACCGTTCCTTCCCCACCTGGTATTTCGAAGGGATGGCGGAACTGTTTGGCACACACCACGTGGAGGAAGGCCCTGGCGGTGTGAAGGTGCAAACCCGGTACATGCCGCGCGATCGCGAGGAAGTCCCCTATTGGGGCCGGACCAAGCTCGTTACGGATGCTTACCGTGAGAACCGGGCACGCAACCTGAACGGCATATTCGCGATTCAGCCAAGCCGGAACATGAGCAACGAAGAATACGCCTGGAGTTGGGCCGCCTGCTACTTCTTCGATCAGCATCCAGCCTACCAGCAGCGGTTCCGCAAATTGTTCCAACTGCCTGCCGGCAGCGATTTCATGGAATCGCTCCTGCAGCTTTACCGCGAAGACGAGAACGACGTCATCGCCTCCTGGCAGGTGTTTGTCACCGGGCTGGATTACGGGTACGACCTGGAACGGGCAGCCATCCAGTTCAAGCCGGGCGAACCGCTGCCGCAGGGCGGAACCACGGTTTCCATCGCCGCCGATCGCGGCTGGCAAAGTAGCGGCATTCGGCTAGAGGCGGGGCGGACCTACCACCTGACGGCCACCGGCCGTTACCGCGTGGCTGCCGAAAATCCCCCGTGGATTAGCGAACCCAACGGTGTGACGATCCGCTATCACGACGGCCTTCCGCTGGGCACGCTGCTGGCTGCTGTACTGCCCGACGAAGCGGGCAGCGGTCCTAGCCCTTTGATCCATCCCTACGCCATCGGCACGCAAGGCGAATTGGAACCGCAGGAAAGCGGCACGTTGTACCTCAAGATCAACGAACCGGCTGCCGGCCTGGCCGACAATCAGGGCACGCTGCGCGTGACAGTAAAGTGAGCCGTCAGGCTCTTAGAACAATTCGTCGATCGGGTTGCCAAAGGGCAGCACGCTCAACGGACGGCCGAAGTTGTCCAGGTATTGCGCCTGGGTATCCACGCCCACGTGGCGGTAGATGGTCGCCAGCACATCCTGTGGCGTCTTGGGATTCTCCAGCGGGAAGGCGCCTTTGCTGTCGGACGAACCCACCACGCGGCCGCCTTGCACGCCACCGCCAGCCAGTACGGCACTGAACACGTTGGGGTAGTGGTCGCGGCCGGCGTTCTTGTTCACGCGTGGCGTGCGGCCAAACTCGCCCCAGGCTACCACCAGTGTCTTCTCCAAGAGCCCGCGCTCGCGGAGGTCCTCGATCAGGGCAGGGAACGCTTGATCCCACCGCGGCAAGAAGCCCCGCCGCAGCGAATCGAACCCCAACACGTGGGTGTCCCACCACCGCAGATCGACCGTCACCAGGCGAACGCCGGCTTCGACCAGCCGCCTGGCCAGCAGAATCCGCTGGCTCCAGGCCGGGGCCCCACAGCGGTCGGCCGCACCCGGGTCAAAGGCCGGCATGAAACCGTACCGCTCGCGCACCTCGCGCGGCTCGGAATCCAGGTCGAACGCCTTCTTGGCCGCCGGCGAGGAAAGCATGTTCCAGGCCTGCTGCTGGAACTTGTCCATTGCTTCCATGTGGCCGCTGCGGTCCAACTCGCTCGACAGCAGGTCCAGTTCCTGGGACAACGCACGGCGGTCGTCCAGGCGCTCCAGCGTCAGGCCGTTGGCCAGCGAAAAGTTGGGCAGTTGAAACGGGCCATCCTGCGCGGGATCGGCGCCCGTCTCAAACGGGCGGTACGCCACCCCCAAGTGCGCCGAGCTGGTGCCAGGCACCATCCGGGGGATCATCACGTAAGCCGGCAATTCCGGCCGCAGGTGCTGCAACTGCCGGGCAACGATGGAACCGCAACTGGGCATCACGTTTTCGTCGGCATTGCGTCCCGGCGGATAGCCCGTGAAGCAGATTTGATCGGCGGCCGAGTGGCCCGCGTTCCCGTGGTACAGGCTGCGGACAATCGACCAGTGTTCCATAACCCGCGCGGAATTGGGCAGCATGTCGCCCAACTGGATGCCGGGCACCGTGGTGGAAATGGTTCCGAACTCGCCGCGGTAATCGACGGGCGCATCGGGCTTGGGGTCCCACATGTCGATATGGCTGGGTCCGCCCCGCATCCAGAGGATGATCACGTTGCGATCGGCCGCCGCGGCCCGCTGGGCGGGCGAAGCCTGTGCCTGGCAGCGCAGGATGTCGGCCAACGACAGGCCCGCGGCCCCCAACATGCCGATGTGCAGAAAGCTCCGCCGCGAGAGCGAAGCCTGAAACTCGGAACAACCCAGACGACGATTCCGAAGCGCCATGTGGTCAAACCCCAGAGGTACGACTGCGCACTAGGACATATAAGTCGTCTTTTATAACGGCCCCCCTGGTGGAAGTCAATCTTTTGGGGGGGGACGGCATTCGCCGGGGCATGGCTAAGGTGGCGCTGCTCTGTTTGGCCAGAAGCAAGGGGGGCGGTAGGCAAGCGGGGGCGCACAACGCCGCGATAGCAAGCAACCGGGGGGTGCGAGAGGCGGCGCAAGAAAAACCCCAACCTCTTACAAGGCCGGGGTTTAGGGTGGCTGAGGGGACTTGAACCCCCGACCCCCAGATCCACAATCTGGTGCTCTAACCAGCTGAGCTACAGCCACCGTGCAAGAACAGCAAATCATAGTGTCTGCTCGAATTGCGGTCAACAGTCCCGAACCGCGACTTCCCAGCCGGTGTTACCCAACAGGCTGAAGGCAGAGCAGTGCCGCTAGGAGTGAGTCGCTGATGGGCGGCATAAGGTTCGCCTTGCGGACGATTTCGTTTTTGGCGTATTCTCCCGCGGCCGGGCACTTTGCGGCGATGGTGAAGCCAATTGCCCTCCCGGCGATCCTGCTCCTTGGGAGTACCCCCAGGGAATCGCATTCCCATTTATTCTGCCGCTCCGGCGGTGGAAGTTATCTCGTCATGACCAGCCAGTTGCTACCGAGCTATTCGGGCCCTCGCCCTGCCGGTGACTCATCCCGACTTGCCGCAAGGCCCATGGTCGCGGAACCGCAAATCTGCCAGTCTGCACCTGCTGGCAGGCTGCGAACGGCCCTGGCCCTGGGCATCTTGCTCGGATTCGCCCTGGCGTTGCGCGTGGCGGCCATCTTCGCCTTGGACAGCCATCATGTGGCGTTCACTTACGAGCATGGTGAGATCGCCGAAAACCTGCTGGCTGGGCGGGGCTTCACCGTTCGCTTCCTCGGCGGGGAAGGTCCGACCTCGCAGCAGGCCCCCGCTTATCCGATCCTGCTAGCGGCCATCTACGCGGCGTTAGGGACAGGGGCCCCTGCCCTGCTGGCCATGCAACTGCTCCAGGCAGTCGCCGGAACGATCCTGGTGCTGGTGACGGTGTGGCTGGTGTGGACGCTGCTGCCCAACCAGCGGCCGATAGGCTGGATGGCTGGGCTGCTGGCTGCCGTCGCGCCGCCGCACATTTACATGGTGACGCACATCCAGGTGGTGACCTGGGCAGCGCTAGGGCTGACGGCCATGCTTGCCCTGGCGCTTTCGCCGCGGGTGGCCCGGAGCGGTTGGGGCATCGTGGCGACCGGGGTCACCATCGGCCTGACACTGCTGTTTGAACCGATCCTGGCCTTGGCCGCGCCCCTGGCCGCCTGGGGCATCTGGCGTGCCAACCGCCGGGAGTTGCGATCCCGAGCCATTCAGCCGAGCACCGCGCACAACGGCGTCCCGCAACCGGCCAGCAACGGTTCGTGGCTCCGGGCGGTTAGCTGCACGGCCGCCGTTACGGCGGTGGCCATGGCGGTAGTCGCTCCGTGGGTGGTGCGCAACTACCGCGTCCATGGCGAGTTCGTCTTCATCAAATCGACGTTTGGCTACGCCTTCTGGCAAGCCAACAATCCAGACAGCTTCGGCACCGACAAGATTCCCAAGCAGGAGGCCCTGCTGATTGCCGCCCGGCACGATGGCTCGCTGGCGGGCGTTCATGGGGCCCTGGTGGCCGCCCGGCACGAAACCATCTACATCGACGACTTGCTGCTGAAGCCCACCGGCTATCGCGAGTTTGAAGGCATGAGCGAGCTTGAGCGGAGTCGCCACTTGGGCGCCAAGGCCGATGCCTTCATCCGCGACCATCCGGCCGAGTATGCCAGGCTGTGCCTGCAGCGGTTGCGATACTTCCTGCTGGGCGACGAAACGAACCCCAAGGCGGGCCACGCCGTGTATCGGGTGTTCAATCTGTGTTGGCTGCTCTTGGTGGGCCTGGGGGCCTGGATGCTGCGGTCGCAATGGCGGCAACTTTGGCCATTGGCGGCCGTGTTCGCCACGGTAATGCTGTTTCACGTACTGACGATCACCTCGGCCCGGTTCCGCATCCCTCTGGAACCATTGACCCTGGTTTGGGCCGCGGCCCCGCTAGCGGCACTTTGGGCACACATCACCCGCCGAGCCAGCAATCGCACCGAACGCTTCCTGAAAGTGGCGGAATCTTAAGGGTGGCATCCGTTGCAGGGAGTATTTTCGCTTGCCGACCGGGCACGGATGGGCGAGCGAAACGCTGGCGAAGCTTGCGAAACCCCGGCGCAATCAATCCCAACCCGAGATGTGTGATCGAGGGAACGACCGTTTTTCTTCGCTGACGCTTCGGGCCAGGAGTAACTTCTGGCCACGAATGGCGGCGCAGCGGCCCGAGACGCTGCCTGTTGGAAAGGATCATCCCTGCCGCGCACGGCTCGCAGAGCCGTGGCATGCAAAGCGTTGGTTTGGCGCTGGGCCGAGTGATGGTTATCCACGAAGCGCATCGGGCAGCAGATGCCGGGCCAGCCACAACGCCGTGAACGTGGTGCCTGAGATGGTGACCCCGGCGGCCTGCTTCTCGGCCAGCCAGCTTTCCAGCCGAGCGGCCGGGACGGTGAACACTTCGATCTGTTCGTGCTCATCGCCGCCGCCGTCGCCGTCGCGGCGGAGGTCGGTGGCCGCCAGGTACGTGAGTTGCTCGGAGGTCAACCCGGGCGAGGTCGGAAAGGTACCCAGGGATTCGATTCGCCCCGCGACATAGCCGGTCTCTTCAAACAGTTCGCGGCGGGCGGCATCTTCCAGCCGTTCATCCCGGGAGTCCGGTTCATCGCCCACCAGTCCAGCGGGAAATTCAATCGAAGGTCCGCCCACCGGCACGCGGTGCTGCTGGACGAAGACCAGCGAGCCATCGGCAGTGATGGGCACGATCACCACCGCGCCGGTGGTGTTGGTACGGGCGGCGTATTCCCAGCGGCCGTCTTTCACGAGGCTGAGAAACCGGCCTTGGGCAAGAACCTTGGGGGTGGTCATCACGGTTGCAGGGAGAAGGAGGGCTCGCGCCGGCCGATGCGGGCGGTTCAGGCCGTTTCGCGGCGGGCTTCATCGCCCACCAGTTCCAGCCGCAGGCGTTCGATCCGCCGCCGGCTCGCTTCCAGGACGGTGAATCGCACCCCGGCGTAGGTAATCTGCTCGCCGACTGTAGGGATTCGGCCCAGTTCGTGGAACACCAATCCGGCCACGGTGTCGTAGTCGCCGTCGTCGGGCAGTTCCAGGCCCAGTCGCTCGTTGGCCTCGTCCACGTGGACACGGCCGAGGACTTCAGCGGTGGTGTCGTCGATGCGGCGAATGCCTTCGACCAGTTCGGGGTCGTACTCGTCGACGATCTCGCCCACGATCTCTTCGAGCACGTCTTCAATGGTCACCAGGCCGGAAACGCCGCCGTACTCGTCGAGCACGATGGCCATATGGTTGCGCGTCCGCTGGAACTCCTGCAGCAGATCGTCCACGCGCTTGGTTTCCGGCACGAAGTACGGTTCGCGCAGCAGGTCGGCCAGCGGCCGCATCTTCTTGTGCTCGCTGCGGGCCAGTTCCGGCAGCAGGTCCTTGGCATAGAGGATGCCGACGATGTCATCGCGGTTCTTATCGAAGACCGGGATGCGGGTATGCGAAACGTTAATCACAAAATTGAGCGCTTCGCGGGTGGACGTACTCAGCGGCAGGCTCACCATGTCGGTGCGGGGCGTCATGATGCTGGAGACTTCGACATCGGCCAGTTCGATGATGCCCTCGATCATGTCGCGGGCGTCGTCCTCCAGCAGGCCCTCGCGGTGCCCTTCGGTAACGATGGTGCGGATTTCTTCTTCGAAGTAATCTTCATTGGGCTTTACGGGCAACTTGCCAGCCAGGCGGTGCAGCAGAATGTAGATGAATCGGGCCAGGGCGACCAGCGGCATCAATACCACGGCCACCGCCTGCCAGAACCGCCACGTGTAGAACAAGAAGCCCTCAGCCCATAGGCTGGCGATGCCCCAGGGGAGCCACAGTTCGACCACCAGCAGCAGCAGCGAACTGAGCCCGGCGGCGGCCAGCAGTGTCTTGCCCGAGGGGAGCAAAACCGCGGAGGCACTGGCAGCATCGCCGGCGGCGGCCGATGCCAGGGCCGCTGGATCGGTCATCTGCCAATGGACCCAGTACGCGGTGCAGGCCACGACCACGGCGGCAGCCAGCACGCGCAGCGAGTCTACGGCCAGGGCCACGCGATCCTGCCGTGAGATGATCTCATGCAGCAGCGAATCGCCGTTGTGCTTCTCGCAAATGGACTTGAGCCGGTGGCGCGAAAACCGCGCCAGTGAGCGCGATGCCACCGAAGCCAGGCAGGCAACGGTCAGGCTGCTCAGCAACAGGTAGGTAATGGTGGAGATGTTCACGCCTCGGGCCTGTCGCTCCAGGAACGGGCCTCGCCCTCGCTGGGCGATGCCGAAGAATCCTCCAAGCCGCCCTCGGGCGGCTCCACCTGGCCGGGCGCCAAGCCCCAGGTGGCCAGGTAATGCCGCTCGCGGGCTCGCATAACAGGCTCGGCTGATGGTTCCAGGTCGTCGTAGCCGGCCAGGTGCAAAGCGGCATGGATGACATACAGCAGCAATTCGTCGCCAGCTTCCCAGCCAAAGCGGCCCGCCTGCTGCGCGGCCATCTCGGCGCTGACGATGATTTCCCCTTCCAGACCGCTGGGCCCATCCTCCAGCACAAAGCTCAAGGCATCGGTCGGGTAATCGTGTCCCAAGAACTGGACGTTCAGACGGTGAATCTCCGCGTTATCGACCACGGCCAGGCTGATTTCCGCAGGTGTCTTGCGTTCACCTGCCAGAACGCGGCGCACGGCCTCGGCCAAAAGATTCGGATCAATCACCAGCACATCTTGGCGATTGGCAATGGCCACGCGCACGCTTTGATCGCCAGAGTGAGATGCACCGGGCGAAGGTTCCCTGCTCGGCGCAGGGCCAGACGAATCGGAAGATGTCGAGGTCAATGGGGGCGGAGGGGACGCGGCTGGCGGCTGCACAGGGCCAGGACTGGGAGGTTCGCCCGGT
This sequence comes from uncultured Pirellulales bacterium, assembly GCA_964511065.1. Classification (GTDB taxonomy): domain Bacteria; phylum Planctomycetota; class Planctomycetia; order Pirellulales; family S012-138; genus CALBRZ01. The sequence continues at coordinate 43,516 of CAZEEG010000020.1, read as the reverse complement.
TCGTCGGGCGAAGCGGCCGTGATGCTGCCGGTAGGCTCGCGGCGAGTGTGATGGGCGGACGAAACCGTGCGGGCGGCATCGGCGGCGCCGTGGGCGGAATTCGCGCCACGGCGAGCGAAGCTGGCGCGGAGTTTGCCTCCAGAGCAACCCGCCCGGCTGCTGTGATGCGTTCTGGCGGACCGGTTGCGGCTGGTCATCCGAGCCGGACGATCGGTTCCGCGGCGATTGCGCGACGACGATGAGTCGAGGTTCATGATTTCCTGGCGGTCGAACCGCAAAGCGAAGTCAATGTAGCCAGCAGGTCGGCGCCACCCCCGGCGAACGGTTCGCCAGGGAGACGCACTGAGTGACGCAGGGCCGGTTACGTTTCCCTTCCGCCTGTTGCGGGTGCCGGGCCGCTACCGTAGCAGCCCGGCTTTCACGGTTCGTTAGTCTGGTTATTCTACCCGATTCCGCACAACCAGGGCACGCGATTCTCTTGCAGGCGGCTGGCTTATGCGGTTCGTTGGTCGGGGTATTTTACTCGTCCGTGGTACACGGCGATGAGGGTTTTGGTCAAGGAGTTCTGGACGGTGCGCAGTTCCTGGAGGGTCAAACCGCTCTCGTCGAATTGGCCATCCAGGAGCCGCTTCATGGCAAGGTTTTCGACCACGGCTTCGATCCGGGCCGGAGTCGGTTCCGAAAGCGAACGGCAGGCGCTTTCCACGGCGTCGGCCAGCATCAGCACGGCGGCCTCGCGAGTCTGGGGCTTGGGACCGGGATACCGGAAGGCGCTTTCTTCGACCTGCCCGCCCTCTGGATCCGCCTGGCTCCGCTCGCTCGCCTGGTGGTAAAAGTATTCGACCAGCGTGGTGCCGTGGTGCTGCTCGATGAAGTCGATGATGGGTTGCGGCAGGTGGTGATTCAGTGCCAGTTCGACACCGTCCTTCACGTGCGCGACGATAATCAACGTGCTCATCGCTGGCAGCAGGGTATCGTGGCGATTGACGCCCTGCTGCTGGTTCTCGGTGAAGTAACCCGGCTTGAGCATCTTGCCGATATCGTGAAAGTACGCGCCCACGCGGACAAGCAGCCCTCGGGCCCCGATCGACTCGGCGGCACCCTCGGCCAGCGAGGCCACGTTGATCGAGTGGTTGTACGTACCGGGGGCCCGCTGCACCAACTGCTGGAGCAGAGGGTGCGAGGCATCGCCCAGCTCGTACAGGCTGAGGTCGGTGAGTACGCCAAAGCCCCGCTCGATGAGCGGCAGCAGACCGGTGATGACGAAGCCGGCAGCCAGGGTCCAACCGCCCAGCGTCAGGGCGTTCACCAGCAACTGCTGGGAGAATGGCTGCCCTTCCAGCACGGCCAAGCCCAGCGCTAGAATCACGGCCACCACCCCGGCTTCCAGGCAAATCTGGATCAGCCGCAATCGGCTGCGGATGTGCCCCAGCAGCATGATGGCGGTGGCGATCACGGCCAGCAGCACCAAAAACTGCGCCACGGCCTTCCCTGTCAGCACCGCCACGATGCCGGTTACCGCGAAGGTGAGCAGCAGCGACAACTCGCGGCCAAAGGCCAGGGCCACGGTCAGGCCAAACAGCGCCAGCGGTACAATCTCCGCCCGCCAGGCATCGCGAGCCAGCCAGCGGGCGAGGATCACCGCCAAGGTGGCCACGGCCAGCAGCAGTGCAAAGCGGCTGAGGCTCTGGAACACGCGTTGATGCCGGTTGACGACAAAGCCGCCACACAGTGCGAACAGGGCTCCGATCATGCCCAGCACGGCGATGGCGCGGATGATTCCCGCACCGGAGCGGCGCTCGTCCGCGAGGAATGACTGGTGTTCGCGGTGCAGCAGTTCCATCTGGTCAGGCCCCAGCGGCTTGCCGGCAAATGCCAACGGTTGGCCGGCCTGATACTCGAAGTACTCCTGCGGCACCAGGGCCACGGCGGCATCGCGTTCGCGGGCCGTTTGCACCTGGTCCACCGTGAGCGTCGACGGCAACCGCCCCCGCAACCACGTGAACAGTTCCTCGGCCACCGGGGCCGTCTGCGGGTTGGAGATCAGCCGCCGCTTCAGCGGCGAGTCTTCCGCCGTCTGCAAGTCGATCAGCACGTCGGAGACGGGGACTTTCGTGCGGCTGTCGGGCTGGCCCTTGGGATGGACGATGATTTCCTTCTGGTCGCCGTCGGTGTGTTGGAGCTTCGCCAACAGCCCTTTCTGCTCCAGCGGAGCGAACACGTCGGTGATGGCTTTTTCGAGCTTCGTGCGCTCCATGCCCCCAACGGCGGCGCGGAAATGCTCGAACCGCTCCTCTTGTTCCTCGCGGGTAGGAGGCATTTGGCCTTCAGCCAGCGGCGGTTGAAACTGGTCCCACAGTTCGGCGTCGAGTGCTTCGAACGTGGGGGCATTGCCGATCTCCACCAGGGTGTTGATCAGCTTGCTGCGCAACTGCACCAGCGGCTCGGAATCCTGCTCATAGACATACCGGGCCTGCTGCCGGGCACGGTCTCGCGCCAACTGGCTCTTGTTGAGATCGGGAACGGCGAAGTTGGTGCGAGCGACAATGTCGCGCTCGGGAACCTCGCCCGTGCGGTAAGGGAACGGCGGGTTCCAGGCCGCGGTGCCCAGCACCATCGCCAGGGCGGCGGCCAGGCACAACCCGAGCCGTGCCCAGACTCGTCCCTGGGTAAGGTACGTCCACGCCCGTCGCCAGCGGCCAGGTGGAGCCAGAACGGAGGCGGCGCGGGGGTTTCGTTTGCGTCGTGAGGGTCCGATCGACATCGTAAGCGCCGGTTTAGTTGCCGCCGGCGGCTCCTTGCTCGTACGCCAGAACGATCTTGTGGACCAGCGGATTGCGGACGATGTCTTCAGTCCCCATCGTCACGGTGCAAATCCCCTCGATATTCTTCAGCCGCTCCAAGGCGTCGTTCAGACCGCTCTTGGTGTGCGGAGGCAGGTCCACCTGCGTGGCATCGCCCGATACCACGATCCGGGAACCGTGGCCCATCCGCGTGAGGAACATCTTCATCTGAGTGACGGTCGTATTCTGCGCTTCATCCAGGATGATGAACGCCTCGTTCAGACTGCGACCGCGCATGTACGCCAACGGAATCACTTCAATCAGATCCCGCTCCATGTAGCGCCTCATATGATCGTAATCCATCATCTCCCGCAATGCGTCCAGCAGCGGCCGGAGATAAGGATTGATCTTGGCTTGGAGGTCGCCGGGCAAAAACCCCAGGCTCTCGCCAGCTTCGACAGCCGGGCGAACCAACACGATCTTGCGGATCAGTTCCTGCTTGAGGGCGTTGACCGCCATCGCTACCGCCAGGTAGGTCTTACCCGTACCTGCGGGGCCAACGCAAAACACCAGATCGTGCTTGCGGATCGCTTCGATATACGCAGCCTGGCCCGCACTGCGGGGGACGATCCGGCGGCCGGCATGCATCACCTGCACGTCGCCTTGGGCGTCGGGGGCCCCGGGAGCCGAGAACTCAGCCAGCATGGCCGCAACTTCGTCGGAACTTACCGGCCGCCGCGCAGCGCGATCCCGGATTCGCTTCAGGATGTCGGCAGCTTTAGCCACGGCGGCTTCTTCCCCTTGAATCCGGACTTCGCCGTCTCGAGCGGAGATGCTCACACCCAGGGCCGTGCGCACAGCGCGGACGTGCTGGTCGCGGGGGCCGAACATGTTTAGCAGCGCCGCAGTGTCGCTGACCGTAATGGTGCTCTCAGCCATTCAATGCGAGGGGAGTAGATATGTTGCAAACGTCATCGGCACGCCCGGGCTGCCGAACCAAAAAACAGGCTCGTGCGCCGGCCGGCCCAACCCGGCATTTGCCAACGAAGGACGCCGCCAGGCAACAGAACGTTCGCGTTGGTGCGAGGGCAAACACAAACGGACCCTCGACTGCATCCATTTATACCTTTCTGCGTGTCGGACAGACCAGTTAAGATTAAGCCAAAAGTCGTAAGGTATTTAAAATCAATGGCTTGCGGCGTATGAATTCATGGCGGATTCACGAGGGTTTCAGCCGCTTTTGTTAGTATAGGTCGCTGTCCGCAAAACGGGGGGCTGGGAGTTTTAGGGAATCCGCCATCGTCCCCATCCGCCGTGGCCGACTTTACCGGCGGTGCGAATCGTGCGTGGTGCCGGCGGCACTCGCCCCGGCAAAGGACCTTGGGCATCCGTTGCCTGGGTGGCTGAGCCGCGGGCAAGGAGAGTCCGTCGCGTCCCCCCCCAAGTGCGGCCCCCATTGCCAGTGTTGGTGTCGCACACGACAATGAGTTTGAAATCCGTTGCACGCTTGGCATTGCGCTGGCTGCGGCAATTAGGGGTGGCAAGAGATGCGGCCGATTTGGTGCGGGCCGCGCGCCTGGTTGCGGAGTGCCTCGATGGGGTTTTTCGACAGTCTCAAATCCGTCTTTCAAAAAAAAGACGGTCCCAAGAAGATCAACGTTCGCCAGCGGTTTGAGCTGATCCGCGAAGCGATCTCGGGCACGATGTCCAAGTTCTACCGCGCTCGCGACCGGCAGACCGACCAGATTGTTGGCCTCAAGCTGCTCGATCCGGTCAAGACCGCCCAATTTGAAAGCCGGTTTAAGGGACTCAACAAGCCGAGCGAAGGCGAAATCTCGTACAAACTCCGGCACCGCAATATCGTTAAGACCTTGGAATATGGAACCACCACCGACGGTGAGCATTACATTGTCCAAGAGTTCATCGACGGCCCAGGGCTGAACTCGCTGCTGATCGGGACCAACCGCGAACTGCTGGAAGGCATGCGGATGCCGCTCATCCGGCAGATCGGCGCCGCCGTGCAGGCCGTACACGAGGCCGGATTCATCCACCGCGACATCTGCCCTCGCAACGTGATGGTGGATGCGGAAGAAGGCATACTTAAGCTGATCGACTTTGGTTTGACGATTCCCAACGAGGAACCGTATCGCCAGCCGGGCAATCGCACCGGCAATCCCAACTACATGGCACCGGAGTTAGTCCGTCGGCGGCATACCGACGAGCGCGTGGACATTTTCGCCTTTGGCATCACCGTCTACGAAATGCTCACCTTTGAGCTGCCGTGGGCGCGCGGGTTAACCGGCAAGGCCGCGATGGATCACGCCTCCAGTCCGCCCACGCCCATCCAGCGTTACCGGCCTGAAATCAATCCGGTGCTGGCCGAGGCAGTGCATTGGTGCCTGGAGCAGAATCCGGCGAAACGCTGCCCGTCGGTAGATAGCTTCTTGAAGAAGATTGCCCACCTGGAACGTGAGGACGGCGCGTAGCGCGCAGCGCCAGCGGCCCGCCCCCTGCCCGGCGGTTCAAAGCGGCACGAAGTTGCTGCAGGCGCGGTCAGGACACGTTAACTTCCACCATGTCCACGCCGTTCCATTCGTAGCCGCGCGGGTTCCAGTAGATGCTGCCATCGATGGGCTGGCTGCGGCCCAGTGCGTCGATCGCCCTGGCCCAAATGACGTGGCGACCTTTGCGGAGGTCGGTGCGCAGGTGCCACGGATACCAGGCAAAGCGTCCGGCCGGTTTTTCCACGGCGGCTTTCTGCCAGGTTTCTCCCTGGTTGAGTGAAACCAGAACCGTATCAATGGCGGCTGCGCCGTCGTTGAACGCCACGCCGCGGATCGTAACAGGGCCGGCCTTGACCGTATCGGTGGAGGAAGGCGCCAGGATTGCGCTCTTGATCGGCATCCGCCAGTTGAACCGGCTGTTCTCCAGCGTTGCTTCCCAATCCTGGCCGGGTTTGATCCGGCGCTTGGGTACGCGATACCGCGGTACGTGGTGGTTGAGCGTGATTTCGTCGGTAGTGAATTCCAGCCGCGTCAACCATTTAGTCTGCATCGTGCCGAACACGCCGGGAATAACCAACCGCACCGGCCCGCCATGGATCGCAGGCAATTCGCGGTCGTTCACCTTCAGCGCCAGGATGGCCCGATGGATCACGTCGCCCGCCGGCATACTGTGCTGGAAGTCGTCGGCACCGCTGGGCGGATCGTCGATGCCGTCGGCGGTCACAAAGCGGGCCTCGGGGGTGGGCTCGATGCCCAGTTTTTCGAGAACCTTGCTCAGCCGGACGCCGGTGAACTTCACGCAACCCATGCCGCCAGGCCCCCACTGCGTGCCTTGGGTTTGCGCAGCCTTGCTGAAATAGCTGCGGTGATTGCCCGAGCATTGCAAAACCATTTCTACGGAAGCATCGGGCAGTTCGGTAAGAATCTGGGCTTGGAAGGTTTGCGGTTTGTTGACGAGGCCGGCAATTTCGATCTTCCAGCCGTCCAGCGAAACGGGGTCCATCGATCCCATCGACTTGGGCTGCTGGTTGTTCCGCACGAACAACTCGGCAAGGGGCGTCTGGCGATGTGCGGCCAGCAGGTCCAGCGGGGTTTCCAGAACCGCCGGGTCGGGCCTGAGTACGATGAGCTTCGGATTCTTGCCGGGGATCACCTCCGCCGCGCCCGGTCCGTCGGCCTGTTGCGCCCACCCCCAGGCGGAATGGTGACCCAGCGACGACCAGGCCAACCCAGCTAGTCCCAGTTGGCTCGTGCGAAGCATGAAGCTGCGGCGACCGAAACGGCTCATGGAACGGTTCCTCGTGATGGGCAGATGGCGAAACAGGTGCCGGCAGCGAGACGGTACATTGCTGCGACGCCCATTCTAGTGCGGTGGAACTGCTTCGTGCGACATCAACATCACCAGATGCAGGGTCATCCAGCGGGTAACGAAGGGGCGAGACCGTCAGGCACCCCCCCTTGGTTGGTGCCTGCGCCGTTAAAGACTGCTGCATTTCATGCTGGTCGGCCTAAATGCCGCGGATTGTGCTGAAAAACGGAAGGTTCTCGGGCGCCGCTCGTTCGGCAATCGGGGATTTGTTAGCGCAACCATCAACAAGTTCAGCAAAAACGTCCACAGGATGGCAGGCGCCATCCAACGTGGCTACCATAGGAAAACTCCGCGTGGGTGTCCTCCTGCACGAACGCTCGCGAGGAGCCGCGCCGCGGCGCGCCGAGTTCGACCTGCTCCTGTCACGATCCAACAGGCTTAACGCATAAGGAAGAAACTTCATGAAACGGCTTGCTCGCTCCGTCGCACTGGGAATCTGCTGGCTTGTGGCCGCCTCGCTTCAGGCAGGCGAGGGCCAAGTCAAGCTCCAGGAAAAAGACGGGAATATCGAGGTCACCATCGGCGGCCAGCATTTCACCACCTATCAAACGAGCCAGGAGTTTGCTAAGCCGTTCTTTCATCCGGTCCGTTCCGCCGGCGGTACTGCAGTCACCCGCGAACTGGAAAATCCGAAGGATCACCCGCACCACAAGGGTGTGTGGATTGCCATCGACGAAGTGAACGGTATCAAGTTCTGGGCGGAGAAGGGCACCATCCGCAACGCCAAGGTTGAACTGCTCAAGGCCGAGGGCAACCCGGCCCATTTGCGCGTCACCAACCACTGGTTGGGCGAGGACGGCAAGCCCCTTGTGGAAGAAACCACCACCGTCAGCATTTCCGCCAATCGGCTGATGGCGTTTGATATCACGTTCACGGCCGTATCGGGTGAGGTGGTGTTCGAGGACACCAAGGAAGGCCTGTTCGGCATCCGCATTGCCAACACGATGCGCGAGAACGAAGGCGGCCATGTCGTGAACCAGGACGGCATCCAAGGTACCAAGGAAACCTGGGGTAAGCCCCACAACTGGATCGACTACGTGGGCGAGGTGAACGGCCAGACGCACGGCGTGGCCCTGTTCGATCATCCGGACAATCCCCGTCGCAGCCGTTATCACGTGCGTAATTACGGCCTGTTCACCATCAACCCGTTCGGGGAAAAATCTTACACCGGCGGTAAGAGCGAGGCCGAACCGCTGCATTTGAAGCCGGGCGAATCGTTCCGGTTGCGGTACGCCCTGTATATTCACCCGGGCGATACCAAGTCGGCAAACGTGGCTCAGGTGTACGAGCAGTGGGTGAAGCAGGCGAAGTAGCGTTGAGCCGCCTGGGAGAAGGAACACTGCGCGAGTTGCCGTTTCCCACCGATTAGGCAAGCAGAAAGCGTGCAACTTCATTTGCCGCGCGGTATAACGGCGCGCAACCGCTCGCCGCGGTCAGCGAAAGCGGGCGAGCGGTTGCATCTCGTCCCAAGATACCTTCTCCGATCCGTTGCCGGTGCCCTGCGAGCATCGCGCGACGCGCCCATCAACCAGAGGGCGGCCCAATGACGATCCACGTCCAATGTGCGTGCGGTGCCAAGCTGAATGTTGCTGATGCGGCGGCGGGCAAGCGCGGCACGTGCCCCGGCTGCGGAGGTTCGATCACCATTCCCGCTGCCTCGGGCGTGGCGCAGCCATCCGCGCCGCAGATGCCACCTCCCGACGTTGGGACGCCGTCCGATCCACGGTTTTACAACCCGTTGCAGGCCGGCCCCTTGCCCGCCGCGCCGCCGCCCACCGATCCGGGCTTTCCGCCAGGCAGCCCTCCGGGAAGTCACCCTGGCGCCGCATGGGGAAATCCGCAGGGTTGGCCCCAGGGCGTGCCCTCGGCTGGCGGCTATGCCCCGCAACCTGGTTCCATGCCGGGCGCATTCGGCCAGCAGCCCCAGGCGTGGGACTCCTATCCGCAGGGGCCGGCGTTCGGGGCCGCCCCGGCCGCGCCACAAAAGGCATTCCAGGGCAAGCGTTCAAAAGCGACCCCGAACTGGATGTGGAGCGTGGCGGGGGTTGTTGCCGTGGCGGTAGCCGTTGCCGTCAGTGCTGCCGTACGCTATTCCATCCGCAATGCCTTCCGCGCAGAGTTGGGCAATCTCTCCTGGCAAGTCTATCATTCGCCCCAGGGTCGGTATCGCGTTGATATGCCTGGCCAACCCAAGCAGAACGCGCGACCCACGGCTACCGCGGCCGGGATGGTCCAACTCCACTGCGAGGCCGTCGAGCCGAGCAAAGACATGTGTTTCATGGTGATGTATACCGATCTCCCAACGACATTCGGCCCGCTCAATCCAGATGACGTGCTCAATGGTGCCGTCCAAGGACTGAGTTCGGAATACCGCACCCGCGGAAGCTCTTTGGTGGAATGCGAAGGGTTTCCCGGCCGCGAAGTCTACTACGATGCCGCCGACCCTCTGGGGCAGGCAATCCACGGCCGCGTTCGCCTCTTCATGGTGAAGCAACGGTTGTACCAGGTTCATTACCTGGGACGCCCCGGCACCGATAACCATCCCGATGTTGGCCGGTTTCTCGATTCGTTCGACCCCGATTGAACCAGCTTGCCGGGGCCAGTCAACGGCACCCAGCGGCACCAAGCGGCAGCAAGCCGCGCTTGTACCGGGCAAGCACGGCAACCTTTGCCTGTTCTCCGCAAGCAATGGGGCTACGAATCGAGGCACATCCATTCGATCCTGGGTAATCGGGAGCGGGGGCCGCCTTCCATGTCCGGGCCATTCGCCCAGCGTGGCCCATAGCCAATGGCATGGCCTGCGCATTACACTCACCTGTTCGCTTTCCCGCCCCCTGCTCCGCTCGCCCCCCCTGCCCTGCTATGGAAAATGCTGAAGGATTGGCCAAGGCTTCGGTCGTGCTCAAGCCTCGCAAGGCCCGGCCGTTTTATGCCCGCCATCCGTGGGTGCTCGATTCGGCGATTGCCCGGGTTGAAGGCGAGCCGGCCGATGGCGATGTCGTCGATCTGCTGGGGAATGACCGCCGGTTCATTGCCCGAGGGATCATCAACCGCCACAGCCGCATCCGCGTGCGGCTCTATACGTGGGATTCCGGCGAACCGCTCGATGAGGCCTTCTTTCGCCGCCGGCTCAGCCAGGCATTCACGCTGCGTCAGCAGATCGGGTACGACGATCCCAACGGCGCCGCGCGGCTGGTGTTCAGCGAAGCGGACGGGCTGAGCGGCCTGATTATCGACCGCTTCACCGAGCACCTGGTCATGCAGGTGACATCCCTGGCCACGGCCGTTCGGGTGGAGATGCTTGCGAACCTGGTCGAAGCGTTGGCCCGGCCGAAAAGCATCTCCCTGCGGATCGACGCGGAAACCGCCAAGACCGAGGGGCTGAAACTGGAACCCGGCCTGCTGCGGGGCGAACCGCCGCGGGGACCGATCACGGTTGTTGAGCATGGCATCGCTTACGAAGTGGACACGGTGGCCGGGCAAAAGACGGGTTTTTATCTCGACCAGCGCGAAAACCGGGCCGCCGCTGCACGCTACCTGGCCGACCGTCGCGTGCTCGACATGTTCTGCTACACCGGGGGCTTTGCCCTGGCCGCGGCCAGGCTGGGCCGCGCCAAGGAAGTGCTCGCCGTCGATGGCAGCCAGCGTGCTATTGAGCGGGGCCAGAGACAGGCCGCCGCCGCCGGGCTGGAGAACGTGACCTTTCAGCAGGAAGATGCGTTCGCCGCGCTCGATCGTTTGCGCGCCCAGGAGGCTCGTTTTGATGCCGTGATCCTCGATCCGCCCAAGTTCGCCCGCAATCGGCAATCGGTTGACGATGCGCTCCGCGCGTACCACCGCATCAACCGCGTGGCGGTCGAACTGCTGGAGAGCGAAGGCATCCTCGTTACGTGCAGTTGTTCGGGCAGCGTGCTGCGCGAAGATTTTCAGCAGATGCTGGCCAGTGTCGCTGAAAAAAGCGGCCGGACGATCCAGATCCTTGAGAACCGCGGGGCTTCGCCCGATCACCCGCTCAATCCCAATTGCCCCGAAAACGAGTATCTCAAGTGCTTCATTTGCCGCGTGGTGTGAGATCAAGCGCGCCGCTGGTAGCAATGCCGCGGTGTATGCTTCGCGCGCTGGGGGGCGTTATGCCTCGACCATCGCCTTCACCACGGCCGACTCGGGACGCAGCCAATCCTCGAACTGTTCGATCATGTCGGCAAACGTTGCCCGATGCGTGATCCATGGCGTGGTGTCGATACGGCCCGCTTCCATGAGGCCGATGATGCGGCGGAAATCGCTCGGCGTGCTGTTGCGCGAAGCCAGGATGGTTAGCTCGCGGCGATGAAACTCGGGGTCGTGAAAATGCAGCCCGTCCTGCACCAGGCCCACCATCACCAGGGTTCCGCCGTTGGTAGGGAACGAAAACGACTGTTCCATGCTGCCGGCGTTGCCCGTGGCATCCAGCACGTGCCAGGGCAACTCCCCGTCGAATACATCGCGGATTTGCGCCTGCACGTCGCCTTCCGGCAAAAGGGTGTGCTTCACCCCCAGGCTTCGCCGGCAAAACTCCAATCGCCGGGGATTGACGTCCATTACGGCCACGTTGGCCCCGGCCAACAGGGCGAATTGCAGCGCGGCCAATCCAATGGGACCGGCACCCACGATCAGCACGTCGTCGCCGGCCGCGACGTTGGCCCTGGCAACGGCATGCGCGCCGATGCCCAGGGTTTCGACCAGCGCCAACTGGTCCAGCGTGAGTGTTCGGGAAGGATGCAGCTTGTGGGCTGGCACGACGATGGTTTCGCGCATCCCACCGTCCGTATGAACGCCCAGGCATTGCAGGCTTTCGCAGCAGTTGGGCTTTCCGCGGCGGCAGGCGGTGCAATGCCCGCAGTTGAGATACGGTTCCACCGCGCAGCAGTCGCCAGGCCGCACATGGCTTTGACCAGGCGCCGCGACCACCTCCACGCCCAGTTCGTGACCCAGGATCCGGGGATAGCTGAAGAACGGTTGCCGCCCCCGGTAGGCATGCAAATCGGTGCCGCAAATGCCGATTCGCCGCACGCGAACCAGTACCTCGCCCGGCCCAGGTTTCGGCGGCGGGGCCGTATCGATCCGGCGGAACGTGCCCGGTTGCTCCAGCACAATCGTTTGCATCTTGGGCCCCTGGAGTCCACCGTCGTGATTGCCGGGCGTGTGTTACGGGCGAGTGTTTTCCCGCAATGCCTTGAGCGTGGCGGCCAGGCGGGTGGGGTAATCGCTTGAAAGCGAATCTGGCTCATAGGCTAGTGCCCGGACGACTTCATCGCGGCTACCTGAAGTTCCATTGATATGCAATTTCGCCCCGGCGTTGTGGACGCGCTGGGCCAGGCTCGGTTCTTTCACCAGCCAGGCAGGCCAAAGCCGGATGGTTTCCACGCCGGCCGCTGCATACGCTTCAATGTCGTTGGGCGAAGCGATCAGGCCAAGCTGCCGAGCTTCTGGCAGCAGTTCGCGGAACGCCTTGGCCTGCTCCACGCTCCGCACACCAACAATCATTTCCCGGGCATCGCCGTGGCTTCGCACGGTTTCGATCACCCGGCGGGTGTAGGTTTCGCCCTGCTCTTTCAAGTCGAGCAGCACATCGATCCGGCCGCGGCAGAGCTTGAGGATCTCGGCCAAAGTGGGAACGCGTTCGTCGGCATAGCGGCGGTCGAAGTGGCTGCCGGCGTCCAGCTTCTTCAGTTCGGCCAGCGAAATTTGGCCGACCGCGCCGGTGCCGCTCGTGGTGCGGTCCAGCCGGCTATCGTGCAACAGCACGAGGTGCCCATCGGCAGTGGTGCAGACATCGACTTCGACCGCAGTTGCCCCGGCCTCGATGGCCGCTAGGGTGCTGGCCTTGGTGTTTTCGGGCCGCTCGCCGCTGGCGCCACGATGGGCCACCCGTTGCTTTACCCGGGCCGCGGCCGCAGCAAGCGCAGCGCGATCGGGCTGGGCCGGTTGATCCTGTCCCGGCAGCGACGTTCCCGCCGCCCATACCATCCAGAACGCGAACCACAGCGGTAGCCGGCCAAGGGTGCGCAACATGGTGAGAGGCTTCTCCAGGGGGGCGTTGGTGCGGGGGGCTACCGCCGGTGCTCCGCGCGCCGAGACCGTGTGCGGGGCTGTTATTGTGGCCCGGTGGTGTCTTCCATGCCCTGGATATATTGCCGCAGACGCTCAACCTCGTCGGTCACGTGCCGCAGCTTGAGCATGTTCTCGACCCGCTTGACCAGTTCTACCTTGTTGACGGGCTTGGAGAGGAAATCGTCGGTGCCGGCGTTCACCGCCCGCTCGATATCGCCAAGCTCATTGAGCGCGGTGACCATCAGGATCATGATGCCCCGCGTTTGGGGATCGCTCTTAAGCTGCTTGCAGACTTCGAAGCCGCTGAGCTTGGGCATCATGATATCCAACAGGATCAGATGCGGCTTGAAGCTGGCCACCTTTTCGAGCGTATCGCGGCCGTCGACCGCGGTTTCAATATCGCAGTCGAAGCCCGCCAGGTAGGCATCGAGCAATTCGACATTCTGAGGATTGTCGTCGGCGATCAGGATTCGGCTACGTTCGGTCATCGGCCCGCGTTCCTTGGCCCAGTATACGAAGAGGCTCGTGGGCCCGTGTGCTGAAGTCTTGGGGGGAAGTTGGGCTCGATTATAGGCCAACGCACCGCATGCGGCGATAGGGGCGCACGATGCTTGCCAGACCGCCGCGACGGCGCACCAGGCGTTCCCAAACTTGCGCCGCCAGGGGGCCAAACGCGATCTCCCATGCAGAACCGCCGATGGATCAGCGGGTGCGTCCCCCCGCGCGCTCGGTTGCGATTGTGGTAGACCAGGAGTATTCTCGCACCTTCAAGGGATAGCGACCGCCACAACGCACGCAGGACGCATTGCCGGCACCACGGCCGGCAAAATGTCGCGGCTGTGAACCGCCTCCCCCGCCCTGCCCCCTCCTTCCGCCACCAAAGGCACTGCCACGCCATGAACGACGGTCCCCGCCGGGCCTCGCTGCTGGTCCTGTTCCTCACGGTCTTTATCGACCTGCTGGGGTTTGGGATCGTGCTGCCGCTGCTGCCCATCTACGCCGATCAGATGACCGAGGCCAAGTGGACGGTGGGCCTTCTGATGGCGAGTTTCTCGGCCATGCAGTTTGTGTTTGCGCCGGTGTGGGGCCGCATCTCCGACCGGATCGGGCGGCGGCCCGTCATCATGATCGGCCTGGCCGGGTCGGTGGTGTTCTATAGCCTGTTTGGTTATGCCACCTGGGCCAAGGACATGACGCTGCTGTTTGTCTCGCGGATCGGGGCCGGCATCGCCGGAGCCACGATCGCCACCGCCCAGGCCTACATCGCCGATACCACCAGCATGCAGTCGCGCACCAAGGGCATGGCCCTGATCGGGGCCGCCTTTGGGCTGGGCTTTACCTTCGGGCCGCTGGTCGGTTTGCTGGCCATCCCCACCGGCCAAGGCGATCCCGGTCCGGGGCCAGGCCTGTTTGCTGCCGGGTTATCGCTACTGGCCCTGCTGCTGGCGGCTTTGAAACTGCCCGAGTCGCTGCCAGAACGCCGGGAAGGTGGCCGCGGCCATGCCTGGTTCCAGGCTGAAGCGCTGCGCAGCGCGATCTCGGTGCCATCGGTGGCGATGCTCCTGGTGGCATCGTTCGTGTGCGTGTTCTCATTTGGCAATTTTGAAGCCACGCTTTCGCTGCTGGTTCGAGGGACGGAGCATGAGGCGGCCGAAGTGGCCAGTGCCACGGTTGCCGCGGACCAGGGCGATCCGGCCGTGCGCGCCGTCGAAGACGTGGCGGGAACGAAAGCCACGGTGCGAACCGGACCGTTCCGCTTCAGCTTCCGCGATGTCTGCCTCACGTTCGCCTACATCGGCCTGACGCTCACCATTGCCCAAGGGCTGATAGTGCGGCGGCTAGCCGGACGGTTATCGGAAGGAGTGCTGGGCGGGACGGGAGCCCTGCTGGAAGTGGCCGGTTTTGTGCATCTTATTTACGCCATCGGCCAGGCATCCACGACACAGCTTTTCATCGCCCTGGGCGTGGTGGTTGTCGGCTTTTCGTTCATGACGCCGGCCATCAATTCGCTGATCTCGCGCCGCAGCGATCCGTCACAGCAAGGAGGTATCCTGGGCCTGTTGCAAAGCGCCAACTCGCTCGCCCGCATCCTGGGCCCGCTGATCGGCGTTAACCTGTTCTACAGCGACGCCCGCTGGCCGTTCTACCTGGCGACGGCCCTGATGGCCGTGGGCGGCTTGCTGGTGATTGCCGCGGCACGTATGGGCCAAGACTTCCCGGCCGAAGAAGTGCCGCAGGCATCGGGTTAATATCTGATGCACACTTGACGACCCGTAGCGCGAGGCTCGCACTACCGGCGTGCGCGGACTGTTTCGGGAAACACCACGATCTCGATCCGCTGGTTTCGCGCCTGCCCTGCCGCCGTGGCGTTGGAGAACAGCGGGCGGTTGGAACCGTATCCGATCACCACCAGTTGATCGGCAGGGAAGTGAACCCGGTGCTGCAGGAAGTTGAAGACCGTGGTGGCCTGCGCAGTGGAAAGCTCGTGATTGCTCCGCCAGTTGCCCGGTGGCGGCTGGTCGCTGGTATGTCCCTCGATGCCGATCCGCTGTTGAGGATAAGTCTTGAGGATTTCGCTGCCGACTTGTTCGATGATCTGCTCGCCGGCTGGCGTGAGCCGGGCATCGCCGGGTGCAAAAAGCTGTTCAGTGGCAATCTCCACCCGAATCAAATCCTCTTCGCGGCGCACCCGCACGCCAGGCAGATTCAAGTCGGGCAGGTTATCCTTGAGGCTGTTATTGGGGGTAATCATGGCGCCGCCATAGCGGCGAGCCGATGCGGTCAACGTGTCGATCTCTTTGCGGCTGGAATCGGCCAATTGCTTGAGCCGCTCGTTCTGCGCCAGCAGGGCTTGCATCTGGTCGCGGAGCGCTTCGGACTGCTCCTGGTAAAGCTGCGATTGCTGCTGGGCCTGGGCCAGCAGCGCGTTTTGCCGCTGGTTTTCCCGATCCAGTTCATTCAGCCGGGCTTGCAGTTCGCGATTGCGGTTCTCCATCGCGATCCGCTGTTCCTGAAAGAGCTGAGCCTGGCGCTTGGCAGGGCTTTGGCAACCCACCGCCGCCAGCGACAGCATCAGCGCCAGCCGTAGGTAATGATGCCGGAACCAGCCCATCGCCTTCTCCAACCCAACACGGCCACCACGGGGCGCGCAACTCGACCGCCCCCCTGATCGAAATGAGGGCGGGATGGTAGCGGCGCCCGCCCCGGAATGCAAGACGACTTGCTGCCTCGCCAAGCAAGAAAAAACGCCGCCACGGCACACGTGACAGCATGCCCCGGGGGGCAATTCGCGTATCACGGCTTTGCGTGCCATGCGCGGTGATAACACTTTTTGGCGTTCCACGGCCCTGTGCGCCGTGCGCATTGGCAACCACATTGATTGGGAGCCTGCGGCCGTGTGTGCCGTGTGAGAAGGGGAATAACGACCGATGCCGGCTCACCAGAACGCGTACTTTGAAAGGGAAAAAAGGGGAGACTGCGTCCACCGCTGCACCTTGGTTGCCCCTGCTAGCGATGGGACGCAGCCTCCGAAGTTGCACCATCGGCGGCGTACATCATTTCGGCGGTGCAATCTGCCCCGAAGCACGTGCCTTGCCCCACTGGCACGGCTCTTGCCCCACTGGTTTGCGCCTGCCGATTGCCCCGTTCTGTGCGTCGCAATGGTGCGGCCCCTACCCCGCTTGTTCACATTGAGCCATGATTGACACCTGCGCAGACCATGTCCGCTTCATTTCACCCTGGTCCGCCTAAATGCCGCGGATGGTGCTGAAAAACCTGGATTCTTGCCGCCGATCATTCGGCAATCGAACATTGGCAGCCCAACAACCAATCATCATTCGCAGCTTGTCGGCAAATGG
The DNA here is from genome assembly GCA_964511065.1 of uncultured Pirellulales bacterium. GTDB lineage: Bacteria > Planctomycetota > Planctomycetia > Pirellulales > S012-138 > CALBRZ01. The sequence continues at coordinate 26,913 of CAZEEG010000020.1, read as the reverse complement.
TTTCAACCGGTTTTCCAGGTCGCCGATCATCACTTCGGTAGTCTTACGGATGGCACTGGCACTTTTTTTACGATCATTACCATTTCGCCACCGCGTCCTGAATCTTTTTCATTCAGCCACGCGAATACTCAAATACATTCTGAAATGTTTGTGATTCCGGATGATGCTTCATTCTTTGTTACCGGGCCCCCGTGGCGCGAGCAACTGCAGTTCATCGTCCGGCCCTGGTGAAGGCTTCACTTCGGGAAATCCGAGCGCGAAACGGGATCCTGCGACGCATAGTGTTCGTGGGCTTTTCGCAATTCTTCGGCGACCTCTTGCCGCAATTCCTGCGGTTCCAGCACTTCGGCCTGGCTTCCAAAGCTCATCACCCAGGCTTTGATTTCGCGCGTTTCCGACAACTGAAACTCCGCCAGCACGCTGCCATCGCGCAGCGTGGAGAGCGTCTGGCTGGGATGCCAGGTGGATTCCGCCACGTATCGAGCCACCGCGGGCCGAAAGCGAACCTTCACGGTGATGTCGTCATCGCCCACGTAAACGCCAAATGCCTTGCCCATGAACGATTCCAGATTGAAATCGTCTGGCACCTTAAAGGGGCGGGATGTTTTCTGGGCCGCTTCGATACGATCTACCTTGAATACGCGAATTTCATCATGATTGCACGAGTAACCCACCACATAGAGCGAGCTGCGGTGCTGCACGAATGCGTAGGGGTGGATCGGGTAGGTTACCGGTTCGGTCGCCCGGAGCGACCGATAGCTCATTTTCACGACCACGTGATCTTCCAGGCCCAAGAGCAACTGTTCCAGGATGTCGCTCTTGGCGGAGTAATCGGCGGCCCCGAACGCGGTGACGTGCCACTTGGGCGTGATGGAATCGATGTATTTAACGGCGTTGGTGCCCAAGCTGGAGCGGATTTTCCGGAACGCACGATTGGCTGCCTCCCCAATCAGTGTGCCTGCTAACTGCGTGAGGAATCGCCGGCCCAGGTACAGTGCCAGGGCCTCGTCGAAGGTGAAGGATAATGTTGATAGGCCCTCGTTGGTTTCGACATGCCAGGTTTTGAGGCCGCGTGGTCCCACCTTTTCCACGACCGTGAAACCGACCTTCTGCAGCATGGTGATGTCGCGGCGAACCGTTCTGGTATGCACTCCAAATTCATCCGCGAGTTGCCGCAGCGTACTGCCTTCACTTCGGTTGGATAGCGAGCGCAACAGCAGCAATAGGCGGTTCAATGGATCGACTTGCCCCATGTCTGGGCGACTCCTGTTTCGAATCTACACGACTAAGGTTACAAGGGAATCGGATATCGGCAACCGAATCTGGATCATTCCGGCCGCAGCTGGTACACGGCCTGTCCCGCGTGACAAATGTATAGCCACCCTGTAGCCATAGCGCGATCGAGCGATGGTGAGCGCAAC
>CAZEEG010000020.1:6824-25392 GCA_964511065.1 uncultured Pirellulales bacterium | reverse complement strand
TTGGTCCCAACAGGGGTTTGTCGATGGATTGGCGAGCGGAAACGCGGCAAGTTGCCGCGCCACGATCCAATCCAGGCGATCGGGCGGCAGACCATTTCGTGTAAAAGGAGCGCGCGTTGCCGCGGCGATTCGCAATGGCCGTGGCGCTGGTGCCGTGGGCGCCAGCACTTGCGCGGGGTGTGCAGGTGTATCGCGTAACGGCCGCTCGCGGCCTTATCGGCGGCGGAGTTTCACCAGCGCCTTGTCCAGCAGTGCCAGGCACATTTGCCGCTCGGAGGTGCTGAACAGCCACTGGCGCGACAGTGCCTGGTGCAAGAGCACCAGCAGCACGGCCAGCGACACCCAGGGCCCGGCCGCCAGGCAAGCGGGGCTGATGGCGGCGATGGTCATGCCCCGATCGACGCGCATTCCGGCGATGCGGTTGAACCACAGTGTGGTTCCCAGCGTGACGGCGTTTGCGATGGCCGTGGCCAGCACGGCCCCGTACAGCCCATACCGCGGCAACAGCAGCAGGTTCAGCAGAATGTTCACGGCCAATCCCAGGGCCATGGAGATGCTTCCCAGCATGGCCCGCTCGGCAATCCACAGGTAGCTGCTGGCAACCACCATCAAGCCGACCCAGCAGAGATAAGTCAGGGTCAGTGGCAGTACGGCCAGGCCGCCATCAAACTTGCCGCCAAAGCCGTAGTGAAAAATGAACGGCGCCACCAACTGCAGGACTACCGAACCGGCCAGCAGCGCCAGCCCCAGCATGCGGACCGCCAGGCTAAGCTGCCGGGAAACGTCGCTGCGGCGCCCGGCCTCCCAATCGTGGCTGAGGTGCGGTAGCACCGCCGAACGCAGCAGGGCCGCCACGGCAATCATCACCATCGGCAGTACGCGGGCGGCGTGATAATTGCCCACCTGGGCGAGCGCAATTTCGGAGGCCATCCCACTATGGTGGACAATCATGTAGCGATCGACCACTTCAAACAGGTTCGCCAGCCAATTGGTGATCCACACGTTGGCCGCAAACGGCAGTAGCTTGCGGCCCAGGTCGACCGCGCCCAGCGGCGATGTTGTCGCCGGCAGTGTTCCCACCGCGGGCGCCATCCACCAGAACGCCATGACCACGCAGATACTGGTCGAAAACAGAAACGCCAGCACCACGCTTTGGGCCGTGGGCTGCCACCACAGGATCAGCAGCGTGCCCAGTCCGAAGAACGCCAGGCTCTGGACAAACTGGAGGATCGACACCAGCCGGAAGATGCGCAGCCCGCCAAACAGTTCATACATGTAGTTGAACGCGATCAGCACCAGCACGGCCAGCGAAATCCACCCGATCAGGCGTTCCTCGCCTCGCCGCCCAAAGATCAGTTCGGAGAACCAACCCGGGGCCAGGTACATCCAGGTTGTGCCGGCGACGGCCAGGACGGCGATCCACAGCGTGGTGTGCCGCAAGAATGGCCGTGTCTGGCCGCGTGTACGGTAATACTCCAGGTATCGCCCGAACGTGCCCGGCAGGCCCACCACCGCGACCGGCGCGGCCAGCATCAGGAAGCCGTAGGCGAGGTCCCATTGGCCGAGTTGTTCGGCATCCAGCCAACTGCAGAACAGCACCCCGCGAAAGAACCCGATCCCCCGTTGCAACACCGTCATCGCCAGCAGAAACAGCACGCTCTGGGTGAGCGTGTCGGCCTGCAGCCAGCGGGAGACACGTGCGGAAGGAGCCCGGCGCGGAAAAACGCCCATCGGCATGACCTTCAAACTACAAGGGTGAACGGGTTGGGTGGAATGGGTTGAATCGGTTGTATGGCGGCAGGGATCGCCGCAGGCGCATCCCTGTGAAACCGTAGGCCACAACTGAGCGTTTGTTACCGGCGTGACGGTGAGAATCGCGCGAGGCGGACACCGTCGTTCGCCTGCCTTGGAGGTTGGGGGGCAATGGGGCCGCTGGCTCAGTTGTTTGCCGCCGTATTCTCCCCCGCATCCATTTCGTTGAAACTTCGCTGTCCCCCAGGCGGTATGGCTTACCGATGGCGGTTACCGCTCACCGGGGAGCCGCCGCTGCGGCTTGCTTGTGTAGTGCCTCCGGCGTCCTCCCGGTTGCCGTGCCCCCGCTGTTCTGTGGCGGCGACCAGCGGCCGCGGTGCGCCGATTTCCCGCTCTCGCCATATCCGAGGAGCAGTTGGATGACCGCTCGCCAACCGTTCTCGCTTGCCGATGTCGAGCCGTCCTGGGCCTGGGCGCCGTTTGAACCACAACCCGGCTTGCCTTGGGACCTGGCTGCGGCTTCGCACCTGTACCGTCGGGCCGGCCTGGGCGCAAACTGGCAGCAGCTTCAACAGGCTATTCAGGAACCGCCAGGCGCAGCGGTCGAGGCGCTCGTGCGGGGAGGAGCCGAACACCCGCAGTTTGAACAGGAAATAGCCGAGGCGGCCCAACCGCTCTTGGGCGGCAGCAGCATCGACAGCCTGGCCGCATGGTGGCTGTATGCCATGCTGCACTCGCCGCATCCGCTGCACGAGCGGATGACGCTGTTTTGGCACGGGCACTTCGCCACCAGCTTTGCCAAGGTTGGTAGCGTGGAACTGATGTACCGGCAGCACGGCATCTTCCGCCGTCACGCCTTGGGACATTTCGCACCCCTGCTGAGGGAGATCGCGCGCGACCCGGCCATGCTCCTGTGGCTCGATTCAGCCACCAACCGCAAACGGCAACCCAACGAGAACTTCGCCCGCGAGGTGATGGAGCTGTTCTGCCTGGGACTGGACCAGTACAGCGAGGCCGATATTCGCGAGGCAGCCAGGGCGTTCACCGGTTGGGAAGTCCGGCAGAAGCGGTTCAGCTTCAACCCGCAGGAACACGACAGCGGCAAGAAAACCGTGCTTGGCCGATCGGGCAACTGGAACGGCGACGACGTACTGGCCATCCTGCTTGAGCATCCGGCGACCGCTCGCTTCCTTACCGGTAAACTGTTCCGCCACTTCATCAGCGAAGCGGTGCAGCCTCCGGCGCGGCTGTTGGAACCATTGGCGGCTGAATATCGGCGGCGCGACTACGATACCGCCTGGCTGCTGCAAACCATGTTGGGGGCGAACTTGTTCTTCTCGCCGCTGGCCCGGCGGCAAAAGATCAAGGGGCCGGTGGAACTGGCCGTCGGCCTGTTACGCACGCTCCAGGGCACTACCAATAGCTACCGCCTTGCCCGGGATGTGGCTGAACTGGGCCAGGCATTGTTCCAGCCGCCCACGGTGAAAGGCTGGAATGGTGGCCGCGAGTGGCTCCATTCAGCATCGGTCCTGGGGCGGCTGAACCTCGTTTGGGCATTGGTCAGTGGGACCGATCGCCAATATGCCAACAAGCTCGATGTGGTGGACGTATTGGCCAGGCAGGGAGTTCAAGGCACCTCCGAGGCCGTCGTTCGGCTATCGCAACTGCTGCTGGGCGAAACGCCGCAGCCTGCATGGCACGTGAAGCTGGCAGCGGCCGCCGGGGGCGATGGCGGCCAAAGCAGTGATACCAGCCTGCGCAGTGATGCTAGGCTGCGCAGTGAAGATGATTCCCTGCGCTATGCCCGCGTGGTGCAAGCCATCGCAGCCTTACCGGAATTTCAGCTTGCTTGATATGCCTTGCAGCGCACCGGGGCGGCCTCCCCCCACATTTCTGCCTTAGGAGACAGCGGCCATGGCTACAACCCGACGCCGGTTTTTGCACGATACTTTGGGCGGCATGTGCCTGTTGTCGGCCCGGTTAACGGCTCCGGCGTTTCTGGCCTCAACGGCGGCAGCACTCGCCGCCCGAGGACGAAGCGATCGCCGTGTGCTGGTGGTCCTTCAGCTATCGGGCGGGAACGACGGCCTCAACACGGTGATTCCGTACCGCGATCCCCTGTACGCCCGCAATCGGGTGGCCTTGCGTATTGGCAGTGCGAGTGTGCTGCCGCTTGAGGATGGGATCGGCCTGCATCCGCAGATGCAGGCGATGGCTGCGTTGTATGAACAAGGGCTGTTGACTGTGGTGCAAGGGGTGGGGTATCCCAACCCCAACCGTTCGCACTTTGAGAGCATGGACATCTGGCACAGTTGCCATCGTGCGAAAGAAACCAGGGCCGAGGCGGCGGAACCCAACCGCCCTCGGACCGGCTGGTTGGGCCGCGCGCTCGATGCTGGTTCGCAACAGCAATTCGGTGCGGTACCCGCCCTGCACCTGGGCGGCGGGCCGGTTCCGTTGGCATTGGTGGGGCGGCAGGTGGCCGTGCCGTCCATCGACACGCTGGACGGCTTTCACCTGCGTTCGACCAGCGGCGGCCTGTCCAGCGCGGCTTTGCGCGACGTGGCGGCCACGCCCGATGGCCGCGATGGTGGAGAGTCGCTGACCCAATTCGTGCGGCAGACCACGCTCACGGCCTTGGATGCCAGCGGCAAACTGCAAGAGTCGTTGCGCGAAGGGGACGCGGCCGCCAGCTATCCGCCGCTACCGCTAGGGCGGCAGCTTCGCACGGTGGCGCAGTTGATCGACTCGGGCTTGCCGTGCCGCATGTACTATCTCTCGCTGGGAGGCTTCGATACCCACGCCAACCAATCGGCCGCCCACGCTGCGCTTCTGGGGCAGTTGTCGCAATCGCTGGGCGCTTTCATGGCCGACATACAAGCTCGCGGCCACGGCGACCGCGTGCTGGTCATGACATTCAGCGAGTTTGGCCGCCGCGTTAAAGAGAACGCCAGCGCCGGCACCGATCACGGTGCGGCTGCTCCGATGTTCCTGGTTGGCGCCGGAGGGAAATCCGGACTGGTGGGCGCGCACCCGCGGTTAGACGACCTCGACTCGGGCGATCTGAGACACCACACCGATTTCCGCCAGGTCTATGCGGCCATCCTGCAGCACTGGCTCGATTGCCCGGCCGATGAAGTGCTAGGCGGAACCTTCACGTGTGCCGACGTTCTCAAGTCACGCTGAAGCATACCACGGCCCCCCGGCTGCGACGGTGTTCTGCGGCCCATAACCTCGGCTCCGCCGAAGGGGGCTGCACCCCAGCGAGGCGGCCGATGGCAGGAAGCATCAGGGGGTGTGATTGGCTGGCTGGTCGACAATGCGGTTCCCTTCGAGGATCGAACGGCCGATTCCCAGGTCTTTGGGCTCGACGAACAAGCAGCGAGGGATGCGCACATGGTTCATGAATTGGGTCGCCCCTTTGCGCATGCCTTCGTTGAACGTGGCGGTGACATCGGCGCCATCGGGCACCATCATCCCGTGATTCGTGTTTAATTGCGTTGCCGTCCAACGTCGGCCCAGGCTATCGGTGACGGTCACGGTGGAGGTGATCTGGCGATCTTGAACCTTGTACGTTCCCCCGCGCCCATCAATACGCTGGTACGTGCTGACGTTACCAGTCGCCTTCTCCTGCTGGCTCACGCTGATCGTCACCGTGGCCTGCGGATCAATGATGTAGCCGGATTTGGCAAAAGCCTCGGTTATGACCTGTTGTGGCGATTTGCCCCCTGCGTTGAAACCGATGCTGCCCAGCCGCATGGCAGCGCCGGGAGGAGCCAGTATTTGCGCATCGCGGTTGGCGCGGGCAGCGGCCTGCAGGGCCGACGCATGAGGCAGTTCGACCCGGACCAGGAGGCCCGGCGCCGTAGAGTTCTGATCGATGAACGTGTACCCGTCGGCCGGAATGCCCGTGATACGAGTCCCGATGGTTGGCCCGGTGGGTAGGGCGTGTGGATGTTCATATTGCCACACGATCATTTGGCGTTCCAGGTCCACCAGCCGCGAGCCTGGAAGCAGCAGGTACGAACGTCCCAAGGGAACCAGCGATGTTTGGGGGGACAGAGAACGGCCGACGATCGGAATCCAAAATGCCTTCACGATCTTGCCGGTCGCCCAGTCCCACTCCACGACTGAATGCTCCTCATACTCTTTGTTGAAACAGTTGGCAAACAGACGGCGGCCATCGGTGGAAAATGCCAGTGAACTGGGCTCACCTCCCAGTGGCGAAGGGTCGAGTTGGCCCAGGCATTTACCGTCAGGTACCGATACTACGTAACCTGAGGAACCAACCACCGCGCGGCGATTGCTGTTGAGGGCCGCCTGCATGCCGAAGTCGAAAATGCGCCACAGCGGCTTGGCTTCAGGCAGTTTCCACATGACGAGCGTGCCCGTGCCGTTGATGGTCAGCAGGTGATCTTCGTCGGTGAACTCCAGCCAGACGACCCGGGCTCTGCTTTCACGGTCCACCGAGCCAGAACGCTGGCTGCTGCTGGTGTCCTGGTACGGTGTCCAGCGGATAAGGTGCCGCTTCTCACTGAAGGAATACAGATCGAGTTGTTCGTGCCAGCCGCGTCCTCCCATGCGAGGGACACCTTTCCAGACAATGGCCCGCGATCCCTCGGGGCTCAGGGCGGCCACTTGCAGTTCATCGGGCAGCGCGAGCTTGCTATGGGAATTCTTGGCGAGGATATCGAACCGCTGGAGATAGTGGGCATTGCCGCCTTGCCGCGAGACCGAAACGGCAACCAGTCGAGGTTGAGCCCGGGAAAATGCCACCCCGGTGACCGCGTGCTGTGCGGGGGCGATCTCGAACGGTTCGTGGGCTAATTTTGCGTTGTCAACGCCCATTGCCGGAGGAGCCTGCCAGGCCACCTGCGACGGCATCTGCAGGGTCTGTGCCTCCTCATACGTGGCAGTGCCCGTGGCGCCCATCGGGGCGGCGTTGATGGAGTTTTCAGCGAGGATGGTCTTCAGGGCTGAGTCCAGGGTTTCGTTCGAGAGTTTCACCATCGCGAACTGGTCCCCACGCTTGCCGCCGTTTTCGGTCGTGAGGGTGATCCCCAATAGCGCGTCGCGCCGCAGCAGACGCGGGGAGCGCAGTTCGTCATCGCCTTCGAGAGCGTAGAACGGTGCGCCGGTGGCCCGGTCGATCAGCACCCTGCCGCGCAGCAGGTAACAATCGCCAGCAGGCGATGCCACCATGTACTCGCTGGAATCCAACAACTTTTGAAGTTGCGGCCGGTAGTGGAGGGTGCTGGCAAGGGGCATGCCCGTGGATGCATTCCACCGCACAAACTGCAGATCGTCCTGATACGCAAAGGCGCCGACCAGTTCGCGGCCGTCGGGGCTGAACGCCAACCCGCGCGGGTTGCCTTTGTTGGATGACTGCGACGGTTTGGGGATCGGCGCCGTTCCAATTTGCCGGCCCGAGGCCAGTTCAAACAAATTCACCTGCTCTTCCGATGGCACGGCGACATATTTGCCGCCGGGGCTGATAGCCACGTTCGCCGCGTCGAGACGCTCGCCAAGGCTATAGTTCTTGGGCTCTTCGGTTGAATTGGCGTCCAGGACATAGGCATCCAGGGAACTGTAGACGTTGTTCAGGCCGTCGCCCAAGGCGATCGCTTGCGTGGACGTTACAAATTCGATCCGTTTTGGTGCGCGAGCGACAAAGGCTTCGGCCAGCACCTCGCCATCCGCCAAGGAAATCACTCCAATCGCGCAGCGACGCTTGCCGTCTGGTCCCCGGAGTCCTTCAAATGCCGCGGCGACCAGGGTCCCCTCAGCATTCACCGCGATGCAGGCTTCCAACTTCGCATTCAGTTCTTGATTGGCATAGGTGAAGGACCTGGCATCGCCGGTACGCAGATTCACGATTTTCCGGAACCGCTCGCCCCTGTCTTTGCTGCTGACGCAAACGAACGGGCCGTGTTGCAGCGAATAATTGATCCTCATCCAACGTTCGGCGGGAAAAGCTCGGACGCTGTCGGGATACTCAAACGGCTTGCCCGCATCGAGCGTGGCCTTCCAGCGAGGCTGGGGACGCGTGGCGGGGCTTGGCGTCGGCCTGACCGGCGGTGTGGAGGCCGGAGTTGTGGTCTGCGGTGTTGTTTGCGTGGAAGTGGGCCGCGAGGCGGGTTGCTGCGTGGTTGCGTTTGATGAGGACGAGCGCGAAGGGGTGGTGTTAGAGTTGGCTGTCCGTTCCGGGATGGGCGGTGTTGGCCCGTTGACGATGTCGTTGTTCTGGTTGGCGGCAACGGGCTGGTAGTCCGGTTCGCCACCAGTCAACATGAGCAGCATCAGAATGACCACGACCACGCCTGCCCCGCCGGCAACCCACCAGATCAGCGGGGACCGCTGGGAATCCGGCATCGCCTGCCCCGGCGTGCCGTAGGGTTGCCCCATCATCGGGCCTTGGGGAGGTCCGTATCCCGGTGCCGGCCCATATCCGTGCGGTGCTGCGTACCCGGCCGGTCCATAGTATTGCGCAGGATCCGAGCCCGGCGGCGCACCGTAGCCGGTTGGAAAGCCGCCGCCCCAGTTGCCGCCCCCGTAGGGAGGCGCCGCCGATTGTGGGTAGCCCAGGCCATACGGATCGAAACCGCCATGAGCGTTCGGCTGCGAGGCATCGGGCATCGCGCCGGGATAGGGAGCCATGGGCGCGCTGCCCATCGGTGGCTGTTCGGCTCCCTCGGGCGCTGGGCCAGCCTCGGGGGTTGGCGTGCCGGCAGCCGGAATGGCAATGGGATGTTTACACTTGGGACAAGAGACGGTTTTTCCCGCCATTGTCGGGGGTGCCGAAAATGCCTGTTGGCAGCTTTCGCAGCGTACGGCAATTTTCATGGTATGCCCTGGATGACAAGCTCATCCGTCGGCTCGCTGCCGAAGGTTGCTTCGGTTTGCACGTATCGCAGTATCTGGCGACAACGCACGGCGACCGACGACCGATTAGCATGGCGATGTGCGAAAGAACGAACGGAGGTGCCCGCCCCGCAAAGGAAGGGTCTCTTTGAGCCTATCTATGTCGAACCTCAAGTCAAGGCAATTTCAGCCCTGTCCTAACCGCACCCGCAACACGATCAGGGCCCCCGACTGCTGCCGGCCGATCAGCGGCCAAGTCGCCTGAAGAATGAGGAGAACAGCGGCTCCGATCATTCGCTCACCCGGCTTGGGTGCCTCACGCAGTCTATTAGGCCGACATTGCCATGCGAATCGTGCTCTCGGCTGGCGGGTCTCATGCCACTCCAGCCGCAAAATCATTGCAACCGAATCAGCCCGGAGCCATAATCCAATCAACTCCATCGGTTTTGTGCTGCGCAGAACGATGGGGTTATCCTCCCTCCCCAAAACGGTTCACGCCTGTTGTGCCGCCCCCGGAAGGCGGTCCCACCGTGGGATATCGCCCGTGTTCGCTCGGCCGTTCACCATTACGCCTTCGCCGCACCGTCGCCGCACCGTCGGCTGGTTGTCGCTGGTGGTGTATTTTGCGGCCGCGTTTGGGCTACCGGTGCCTGAAACCTTGGCAGCCGGACCGTTTCCCTGCCAGTTCCACGGTTGTGGCTGCCGTTCGGCCGATCAGTGCTGGAGATCGTGCTGCTGCTACTCGGTGGAGGAAAAGCTGGCGTGGGCTCACCGGCATGGTGTGACACCTCCTGACTTTGTGGCCGAGGCTGTACCTGCGGGCGATTGCTGTAGCGCGAGCCAAACCACGACCCGCGAGCCTGCACTCTCGGATCGTTCGCACCGCCGGAACTGCTGTTCGACCGAGTTAGCGGACGTTTGCGAGGATCGTTTGGCCGAGGCCGATGCCGGGGCGCCGCCTGTCGCAAATCAGTGCTGTTCTACTGCCCAGGCCTCGCAGGGCCACCATGCTCCGCGTCAGCGCGGTGGCGTGGAATGGGCGCCGGGGTTCAATGTCCTTCAGTGCCAAGGGTTGGGTTCAGCATGGATGGCGATCATCGACGTCATCGCTCCACCGCCCCCGGTTCTGGAGTACCAGGTTTCCCTACCTTTCTGCGGCCGATTGACCGCATCCGGTCCGCTTCTTTCGACGCTCGCCCATATTCCGGCCACGCCCCCTGGCTGATCCATTGCTTCAGGGAACCTCAATCCGCGCGCAAGTCGGGCGCATGAGTCTACCCCGTCTGTAGGCCGGAGGGATTCATCGTCCGGCAACAGATGATGCGTGCGCGGCGCGCCTGGTGTTGCGAAGGATGCGCCGTTGGATGCGCATGAGGATGCACATTGTACGCGGCGCTCTTGGAGCTGCGCCAGTCGTGCAGGAGCTCATCGCCCTGGAGGGATATGTCCTGCCCACCGGGCACGGACATGCGCCCCCCGCAACGCTAACAGGGCCCCAGCGCGCCATCGGCACGGCCAACGCCCTTGGCACGCTCGCGGGGGCAGCGCGCGCAAACCCAGGTTCAAACAGATGTGTGGCTAAAGCCTGATCTGCGTTCACGGCGGGTGATGGCAAGCAACCACCCTTTGGCTGGTGGCTCGCCTGTCACCGTGTGCAAGTGACGTTTTGCTTATAGAAGCCGTCCGGTTGAGGACGGAAGGATCGCCGCAATGACCACGAGACGCGCCTTCACGCTGGTGGAATTGCTGGTGGTAGTTGCCATCATCGGCATCTTGATTTCGCTGCTGCTGCCGGCCGTGCAATCGGCTCGGGAGTCGGCACGGCGAGTTCAATGTGCCAGCAATCTCCGCCAACTGGGGTTGGCCCTGCATCACTATGAGGGCCGGCATGGCATGTTCCCGGGCTTGGGAACGAGCAGCCAGTGGAGCTTTTCGATTCAAGCCCGACTCTTACCATATGTTGAACAGGAGAATCTTCAGAATCTGATTCATTTCGATCAGCCACTCATGCTGGGTTCTGGCGGCAGTCAATATCTGAACCCGGCCCAGGCCACCGTGGCAGCGACCGAGGTGCCGCTGTTTCTGTGTCCGAGCGATGGACCTGCTTCTGTGACCGTTCGCCAGGTAGCGGGCCGCCCCGCTGAGCATTGGGCCGGGTTGAACTACATGGTGAATCTGGGTAGCGGTACCGGGCTCAATTATGATGCATCGGCTCCAACCGATGGATTGTTCTTTTACGACTCGCGGATCGGGTTTGGTGCCGTGTCGGATGGCACCGCCTATACAGTGGCCATGACCGAATCGCTGCGCGGTGTGGATGCCCAGGTGGCAACGGCCGCCGAGGCCGATCCTCGCCTGGTGTACGCGAACCTCAGCTCGTGTCTTCGTCCCGCCAATCCAGGGCTGGGGCCCGGCGGCCCGCCCGCGATCACCGATCCCGATCTTCAAGAACTGGTGACGAGTTGCAGTTCCACAATATATTCGGGCGACCGCGGCATGTCGTGGTTGTGGGGGCGCGAGCACCTGACCACGGTCACTGCCTGGCAGCCGCCTAACAGTCCCATCGTCGATGTCTCGGGCAATGGTCGAGGCTGGCTGGGCGCGCGGAGCAATCATCCCGGCGGCGTCAATGTCCTGTTCCTGGATGACCGCGTCGTCCTGGTTGGCGATGGCGTTGATCTGAGAGCGTGGCGAGGCGCCTTCTCGCGCAATGGCGGCGAACCGACGGGAGGGCTATGAAACTCGTCGCCGTTCACAGGTGTTAAGCGGTACTGACAGATTGCCAGATGAATTGAAGTGTCAATAGGTCAATATGTTCAATAAGGAGATATGGTTGTCATGCGTACTTTGATGATGATTTGCGAGCGGTCGATGCCACTTCGCGCTCACCGCCACAGTTGGCGCGCAGTAGCGGCCCTGGCTGCGGTATGGCTGGTGGCCGGCGCCCTGGTTCAAGTGGTATCGGCCCATGATACCTGGGTGCAGACCAACACCAACGTGGTGCGGGTGGGCGACGTGGTTCACGTCGACCTGATGCTCGGCAATCACGGCAACGGGCACCGCGATTTCAAGCTGGCCAGCAAGATCACCCTCGACCCGTGTACGCTGGCCGTGGTCGCGCCCGGCGGCAAGTCCTATGATCTGAAGCCCGAGGTGATTGATACGGGCTATGCGCCGAAGGAGGGCTACTGGTCGGCACGGTTTGTGCCCGGCCAGCAGGGATTGCACATGGTCGCTCATTCGCTCGATACGCTGCATCGCACCACGCGGGCGATCAAGAGCGGCAAGACCTTCTTCGTTGCCAGCCATTCGCTCGACGGGATCAAGCGCAGCCAGGCCGCTGACGATCAGCAGGCCTGGTTTGCCAGGCCGCTGGGGCATCCGCTAGAGATCGTGCCGACGCAGCATCCGGTGCTGGGTGCCGGGCCGGGCGAACCAATCGCCGTGCAGGTGCTGTACCAGGGTAAGCCGCTGGTGGGGGCCCGGGTTTCGTTTATCCCTCGCGGCGCGGTGCTGGCCGAGGATTTTGACCCGGATTACGAGCGCACGACCGACAATGAAGGCCGCGCCGAGTTCATGCCCAAAGAGGGCAACTATGTGCTGGTCGTCGTGCATCACCGCGAGCCGGAGCAGCGAGGCGAGGGATACGACCAGACTTCGTACTCGGCCACGCTCGTGGTTTACGTGCCGCAAGTCTGCCCCTGCTGCGAATAGCCGCACAAGCGGGCAGGCACACCGGTTTTCGGCAATGTAGCGCCTGGGCGCCCAGATTGTAGGGAATCGCGGTAGCCTGGGGGGCGGTATGGGCTGTCCACCCAGGCACTCGCGTCTTTTCGCCGCTTCGCTCCCGCCGTACACTCAAATCGTGAGGGTGGGGGCGCGCCCGCGCCTGCCGCAAAAGCCGGCGGGCCGTGTGCGACATTGCCAAGACGGCTCCCGTTGAAGCTGTCATTGGTTCCATGGCGGCCCCGCCCCACAACCCATTTTGCCGGGGTGTTGCATGCCATTGGATTCACCGTCTCCTTCACGCCCAGCGGAGCGGCGCTTGGAGCATCGCCGCTCCCGCGTGCTGGTGCTCTGGATCGCGCTGGCGGCAGTGGCGGCTGCCGCGCTGCCAGGCTGCGGCGGGTGCTCGCGCGACGAGCGCACGGACCTGGAGAAGCAGGTGGAGGAGCAGCGGGCGAGGCGCGACAAGGCCCGGCAAAAGGCTCCCTTCGAATTGCAGCCGCTGCGGGTGCAACCGGACAGCGGCGAATCCACGGCGGTCGCACTGGTCAAACCGGGCCATTGGACCAGTGCTTCCATCCAGGCAATCGCCAACCAGGACGACTTTGGCGGGCGGCTGATCACCATGCCGTTTCCATTGGAAGGCACGCGTTACCAGTTGGGTACGTCGCGGCCGGCCGTATTGGCCAAGGGCCAGCCAAAAGACCTGGAACTGGTGCTGTTTGTACCACCGGGAAGTCTTACGACCCCCATATCTGTGCGGCTGTTGTCGCAGGATAGCGATCGCGAGCTGGCCCGGTTGGACGGTTCGGCGGCACGCATGCCCGCCCGGCAGTTTCATATGGTGGTGCTCTGTCCCGAGGGCGAACGGTATCGGTTCCTCGACACCTCCAAGATGTACAGCGTGCGTCCGCCGATTGAGAGTTTCGGCACACCCGAGATGAATTACCGCGTGGTCATCCCGCAGATGGATCACCGCGTTGCGCTGCCGTCGCACTGGCTTACGTGGACCAGCATTGCATGCACCATTTGGGATGGCGTGGAACCTTCGGCTCTTTCGCTCGATCAACAGCAGGCGTTGGTGGACTGGTTGCACTGGGGTGGGCAGTTGATCGTGAGCGGGCCCGAATCGCTCGATGTGTTGCAAGGCAGCTTCCTGGCACCTTATCTGCCAGCAGTCGCCACGGCCGATGTGGAGTTTGGCCCCGGCGACCTGGAAACATTCAATCTGCACTGGACCCGCTGGGGGAAGCCTCTGAATCTGACGCGGCCTTGGCCCGGCAAACGTCTGAAACCGGCCGATGGCGAACAGGTGCGTGTGGTGGCCCAGGCGGACAACGGTCTGCCACTGGTGGTGGAACGCCGCGTGGGGCGAGGGCGCGTGGTGCTTTCGGCTTTTCGGCTGACGCAGCGGGAATTGTCGGTGGATGCCTGGCGCAGCTTCGACGGTTTCTTTCATGCTTGCCTGCTGGGACTGCCGCCGCGCACGTTGTTGGCCGACCCCGAAGCCTTGGAGTTCGCACCGGAGGAAGCCGTACGTTTGATGGTGCGCAGCGGCGGACTTAGCCATGCTGAGGTCAACAGCCGCCTGCGGATTCTGACCCGCGATCTGGATCGGGTGCCGGCGCCGTTGGCGGCCAGCGAAGCGAACGATTCTGCCCTGGCACCATTGGCCACCACCATCGTACGGAGCAATGCCGGGTCCCACGATAGCGGCGTGGCCGGCTGGTCCAGCTTTGGAGGAGTTGCCAGCGATGCCCGGCATACCTTGCGCGAGGCCGCGGGCATTTACATTCCCGAAGCCGGCTTCATTGCCCGGCTGCTGGGGGTGTATCTGCTGGTGCTGGTGCCCGGCAATTGGCTGGTGTTCCGGCTGTTGGGCCGCGTGGAATGGTGTTGGATTGCCGCACCGGTCATCACGCTGGTGTTCGCGCTGGTGGTGGTCCGCGAGGCGCAGCTTGATATCGGCTTCGCCCGGGCGCGAACCGACGTGGCCGTGGTCGAGCTGCAGGGCGGGTATCCGCGCGCGCACGTTACCCGATACACGGCGTTGTACACATCGCTGGCCACCTCGTACGACCTGGCGTTCGACGATCCGGGAGCGCTGGTGCAACCGTTTCCGCTGTTCACGCTCGACGAGTTGGCACGCCAGCCGCGGCTGGATACTTCCACGGTTTACTACCGCAGCGACGCCACCGGAGTAACGCTCGACGGTTTTGAAGTCCGCTCCAACGCCTTGGGCATGTTGCACTGCGAGCATACGCTGGACGTGGGAGGCGGGATCGAAGCTGCCACCACCGACGATGGCAAGCTGACCGTGCGCAACAATTCGACCCTTTCGCTGCGCGATGCCGCTGTGATCGATGGCCAAGGGCGCATCGCGTGGTTGGGGGATGTGCCAGCCGGTAGTGCCGCGGTGCCAGTGGATTTTCGCTATGCCGATCTGGCTGCGTTTATTGAAGATCATCCGGAGTTTGCTGTGCCGGCGGACGAAGCACGCCACAGCGGTGCTGCGCCCGAAACTGAAAATGGTATCAATGAACCAGAAAACCCCTTCGAAATCCCCGTCGAAGCGATGGATACAGGAGTCCCACCCGGCCCGGCAACCGCCGCACTCTCGGGCGAGAACGCCGTGCCCGCGGCACTCTGGCGGCGGTTTGCGGCTCCGAAATCAAAGGATCCCAACCTGATCGGTAGTTTGCGGCTGCTGGGGTTCAGCGAAGAACCGCTCCCCGGCTTGCGGATTGAGCCAGCCGCATCGCAGAATCAGCAATTGGCCCTGGTCGTGGTCAACCTGCAGTACGAACTGCCAGCGCCCCCGGTACCCGACGAGGTGGACCCTCGCCTGCGCGAGGCCGTGTTGCGGGGCAGCCTTCCGGCGGATGCCTCCGGGCCGTAAGGGTTCAACGTGGTCGTGGAGAGCCTATGCGGCCCCAATCGCCGGGTAACAACGACAGCCCGTACATTTTGATATTCCTTGAGCTATCACTTGCCGCCTGGTGCGCATGATTACCCTGACGAACTTCACCAAGGTCTACGGCGAGTTGGTTGCCGTCCAGAACCTGAATCTTCACATCAATGCGGGCGAGGTCTTTGGATTCATCGGCCCCAATGGTGCCGGCAAGAGCACCACGATCCGTTTCCTGGCCACGCTCTTAAGGGCAACTTCCGGCGAGGGCACTGTCAACGGCTACAGCGTGACCCGCGACCCGCTCCATGTGCGCCGCAGCCTGGGCTACATGCCCGATGCCTTTGGCGTATACGACGGGATGCGAGTTTGGGAATTTCTCGACTTCTTTGCGGTTGCATACGAAGTCCCCAAGAAGCGGCGCAAACAGGTCATCGGCGAAGTGCTGGAACTCCTCGACTTGACCCACAAGCGCGACGATTTCGTCAATGGTCTCTCGCGAGGGATGAAGCAGCGGTTGTGCCTGGCCAAGACCCTGGTTCACGATCCGCCCGTGCTGATCCTGGACGAGCCTGCCAGCGGCCTCGACCCTCGGGCGAGGCTCGAAGTGAAGGCCCTGCTGAAGGAACTTCAGCGGATGGGCAAAACGATCATCATCTCCAGCCACATTCTTTCCGAACTGGCCGATTGCTGCAGTTCCATCGGGATCATCGAGCGGGGCCAACTGCTGATGCACGGCCCGATGCAGGACGTCTACCGGCAGATCAGCAAGAACCGGGTCGTTGAAATTCGGTTTGTGGAGAACATGGACCGAGGGCTGTCTATCCTCCGCAGTTGCGAACACCTGCGCAATCTCGAAGTCCGCGACCATCGAGCGGTGGCGGAACTGCAGACTGACGATGCCGGCGTGGCTGAGTTGCTCGATCAACTGTCCCGGGAAGGCGTCAAGATGCGGTCGTTCGCGGAGAAGGACCCCACGCTTGAGGACGTGTTCATGCTTGTCACCAAGGGGCACGTGATGTGATCGGGCAAGCGCCGTGGCGTGCCTGATTCGCGCGGCCCGTGGCGGATTGGCCCGTCTCGATCGTTCGCACGTCTCCCCCGAGGCAGTGCGGTTGAGCAGTGGTGCGCCCCCCTGCCCACACCCTCGGCCGGCAGTTTTGTCCGCCCGATTGATCTGCCGCGTGGAATCCATCACCATAGGTTGGTCGGACTTGCTGCGTAAGCGTGCCCTCAAAGCGCGAGGCACCCGGCGAGCCGTCCCCCCCTGCCCTGGTGCCGTTGTCATATGCCCCGAGTTTTTCAACCTGCGCCCGTGACCGAAAGCCGGTTTGCCATTGCGGTTTCAGAGTATAACCGGCACATCACGGGCAAGCTGTTGGATGGTGCGGTGAGCACGCTGGAAGCGGGCGGCGTGCGTTCAGACGCCATCGACGTGGCCTGGGTTCCCGGCGCATTTGAGTTGCCGCTGGTGGCCCAGCGGCTTGCCCAATCGGGCCGCTATGCGGCGGTGCTTTGCTTGGGAGCGGTGATTCGCGGCGATACCACCCACGACCAGCACATTAATCGGGCGGTGAGCATGGCCTTTACCCAGATTGGCCTTGCCACTGGCGTTCCGGTCCTCTTTGGCGTGCTGACGTGTAACTCGCTGGAACAGGCGATTCATCGTGCCGGCGGTAACAAGGGCAACAAAGGTCAGGAGTGTGCCGAGGCCGCGCTGAAACTGGCCGCGTTGCTGCCGGCTCTGGATCAGGAACCGCCATCCGCCCCTGCTGCCGGCACGCATTAAAACCGCCCGTAACCACAACTTGGGCCGCGCTGAAACTGGCCGCGTTGCTGCCGGCTCTGGATCAGGAACCGCCATCCGCCCCTGCTGCCGGCACGCATTAAAACCGCCCGTAACCACAACTTGGGCCGCGCCAGATGGCGAACCGCGCCCCTGGCGGTCCCATTCATCCATGGTACGTTTCCCACTCCCGATGGAATCCTGCCGGTTCTTGGTGGCTGGGCAGCGAATGGCGGCTTGATTTCAAGCCGGCCCGCTGAAAGGCCTTGGATCGTGTTAAAGAACCGGAAAATTTTTCGGCACCGATCGTTCGACAACCCGGCCTCGGCGGCGCAACCATCAATAACCTTCCCACGCGATTGAAACCACACCCGACAGACAGTCTATTGGGCGATGAGCGCCCGGCATCGGACCATAAAAATCCCGGCCCATTGGGCTCCGCGAATCCTTTTGCAGAGCGGCAAGTCCATCGCGGCTGATCGAGCGCCTTTGTTAATCATCCCTCGTAAGCACAGGAAACGGCACCATGTTGCGTTCTTTCGCAGTTTTCTTCTCAGCGGCGCTATTCATTGCATCGGCCGGTTGTGGCAACCAGGCTCAAACGACGGAACCGTCGTCCGATGCCGACACGGCCGCCCCAAACACGACGGCGGAAAATGCCGCAGCGAATGCGAACGAAAACGTGGAATTGCAAGTGCTGGACTACGAGGGCATCCAGAACCTGATTGCCAGCAAGAAGGGTAAGGTGGTGGTGCTGGACTGCTGGAGCACCAGTTGCCCGCCCTGCGTGAAGGAGTTCCCTGGCCTGGTCGCGCTGCACAAGAAGCACGGCGACCAGGTCGCCTGCATCTCGGTTAGCTTCGATTACAACGGCCTGGGCACGGTCGACGAGGCCAAAGGCGGCGTGCTGGAGTTCCTGCGCAAGCAGGGCGCCACGTTCGATAATGTCATCTCCAGCACTCCCGACGAAGAACTTTACAAGCAGTTCGGCATTGCCGCCATTCCGGTCGTTTACGTCTACGATCAGGAAGGTAAGCAGGTCAAACGGTTCGATAACGAAGAAGCCCAGGCCGTCGAAGACCTCTTTTCGTACGAAGACGTTTCGGCGCTCGTTGAACAACTGCTCAACCAGCAGGACTAAGTCCGGCGGCGCTACCCGGCACTAGGGACATCCGGGCCGCAGTGCGGTCTGCTACGCAGACGATTCGACAATTTCCAGGTCGATATGTTGGTACGATTCGCCCGTGCAGGGGCAGAGTTCCAGGCGATATCGGATTTCGCCTCGCAGTTTATCGAGGGCCTGTTCCTTGGTACGCCCTGTCGCTTGAACCTCGCCGACCTCGGGGCCGCGATGGCTGGCCTTCCAGTCGCCGCTTGGCTGCCGTGCTATGTTGCATCGAAACTGCATCGCCTTGCCTCGCTGATAATGCGCAGGGCGGGAGGAACCACCGTTCCACCCAGGCGTGCAGTTTCGGTGCCGCTTCGCGTGCGCGTGGCTACTGCGCGTGCGCATGGCTACTGTGCGTGCGCATGGC
>CAZEEG010000020.1:0-6724 GCA_964511065.1 uncultured Pirellulales bacterium | reverse complement strand
GCGTGCGCATGGCTACTGTGCGTGCGCATGGCCGCTGCGCGTGCGCATGGCCTCGGTGCAGGCGGCAGCTTTTCCGAGCTTCGCGTTTACGGAGCGGTTAGGGAGCCTGCGGCAGCACAAGCACCCAGGCAGGGCCTTTGCCCACCTCATACGTCTCCAAGTGCTGGAGCTTGCCGGTTTCGCTGTCGATGCGGTACGCGGCCAGGCGGCCCGAACCTTGCCCGGCCGAGTAGAGGAATTGCCCGCTGGGATCGATGGCAAACTCGCGCGGCGTCTTTTCCGTGGCGGTATGTCCCAGCGGCTTGAGCCGGCCCGTCCGCTCATCGACGGCAAATATCGCCAGGCTGTCATGGCCGCGATTGGATGCATACAGGTAACGCCCGCAGGGGGTGATTTCAATATCGGCACACGTGTTGGAGCCGGTGAAATCCTCGGGCAACGTGGTGAGCTTCTCCAATTGCGTCAGCCGGCCGGTTTCGGCATCAATGCGGTAGGAGGTCACGCTGCTATCGATCTCGTTGACCACGAACAGCCACGGGGCCGAGGGATGCTGCACCGCGTGCCGCGGCCCTGATTTGGTGGCCGTGGCGGTTTCGGCCGGGCTGGCTGGCTCCAGGGCGCCGCTGCGATCCTGGACCCGGTAGTGCTGAATGACGTCGGAACCGGTATTGGGGACGTACACCCAAGGCTGGTCGCGCAGCGGCAAAATGCAGTGTGGGTTCTTCTTGGTTGCGACGACCGAAGCTGCCTCGCCGGCCACCAGGCCGCGCTCGTTGAGGCGGTGAACCGCCGCCTTGTCGCCGCTGTAATAGGCCGAGAGCAGGTACCGCCCGCTGGGGTCTACCATGAGATAGACCGGATTGCCTGCGACGGTCGTGGTATCGAGCAGTTCCAGCCGCCCGCTGGCCCGATCAACCGCGAGCGTGGAAACGGCCTCCTTGGAACGCACCGCCGCATAGAGCCGTGTGCCGTCGGCATTGAGGGCCAGCGATCCGGGAGCGCCCGGCAGTTCTGCCTGGCCGTGTGGTTTGAGCCGCCCGGTCTTGCCGTCGCGCTGAAAGATGGCAATGCGGTTCTCGCCGCCCACGGACACCAGCACCCAGGCCGATGCGGCTTCCGGCCCCGCGGCCAAGCCGTCGGGCGGCAGCATCAGGCAGGCCAACAGCAGCGCGAAGGATGCGGCCAAGCGGAACATCGACAAGCGGCGGATCATAACAACCGGGCCTCCAGGGGGGGTAACAACGCAGGCCAAGACACGAAGCCTTGGATCGCTCCCAAAGTACCATGCCCAACCGGCACAGGCGAGCACGTCTGGACCAGCAAGCCTCCCACGCAAACCGGGGGGCGGCCGCTGGCTGGATGCTGCTGACTGTTGGAGCCGCGTTGTCGGCAGCCGGGTGATTTGATAAGGTTCGCCCTCCCGCTTTCTGATAGCCGGTTCTTGTGCCTCCCTCCGGTGCCGCCGCTGCTGGCGCCACTACCGGAGGACGACAACCCCGCCGGCCTGCACCCTAGATCGACCCGCTGATGCAACCGCCACTGCCGCAACCGGGATGTGGTGCGGGCGATTTCCGCTGCCGCTGGACCGCGAATCGTGTCAGGCGATGCGTGGCGGAAGTCGGTCGTACCGCCGCAAAATTCCCAGGCATTGCCGCGCGCGCGATGCTGGGCCTGGTGGTGTATTGCTGGGCGCTAGCGCTAGCACCGCCAGCGGTTGCACAAGTTCCGCTTCCCCTTCCCGACCTCTCCAGCGTAAGACGCCTCCCCCCACTGCCCCTGGCCGAACGGTTAGCCGAAGAATTGGCCGAGAATCTGATCGACCACCTGCGGCCTGCGCAACCGGGGGAGCCGCAGGAACCGCCGCTGGAACTGCTGCCCGAGGAGCAGTCGCCATTCCGCAAAGCGCTGGAACTGCCGGCGGGGGAGCCGCTTGAAATCGAAGAGCTGTCGCCGTTGGAACTTTCGATCGGCGAGCTGCCCGACCTGCCCCCGCCGCCCAAGATTTGGTCCGGCCGGATCCAGCTTGGACTCAATGGTTCCTCGGGTAACAGCGAGCAAACCTCGCTCCGGGCCACGGCCAACCTCAAACGGGAAACCGATCGTTCCGTGTTCACCTTCGATACCGTCTACACGGTGGCCGTCGCAAACGGTGAGGTCAACGAGGATCAGCTTCTGCTCGAAAGCAGGCTGGAGCGGTCGTTCCTGGAAACGCGCTGGTCTGGCTTCATCCACGGTACGACCGAATACGATGCGTTCACCGAGTATGAGATGCGCGTCACCGGCGACGGCGGTGTCGCCTACAAACTGATTCGCAACGAACGAACCCAGTTGCAACTCCGCATCGGCTGGGGTGCCATGAAAGAGGTTGGGCCGCCCGACGCCGTGTGGGTGCCCGAAGGATCTTACGGCTACGAGTTTTCGCACCAGCTTTGGGATCGGCACAAGCTCAGCGCCAAGACCGACATCTACTTTGACATGGGCGACTACGGCAATTACCGCGCACGAAGCGATGCCGGCTGGGAAATGAAAATCGACAGCGACGGGCACCTCAGCTTCCGCCTCAGCGGCATCCACCGTTACGACAGCACGCCGGGCGATAAGCGGCCCTCCGACCTGACCTACGCCGCACTGGTGGTTTGGGATTTTTGACCGCCGGCAGTCATATGCAAGCCGAGCGAACTCGCAGAGCCGAGCCTGCGCTGTGAATCGACTGGCGGCCGTAAATGGCCGGCGCCTGCCCTGGGCGCAGGCTGCCTGTTAATCGCTGCTGGCCCAATAGCCGCCGCGGGCGTGGTCGAAGGTGGCTTCTTCCCCGCGGGCCGACTCATCGAACTGGCCGTGGCGAAACACTTCCCGCCCGAGCACCCAGGTCCGGACGGGCCAGCCCGTCAGCGTTTCGCCGTGCCAGGGCGACCAGCGGCACTTGGTTTGTTGTTCTTCGTCGCGTACGGTTTGGGCGAGGTTCATGTCGACCAGGACCAGGTCGGCGTCGTAACCGGCGGCGATCCGCCCTTTGTTCACGATGTCCCAAACCCTGGCCGGTGCATCGCACATCCAGTGCACCACCTGTTGTAGCGTCGCGCGGCCGCGATTCACTTCGTTGAGCAGCAACGCCAGTGAATTCTCGACCGCCGGCAGCCCGGAAGGACTTTGCGGATAGGGACGCTGTTTTTCTTCGAGCAGATGCGGCGCATGGTCCGTGGCAATCACCTGGATCAAGCCCTGCTGCAAGGCCTGCCACAAGCCTTCGTTGTCGTCGCGGGTCTTGATCGACGGATTCATCTGGATCCGGGTACCCAATCGGGCGTAATCATCCACGTTGAAGAACAAGTGGTGCGGGCAGACTTCGGCCGTTAACAGGCGGTGATGGTCGCGCAGCAGTTGCGCCTCGGCCGCCGTCGAACAGTGCAGCAGATGGAACCGGTGACGATGCCGCACTGCCAGATCAAAGGCCCGTTTCGTGGCGATCAAAGCGGCCTCGGCCGATCGGATGCGCGAATGGTCGGCTACGTCACCCGTTTCACGGTACTGCTGGCGGTTGCGACGAATGGTTGCTTCGTCCTCGCAGTGCGCCGTGATCGGCAGCGTGGTTTCGCCAAAAATCCGCTCCAGGGCTTCCTGGTCATCCACCAGCATGTCGCCGGTGCTGGAGCCAATAAAGATTTTGATGCCAGGCGTGCGCGTCGCCTGCTGCAGCTCGGCCAGGTTATCGACCGTGGCACCAATGTAGAAACCGTAGTTGACCAGGCATTTCTCGGCGGCAAGGGCCAGCTTCTGGTGAAGCCGCTCGACCGTGGTGGTGGTCGGCACCGTGTTGGGCATCTCCAGGAACGTGGTCACGCCGCCCTTGGCACAGGCCCTGGTGGCCGTGGTGAGGTCTTCCTTGGCCGTCAGCCCAGGTTCGCGAAAGTGGACCTGGTCGTCGATCACGCCGGGCAGCAGCGTCAAACCGGTCGCGTCCACGGTTTCATCGGCAGTGGTCTGCATGGCCGGGTCGATCG
The DNA here is from genome assembly GCA_964511065.1 of uncultured Pirellulales bacterium. GTDB lineage: Bacteria > Planctomycetota > Planctomycetia > Pirellulales > S012-138 > CALBRZ01. The sequence goes on along the minus strand of CAZEEG010000020.1, from coordinate 2,723 downwards.
CGGCAATCTGCCGGCCGTCGATCAGCACCGACGTCTGCACCACTTCCCGCGGCAAGACCACCTGCGCATTTTTGATGAGCGTTTTCATGATTGGGCGTGATCCGCGTTGAGCGAGGGGCCAGTAGCCGCGTCGTTGTTCGCCCGAGGCTTCTGGCGGTCAAATACCAGCAGCAGGTTTGGCAGCAATACAACGTCGCCGATCAGGGCCGCAACCATGGCCAGGCTGGCAAACAGGCCAAACTGGAACAGAGGGATAAAATCCGTCCCCAGGAAAATGGCAAACCCGGCTATGTGAACCAGCGATGTCCAGACCAGCGGGCGGCCAATGGAAGCAATCGTGGTGCGGATAGCCTCGCGCGGCGGTATCCCCAGCACGCGCGTCCGCATCCGGTAGTGGAGCAGAAAGTGGATGGTATCGTTGAGCGCGATGCCCAGCGCGATGGTCGCTACCATCGCCGTGCCGGAACTGATCGGAATCTTGAATGCACCCATCGTACCGAACACGAACAGTACCGGAAACAGGTTGGGGATCACGGCCAGCGCGGCCAGCCGTATTGAACCAAACAAGGCGGCGCACACGATCGCCATCACAGCGAACGATGAACCCACGCCATAGAGCATGCCGTGCCCCAGGCCGTCGGCCAGATCGACATTCTGTTTCACACTGCCGGCCAGGTAGCAGTGGAAGCGCTCGGTCGGTAACCGCTGCTCGACATACCGCACCAGCGGGGCGAAGCCGTTGGGGCCGTTCAGCGCCACCAGCGTGACCCGCAGGGCGCCTTCGTTTTGCTTGTCTTTGTTCCACGCTTGGAATGTCTGATACAGGGCGGCCGCCCCGGCCAATTTCGCGGCCGAGATGCCAGACGTCGCCTCCCCCTCGCTGGCGGCAATCTGCTGCATGATCTGCTGGTAACGGTCTCGGAACGAGACCGTCGAAAGCACGCGAATCACGCCCAGATCGCTGCGATCCTCCACCTGGGCAATGAATTCCCGGGCGGCAGTCACGTTCGCTTCATAGGCTTCCGACCGCTGGGTGGGAACCAGCGGTGGGGGGGCTGGCTCCTTGGGCACCAGGATCACTTCCAATTGGTAAACGGCAAACCGCCGCTGCTCGAAATGGTCGAGCGCCGCCTTGATGGGCTGGTCGTCGGCAAAAAACGAAAACGGATCGGCATCCACGTACAGCCCGATGGCTTCGCCCTTGGGCCGCGGCCAGGCCAGAAAGGTCAGCACCGCCACCAGCACCATGAACAGCGTGGTCATCCCCTTGGGCCTGACCATGACCGAATCGGCGAAACGGTGAAGGTTGCGTTCGGTCAGCCAGCGGCCCGGATACGTGCGGCGGATCGGCAAGAACTGCGTGAAGATGAACACGCCAAAGAACGCCAACAGCGAACCGCCGAACATCTGGAAGCCCAGTTCCCGGATCGGCTCCAACTCGTTGAAGCACAACATCAAAAAGCCGATCCCGGTGGCGAAGGCCGAGCCAAAGCAGGGCACGGCCACCCAGCGGACCAGTTGCCAGCGCCGGCGGCGGGCGTGCGCGGCCTGGGCCTCCACGTCCGAGATGGTGCCTCGCTCGGCATGGGGATCATGCGCATGCCCGGCTTCGGAACCGTGTTCGTGGCTTTCGTGTTCGTGCGCTGCAAAGTGGACCGTCGAGGCGATAGCCACCACCGACATCAGCGTGGGCGTCGCCACGGTTACCACACCCAGCGTACCGCCCAGCGCTCCCAGGCAGCCCAGCACCAGCACCATGGCCCACAAACTGCCCAAGATCGCCACGGCCAGCGCGCTGCCGCTGCGGAAGCCGATCAACAAGCTGAACAGGCCGATCAGGATCGAGGCCGGCAAGAAGGTGAACGCCACCTGCCGGGTGCGCTTCTCGATCTCGCGCATCATCGTAACGCTGCTGGCGACGTGAAAATCGACGTCCTGCCACGCCCCCGATGTTTGCTCATCGGCAACCAGCGTCTCCACCTGCTGGGCCACGTGCCGCCGCCGCGCGTTGAGCCCGTCGGGATCGTTCTTGTCCTCGCCCGCATAAAACTCCAGTTCGCAGACGATCATCAAGGTTCGGGTCGGATCACCCGGTGCCGGGTTATCCCAAAGCGCGCCGTTGTAGACGTCGAACCGCTCTCCCTGGTTGGGATCGAGCAACTGCGTGAGCGGGACCTGTTCGATGTCCTGAGCCACCAGCGAGGCATCGTATACCTGGCGGATGCCATCGACGGCGGCCAACTTCTCCCGGAGGGCTTTCAGCGGGGCCAGGTCGCCGTCGCTGATCGGCCGGCGAAAGTGCAGGGCCACGCCCAGGTTGTCGCCGGCATCGAAATGTTCCTCGAACACCTGCCAGGCGTTCAGCGTGGAGTGCGGCATCCACCGCTCGGGCGCGTCGGAAATCTGCAACCGCGCCGTGCAGAACAGGGCCACGGCGAACAGGGCGAGCGCCACGGAGACGAGCTGCCCTCGATACCGATCGAGCCAGTGAAGAATCGCTGCGATCATAAATCAAAGGCGGGCAAAGCAAGGAGGGCGGAAATCGAGGAAGGCATGGCGGGAACCCCCGTTACGCAGGCCACTGGCACGGCGCGCTGCAAGGGCGAGTTCGGCAAGGGATGGCAATGCCGCTGGACCGTGGGCCGTACCTACAGTCCGGCATAGTTAGATGCCAAAATACTCCTCCAGGGCATCGCGCATGATGGCGGGGTCGGGATCAAGAC
>CAZEEG010000019.1:53861-61112 GCA_964511065.1 uncultured Pirellulales bacterium | reverse complement strand
CGCGGGGGGCCCGGCTGTCCATCGCACAAATGCGATAGAAGGGGCGATGCGTCCGCCCCAACTTCTTCATCCGAATCCGGACTGCCAACGTAACCTCCTACAGTCAAAGCTTTTATGTATATGAACCCCCCTCGCCGCCACATCGCATTAGCTGTAGGGGCGGCCCGAGGGTGCGCTCGCAAGTGCATACCGCCAGCCCACAAAAGACCAGCGGAAACAAGAAACTATCGCAAACGCAGGGGGTACCTGTCAACGGCCTTCTATCGGCATTCTCACGCAAATGATCGGGAGAAACCGCGGCAAACGAATCAGCAGGTGGCGCTAGATTGTGGCCGGGTCGATCTTCTGCATATCGGCTTTGCCAGTTGCCGTGAGAAAGGCCAGGGAGTGTTGCTCAACCCGGTACAGCCGTTTGCGAACCAGATTCTTCACTCCCTCCAGATCAAGATAATCTGCAAAGCTGTGAAAGTCCCCCGCGCCGCTGGAAGAAAGGTATCGGGCAATCCGAGACGCCGTTAGCAGGTGGGAGTAATCCTTCCACAAGCCCTTAAATTTCGGGCGTTTAAGCATCTCCTCCCGTACAGAGTGGCTGGTTGAATCGAACGTCATGGATGCAGCAAAGACCGCTTCCACGACGTGAACCGCCTTATAGAATGCGACTGTTACTGCCCAATCGGGGAAGTCGCCGTCCTGCAGGAGTTTCACAAGGAACTCATGGTTGCGGTTCGCCAGCCGTATGTGGTCGCCTTCCGTTGCCATGATACACCAGTACGAGGCGCTCATCTAAAAACGATCGCAATGCTTCCCCGCCGACGATGGGCAAAGCCAGGGTCTTGAGCTTGATCAGATCCAGGTCGGGATCGTTAGCTATATCAACGTCCAAGTCGGCCAAGTCGTCCTGAAACTGCTCGTCGTAGGGTGCCTCGCTTCGGACAACCACAAAGGTCAGCCGGTCATCCTGCAGGGTCACAATTGCGTTGGCAATCTTGGTCTCGCGCCCCTGAATCCACTCGGCAAGTCGCTCAAGCAGCAAGGCAAATTGCTGTTGAAAGAGCTCCGCGTCCTTTTCCCGCTGCAGGATCTCGATCGCCCGATCCTTTTGAATCTCGAATCGTTTCTGATTGCGCGGAGTCACGTGAACGGTATCGCCCTCGGCGTACCAATCCAGCTCGACAGACTTTATTGCTTCTGGCAGTGCGACAGCCACGCGCGGGGCCTCTTATTTCGCGACAAGATCAACACTCGCCAACGTTAAGGCGGCAATACGGGGGATCACCCAACACCATCCTAGAAGTCGGTTTCTCGGGCGTCAACGCTACAGCCAAAGTGCCGCAAGCTAAATCTCAACAATAACTTACTTTCACGAACTGCCCCGCATGCGGTGCAGAACAAGGCCGGAACATCGTCCAGGAGAGCCAACTTACTTTGGCTTAGCCGCCGCAGCCACATGTTCCCGCTCCGGGCTTGAACCGCGCCGAAGCTTTATGGCATGATCCGGTTGCTAGCGCGGCTGACCGAAAAGCCGCAGTCCAAGCAAGCCCCACGACCCACAAAACCGCCAGGCCCCACCCCGCCTGGCGAACTTCCGGCCGCTGGCAACGTAGTACCCTCCACAGGGGTGATTTAACCGGGCGCCCGCAGAAAGGGCCCGCGGCCCGGCCTTCCCACCCCCCTTTGGCGCCAGCAAAGCCCCGGGCGGCCACCAGCGCCGCCAGCCCAATTCACGGTTTTTCACGACTCTCCCGCCCAGGAAGCGGTGGTTGTTCATGCTTGAATTGACTCAAGTCTCCAAGAGCTATATCGAACCCAACGGGCAGGTGCTGCCGATCTTGAAAATCCCTCGTTTCCACGTGGAGCAGGGAGAACAGGTGGTGCTGATGGGCAAGAGTGGCTCGGGGAAGACCACCCTGCTGCATATCATCGCCGGGATCAGCCAGCCCGACCGCGGCAATGTCAACGTGGCTGGCGTTAACATCGCGGCGCTACCCGAGGCGCAGCGCGACCGGTTTCGGGCGGAACACATCGGCTATGTGTTTCAAACCTTCAACCTGCTGCCTGGTTTCTCCGCGCTGGAGAACGTGATGCTGGGAATGGCGTTCACCGGCGGCGCGGTCGATCGGGCCAGGGCCATTGGCCTGTTGGAGCGGGTTGGGCTGGGAGGCCGCCTCACCCATAAGCCCAGCCAGCTTTCGGTGGGCGAGCAGCAGCGGGTGAGCGTGGCTCGGGCGCTGGCCAATCGTCCCCGGGTACTGCTGGCCGACGAACCCACGGCCAACGTCGACCCTGGTCATCAACAGCAGATTGTCGATCTGATTCGCCAGACGTGCGAAGAAGAGCAGGTGGCGTTGGTTCTGGTAACGCACACGCCGGAGGTGGCGTCGCAGTTTGACCGCGTCGACCGGCTCGAGGAGATCAACCAGGTATGAGCTTGTTCAAGATTGCTTGGCGGAGTATCCAGCAGCGGGCGCTGTCCAGTTGGTTGACGGCGTTGTCCATGGCGCTGGGGGTCGCCCTGGTCGTGGTCGTGCTGGTGATTATGAGCACGGTCGAAGATACCTTCACCCGCAACGCTCAGGGCTTCGACCTGATCGTGGGCGCCAAGGGCGGCGCGCTGCAACTGGTGCTCAATACGATGTACCACCTCAGCAGCCCGGTGGAGAACATCCCTTACGACTACTACCTGCAGTTCAAGCGGGGAACGCCGCCGCAGGTGCTGGATGCTGCGGGCCTGTTGGCGGGGGCAACCGGCCGGACCGTGACACCGCACAAGCCAATGGGGCGATTTTCAGCCGCGATCGAAGCTGCCATCCCCTTTTGTCTGGGCGATAGCTACGAAGGTTTCCGCGTGGTGGGGACCGAGCGGGAGTTGTTCGAGATCGATTATGCGCCCGGCCGGTACTACACGTTCGCCGAGGGCCGTAACTTTGAGCGCGAAAATTTCTTCGAGGCCGTGATCGGGTGGCGGGTGGCCCGCGAAACGGGCCTCAAGTTGGGCGACCATTTCAACTCCACCCACGGTATCGGCCCGGAAGGCCATGTCCACAAGCAGAACGCGTTCACCGTGGTCGGTATTCTCGATCCGACGGGTACCCCCAACGACCGCGCGCTGTTCGTCAATATCGAAGGCTTCTACCTGCTGGACGGGCATGCCTTCAATCCGGAGATTCGCGAGACGGGCAACCTGACCCAGCCGGGCCTGGAAGCTGAGCTTTCGGCCTTTCTGCCGCAGGGCGGGGAAGTGGCGCCGCTGCCGATCGACAAGCGCGAAGTCACCGCGGTGTTGCTGCGCACCGATCCCAACAATCCGCTCTCCGCGATGGCCCTGCAGCGCTACATCAACAAGAACCCAGTCGCCCAGGCGGTGCCACCCACCAAGGTGATTTTCCAGTTGTTCGATAGTATTGTCGGCAACCTGCGGGCGCTGCTGCTGCTGCTGACCGTGCTGATTGTGATTGTGGCCGGCATCGGCATCATGGTCAGTATCTACAACTCCATGAGCGACCGCCGCCGCGATATCGCCGTGATGCGCGCCCTGGGCGCTCGCCGCAGTACCGTGATGACGGTGATCCTGCTGGAGTCGATCGGGTTGTCGCTCGGTGGCGGACTGGCCGGGTTCATCTTGGGACACGCCGCCATTGCCCTGCTGAGTGGGGTGATGGTCGAGCATACCGGCGTCTACCTGGGCTTCTTCAGCTTTGTGCCTTGGGAAGCTTTGCTGTTGCCGGGACTGGTGGTGCTGTCCACCGTAGCCGGCTACCTGCCCGCCATGTCGGCCTACCAGACCGATGTCAGCCGTTCGCTGTCGGCCAATCCGTAAGGCCAGAACAGCCGTTCAACTGCTGGGCCTTCCAAGCCCGGGGATCGCGCGTTGCCACGCTGGCGTGCGCAGCCGCTTGCGCCGGTGTGGCGGCGGGTATCCCTCTCTCACCATGAGCGTCTGGCGCCGCTGCGCCTGATAACCGCTGCTGCCGCCATAAGGCGGGCAAGTGGTGCTGCCCTTTCAATTGTTCCAGGCGGAGCGCCGCTTGGGATACGAGGTTCTGCCGGTCGCTTCGTGGAAGGCTGACCTAAACTTGCAAGTGAATCGGCGGCGCCGCAGGTAGCACGGCCAGTAGCGGTTGGAGCCCGCGGGCCGCCCGGATCGTTTGCTGGTCTCAGGTTGGGAGGTCGCCCTACGCCATGAGTTCTCGTACACAAGGCCGGCTGATGCTGGTGTTCGTCCTCGTGCTTACGGTTTTGTCCGGCTGGCTGATACTCCAGCGCGAGCGCGGTTATGCGGCATTTTTCAATCGGCCGCGGCTGAACGATCCGCAGGAGCGCGAGTTCATGCAGAAGGCGTTCGAGGAGATCGTGGCCCGGCGCGACCTGGCGATGCCGCTCGAAAAGCAGAAGGAGATCGCCCGGCTGTTCCACGAGTTGAACATCTGGCAGAACATGTGGTTCCTGGGGATTCCCATCCAGAAGAACCCCTGCGACTTGTGGATGATGCAGCAGGTGATTTATGAAACGCGCCCTGACGTGATTGTTGAGACAGGCACGTTTCGCGGCGGCTCGGCCTTGTATTTCGCCCATGTCCTGGAGGGCATGGGGCTGCACGACTCGAAGGTGATTACGATCGACGTGGAAGTCGCCTGCACCGAGGCTGCTACGCTGCCGCTGTGGCAAAAATACGTGCAGTTCATTCACGGCAGTTCGGTGGAACCGAACGTCGTGCAGGCGATCCGTGAAGCATGCCAAGGCAAACGCGTGATGGTGGTGCTCGATTCGGTCCACGAGAAGGATCACGTGCTGCGCGAACTGGAACTCTATGCGCCACTGGTCAGCCCTGGCTGTTATATCATTGTGGAAGATACCAACTCCGACGGCGTGCCGGTGTTTCCCGGTTCGGTGGGCCCCACGGCCGCGCTGATGGAGTTCTTCAAGACGCCGCTAGGGCAGCAGTTTGAACAAGACGCCAGCCGCGAAGCCATGGTGCTGACCTTCAATCCGGGTGGATGGTTGAAGCGGTTGGAAACCGTCGCCCAACCTTGATGTGGGCCGTGTTCGCCGGTGATACTTTTCGGGCGTGCCCCCCCGCGCTCTCTGCCGTAAACCTCCCTGCCTGGTCAGTTGATGATGAAGCACGTTGCGCTGTGGCCACGGTCGAAGGCGGTTAGCGCGGAGCCTCCGGCCATGCGCGCCGCAGCCGATCATCTTGGACTTTGGGACACGGTTGGCATCATTGTCGGCATCGTGGTGGGGACATCGATCTTTGTCACCCCGCCGCTGGTTCTGCAAAACGTGGCCGGACCGTGGCAAGCACTGGCCCTGTGGCTGGTGGGCGGTGGGCTCTCGCTGCTGGGCGCCTTCTGCTATGCCGAACTGGCCACCACCTACCCTAGCGCCGGCGGCGACTATCGCTATCTCACCAGGGCCTTTGGCCCGGCTGTCGGCTTTACCTTTGGCTGGGCCCAACTGTGCATTGTGCTGACGGGCAGCATTGGCGCAATGGCCTATGCCTTCGCCCAATATGGCGTGGCGCTGTGGAGATTGGACCGCGCAGCCGCCGTATGGCTGGCCGCGGCCGCCGTGGCCGGGCTGTCGGCCCTGAACCTGTTGGGCGTGCTGTTCGGTAAGACGGCCCAAAACCTGCTTTCGGCCGTCAAGATGCTAGGTCTGGCCGCGATTGTCGTGGCTGGCCTTCTGGCCGGTCCCTCTGCTATGGCCGCCGGCATGGCTGGCGATGCCTCGGCCGCGCCGGTTTCCGCCGCCGGTTGGCCGTTGGCGCTGGTGTTCGTGCTGTACGCCTACGGTGGCTGGAACGATGCCGCCTTTGTCTCTGCCGAGGTTCGCGACGCCCGGCGGAACATCCCTCGCTCGCTGTTTCTTTCCATCGGCTTGGTGACGGCGCTGTACCTGGTGGTGAACGGAACCTTTCTGTGGGTGCTCGGCTTTGAAGGTGCCAGGGCCAGCCACACGCCTGCGGCCGATGTGCTGGGCCGCGCCGCGGGACCGTGGGCGGCCAACGCCATCAGCGTGCTGGTGATGGTTACGGCGCTCAGCGCGATCAACGGCCTGATCCTCACAGGTTCGCGGTTGTTGCATACCTGGGGCGCCGAGCACCGGTTGTTTGCGCTGCTGAAACGTTCGCACCGCGGCCTGGAAGCGCCCGGCGGCGCCATTGTGGCCCAAGCCGGGGTCTCGCTAGGGCTGATTGCCCTGGTAGGAACGCAAACTGGCCAGCAGGCCATCGACCGCGGGCTGGCGGCGATTGGTCTGGGAGCGCTGCCCTGGGCGGAATACAACGGAGGCTTTGAGATCCTGGTGGCCGCAGCCGCGCCGGTGTTCTGGCTGTTTTTCCTGCTGGTGGGAATCGCGCTGTTTGTCTTGCGCGTCCGCGACAAGGAACGCCCTCGGCCGTTTGTCGTGCCATGCTATCCGCTTCCGCCGATCATCTTCTGCCTGATGTGCGGATTCATGCTTCAAGCGAGCCTGGCCTATGCGCGGGGGCTCTGCCTGATTGCCCTGCTGCCGATTGCGCTGGGGCTGCCACTTTATGCATGGAGCCGGCGGTTAGATCGCAATTCCAGCAGGGTGCGTTCCGGATGATAGGGCCTAGATGTTGAGGGGCTTTATATAGGCAGGCAGTCGTAGCGTCCCCCATTTACCGAATCGCAACCAGTGTTTCGACATCCACCAAAGCTTTACATAGGCGCGCGGTCGTAGCGTCCCCCCAGCTAACCATCACGATGGGTAACAGCGGATTGCTAGCACAGGCGCCGCCGTTGATGGCGAGCGCAGAGCCGCGGCTAGGGCCGGGAAGATACAGGACAGTTGGGATTAACCGCCCTGCTGGGCCAGTTCTGCGCAGCGGATACAGAGCGAAGTAAACGGCAGCGCATTGAGGCGGGTCTTCTTGATCGCCTCGCCGCAATCGGCACAGGTGCCGTAGGTGCCTTCTTCGATCCGCTGTAGGGCTTCCTCGATCGCCGTAAGCGTGCCTTCTTCCGACTGCATCAAGCTAAGCGTGAATTCCTGCTCGTATGCATCGGTGCCGAGGTCGGCCATGTGGATTGGCATGCCGTTGCGGTGGTCGGTCGTCTCGCGATTCTGATGCAGTGCCGCATCGGCCATCTGCTGAAAATCGCCCCGCAACCGTGCCCTCAAAGCCAGCAGCTTTTCCTTGTAGACCTTCATGTCGGCTTTTTTCATTTGACGCAGCTCCGGCCTAAAAAGAAACGAAACGAGGGCTCGTGCGCCGAGCCTTACATG
>CAZEEG010000019.1:48790-53761 GCA_964511065.1 uncultured Pirellulales bacterium | reverse complement strand
CTGCTTCTTTTCGCGGTGGGAGTGTAGCCAGCGACTCGTCAACGCTGCGCCCGCGTGGTAGATTGACGGCTTGTAATTCCCTTGGAATCCAAGTCTCGATGCCGTTCGCTTCGCTCGGCGCGCCTGCATGTTTCGCTCGCTGCTTGTAGGGCAGTTGGCGGCGATGGCCCCGGTTCGGAGGGAGCGCAGATGGAGCGAGAACCTCCGATATGACGATCGACAAGTACGCGATGTGCCCCGGTGGAACCGGCAAGAAAATCAAGTTCTGCTGCTCTGATCTGCCCCAAGAGCTGGACAAGCTGGAACGGCTGAAGGAAGCCGAGCAGTTTCAAAGCTGCCTGGAAACCGTGGAGCGGCTGGAAAAGAAGTACCCGGGCCGGGCCTGCCTGACCCGGATCAAGATCGACACGCTGCGCGCGCTGGACCGGCGGGACGAGGCCCAACAACTGGTCACCCAGGTCCTCCAGCACGATGCGGACAACCCGACCGTCCTGGCTGAAGCCGCGATGTTAACCCTGGAGAGTGCCGAGTCGCAGGCCGACATCATCAAGGCCATCGACCAACTGCAATCGGCCATCGAGCACGCGAGCGAGTGGTCCGAGGTGCTCGTCCAGGCGGTGCTGAACATCGGCGTGCTGGCGATGAGGTATGAATTGTGGCTGTCGGCGCAGGCCCACATGCTGGTGTACGAAGGAGTCGCCCAGGACGAGAGTGCGCTGTCCTTCCTCGCCGAGATGGGCCGGGCGGGCGAAATGCCGGTGGCGTTCCGCGATGCCCGCCGCTTCTTTGGTACCGTGGACGACGTGCCCTGGAAGGATGAGTTCGAGGAAGCCACCGTGCTGGCTGGCCGCGCGCAGTGGCGGGCGGCCGCTCAGAAGCTGCAAGCCCTGGCTGCCAGGGAGGACCATCCGTACATCTGGGCCAACCTGGGTTTGCTGCGGGGCTGGCTGGGCGATATCGATGGCACGGTCGAGGCCTGGCAGCGGTACGTGGCCCACGACATCGATTACGACGACGCCGTGGCCGTCCATGCGATGATCTGCACGCTGGCCGACAAGGCGATTGTTCCTCGGGTGAACATGGTCCAGGTCGTCTATCCCATCACCAATTGGGATCAAGCGGTGGAGCGGTTCATCAGCCACCCGCAGATTGCCGCCTCAAAGCGCAGGGTGGAAGCGATTCCTGACCAGGAGACGGCCCCGCCAAGCCAGAATTTTGAAATCGTCGATCGGGCCGGCGGCGCCCCTGAAGACACCAGCCGCTTTGAAGACTACCCCCAGTGGTGCTCCGACGTTTGGATGTACGGGCGGGAAACCAACCGCGAGGCACGGCTGTACCTGTCCTGTGCGGCCGATTGCGAAAGCATGGCCCGGCAGGTGATCGAAGAAGCGGGCGGCGATGCCCTGGGGCCGGCCACCGAGACCACTTCGACCGAGAGTCTCATTCTGGCGAAGGAGTTTCGCTGGTATACTCCTTCGTTTGTCGTTCTGTCCGGTGTCGATCAGGAAGCTGCGGTCCGCTCGTTCTGGCGGCACCGTCTCAATGAGCATTGGGTTTCCACGCCCAATGCGTGGCTCGACGACGCGACTCCGCTCCAGGCGGCGGAGGTTCCCGATCAGCGGGCAAGGCTCGATGCCTTGGTATTGACCTTGGAGAATGGCTATCTCGGGCCCATCGATTTGGAACCTTGGCCGAATCTGCTGACCCGGGAACTGCGTCAGAAGCTCAATCTGCCGACGGACATCCCCTACAGCGAGGAGTTCTGGAATTCGCCCGCCAAGGTCCACCGTCTCCGCTGGATTCAACCCGAGAGCGTTCCCGATGAACACCTGTTTGAGCTGATCCGGTACGCGCAATCCCTTGGCGCCCACCGGTGCATGTTGAATCTCGGCCAAGAGATACTCAACCGCAATCTCCTTGAGCCCGAAGCCGTGTACCAGGTATATGCGGTGATGGGCCTTGCCGCTGGGGTGTCGGGGCTCGCCGTGGAGTATCTGCAAAAGGCCCGCGAATCGCTGGTCGAAACCAATCAATCGCCGGCCCCCGTGTTAAGCATGGAATTGTTGTCGCTGTTCCGCGTGGGCCGCGTGCAACAGGCGCTCGATCTGATGCAAAACATGCTCCAGCGCTATCCGCGGGATGTCGGCGTGATGGAAGCCTTGCAGCAGTTTCACGAAATGCTTCAAAGCAGTTTCGTGCCAAGCCAACCATCGGATGCGGGCCAACAAGGCGGAACGCCCTCGGGCGGCAAGCTGTGGACGCCCGATAGCGATGCACCGCAGGCATCGCCCTCGAAAATCTGGACCCCGGGTTAAGCCACCACGGCACGCCCAGAGGCCGCTCGGCCATTTCCATGTGTGATTTCATGCTCCAAGCAATAGGAGGCCGCCTGCTTATGCGACATTGGTTGTTGGCAAGCGCCCGCGTGCGGCCATGGGCGGCGCTTGGTCTGACGGTGCTGCTGTTGACCGGTTGCGGCGGCAGCAAGACGCCCGGCGGTACGTCGCTGGCCGCGCAGATTGAGGCTGCACAGCGGGACCCCGATCCGCAATCCAGGGCCCGCGCCCTGATCACGCTGGGTTACCAGCAGTACAAGGCCCAGGACACGATGGGCGCGCGCGATACCTATCGCCTGGCTCACCGCGCGGCGAACGAAATCAAGATTCCTGGCATCCGCGCCATCGAACTGGCCAAGCTGGCCGAAGGCTACGCCCGAATGGACAACCCGGGCGACGCGCGCGACGTGGTTCGCGAAGCCAAGTCCGTTGTGGCCAGCGTGAGCGAACCGTTCCTCCAGGTTACCGCTTACAGCGCGCTGGCGAAGGCCATGGGCATTGCCCAGGATCAAGGCGAAGCGGCGGCCCTGCTGCGCGATGCCGAGGCGGTCGTCGACCGGCAGCCCCAGACCGATGATCCCATCGAACTGCAACAGCGGGTTGATGCGCTGATCAGCATTGCCGAGGGCTACTATGGTTTGGATCGCAAGGACAACGCTGCGGCACTGTTTGACCGCATTCGACAGTTGGCCGAGGCCATGCCACTGCCCCGCAGCCAGGCCAATGCACTGGCCTCCTTGGGAGCGGCTCAAAATCGGCTGGGTGCCCCCGAGGGCCAGGCCAACCTGGATGCCGCCGTGGAGGCGGCCCATCAGATCGAAGACGTGAACAGCCAGGCACATGCATTGGCCGAGATCGCCGTCAAGCTGCCCAGCCGCGAGCAGACCAATGCCCTGCTCGATGAGGCCAACAAGCTGGCCGAGCAAGTGCCCGATGCCGGGCTGCGCAACGAGGTGCAAGAGAAGATCCGCAAAGCGCGGCGGTAGCCGCACCGCCTCCCGCTTCCTGGGACCGTGACCATGCCGAAGATTCGTTGGGGCGTGCTGGGCGTTGCCAAGATCGCCGTTGAAAAAGTCATTCCTGCCATGCAGCGCTGTGCCCGGGGCGAGGTAACCGCCATCGCTTCACGCGATGCGGCCAAGGCGCAGGCGGCGGCCGCGCAGCTGGGCCTGCCCACCGCCCACGCATCGTACGAGGCCCTGCTGGCCGATCCGAACATCGACGCCGTTTACATTCCACTGCCCAACCATCTGCACGTGCCCTGGTCGATCCGGGCCCTCCAGGCCGGCAAGCACGTGCTGTGCGAAAAGCCCATCGGCCTGTCCGTCGCCGAGGCCGAAGAACTGCTGGCCGAGAGCCGCCGTCACCCGGAGCTCAAGATCATGGAAGCCTTCATGTATCGAGGGCATCCGCAGTGGGTTCGCACGCGCGAGATGGTGCGCGATGGAGCCATCGGCCAGTTGAGGGCCATCTCCAGCTTCTTCAGCTACTTCAATCGCGATCCCGATAATGTCCGCAACCGCCAGGGTACGGGCGGCGGGGGGCTGATGGACATCGGCTGCTACCCGATCTCCCTGTCGCGGTTCCTGTTTGATGGCGAGCCCGACTGGGTGCAGGGCACGGTCGAGCTCGATCCGGATTTTGGCGTCGACCGCTTGGCCTCGGGAATCCTGGAATTCGCCGGTGGCATTTCCATCTTTGCGTGCAGTACGCAGCTTGTGCCGTACCAGCGGGTACAGGTGCTTGGTACCGATGGCCGGATCGAGATTGAGATTCCCTTCAACGCCCCGCCCGACCGGCCCTGCCGGTTGTGGTACGACCGCGGCGGCAAGATCGACGAAGTGCTGCTGGAGACGGCCGACCAGTACACCATCCAGGGCGACCGCTTTGCGTCGGCCATCCTCGACGATTCGCCCGTGCCTACCCCGCTGGAAGATGCCGTGGCCAACATGCGGGTGATCGAAGCCATCTTCCGCAGCGCAGACAGCGGCACGCGGCAACGGCTAAGCGGCACGTAAAGAATCGCCAAGTGGATGAGCGTAGCGCCATTGGCACCGGCCAGCAGGTGCCGCGTGAGCGAGATGGTGGCCGAAGCCGCCCTTGGCAGGGGGCCATGCTGCCTGCGAATCAACAAGGGCAGCAGGCAGTTGAAAGCAAGCTACGACGAGAACTGCTTTTCCATCACCAGGCGGCGGCCGCCGTCGCGGTATTCTACGTTGGACATGAAGCAGCGGATCAGGGCAATCCCGCGCCCCGAGGGAGCTTCCAGGTTTTCCTCTTGGGTGCAGTCGGGCACGTCGTCGGGATTGAAGCCGGCCCCCTCGTCCTGGATTTCAACGTAGACGCGATTGCTGAGCAGGCGGCATGAGACGTGTACGTGTTTCTGGTCGTCGTACTTGTTGCCGTGCTTGATGGCGTTGACGATGCCTTCCTCGAGCGCCAAGTGAACGGCGAACCGGTCCGACGAATCGCTGCAACACTGCTCCAGACGGTGCATGATCCGCTCCAGCACCACCTGGCCGGCTTTTGGACAACTGGGGATCACTTCGTCCAATGTCCAGATATCACGGGAAATTCGGCCCTGGCTGGCCGCGGCAACCTCGCGGCAGGTCGCCGAGTCGGTGGTCGCTCGCTC
>CAZEEG010000019.1:0-48690 GCA_964511065.1 uncultured Pirellulales bacterium | reverse complement strand
CCTGGCTGGCCGCGGCAACCTCGCGGCAGGTCGCCGAGTCGGTGGTCGCTCGCTCGGAAGCGGTGAGCTCGTGGGCCGAAATTTCGCAGGACGCCGGATCGCCGGGAGAGCGCTCACGCGAGACCGGTCGCGGGGACGTGTGCGATGGGCCAAAGTGGGCATCGTGCCGGGAGTGGGATCCCTCGGGCAACAGGCTCATACGGCTACTCACTACGGATAGTGAGGTTGTGCCCCGCGAACGCGCCGCCTGATCCTCATCGCCGGCGGTGACGGTGCCCCCGCTGCGATGGCGATCGCTTGGCTGGCGTTCAACGGGTCGGACGGTTGTCGGGCGTTTCCGCCAGAAAAACCGCCGCCTGGGATTTGCACAACCTCGTTGTTCAGTGCCCCCTTCCGGGCTGCCCACTGGCCGGGCAAGGTCCAACTCTGGCAGCGTTGGCCGCTTCGCACGTGCGGCCATTCGCCGACGATTGACACCTGCGCGGCTAATGCCCGCTCACTTTCGTTCGGGCGCCGATCGTTCGGCCTCCGGACATTAGCGGCGCAACAATCAATCGCTTTCACGAGGCCAAGGCAGCAATGGCCTCGGCTTCGTCCTCTTTGATATCAAACACCTTATCCAACTGGGTGATACTAAAAGCATCGTAAATCGTTGGGCGGATGTTACTCAACATTAGCGAGCCGCCCTTTTTCTTGAGCGTCTTGTCCAGCTTGACCAGCCGCCCTAATGCAGCGCTGGAGAAGAACTCGACGTCAGAAAAGTTGAGCAGCAGCTTCTTGCGCCCATCTTCATCGACAAGCTCAAACAGCTCTTTGCCAATTTGCTCGATGTTGGCGTGATCGAGAATGCGGCGGTCCACGAATCGAACCACCGTGACGTCGCCAACCTGCGATACTTCCAATCGCCGGTGTCCTGACATGACACGGCTCCTAAAGACATGAGGGGGTGAACCGCAATCCATCGATGGGTTAGCGTCTGGACGAGGTCGCTAGCGGTTCTCATGCATGACCTGCATTTTAACAGGCAAATGCAAGACTTCATCATAGGTACTGATAGCCCTTTGTCAAGGTAGCTTCAGCACTTAGCGTGCATACATCACCTTCTGAAATCCCCCCAGAAGTGGCATGTCTGCAACCGCTATGAAAGCACGGAAACCAGACCGGCGTGGGCGCTCGACCTCCCGCTCCGCGTATCGGCCGCAACCCTAATCGGCTGAAGTCGTCCCCCGGGCGATTCCGATCATAACCGGGGGCTGTCTCAGCCCGAGGCACTCCCGTTTCCTCAGGCAGATCGGCTACCCCGCGGCTGCTTAGGACCCTGTATTTGACCCAGTCGCCCCAAACGCTTGCTATCCTGGCCGCTGCCGCGCGGTCGTTTGGGCCGGACGCGATAACCAGCAGGAATTCATCTTGATGTCGGATCGTCATGCGCTTCGCTGGTGTCCCGGCTGTAATGCCAGGGCGGTGACAGCACCGTTGCCTCAGCTAGCGGACGAAGCGGAGCTTTCCCAACAATTCAGGGCAGGTGACCCCACCGAGGGCTTCGTACGCCGCAACTACTGTACGGCGTGTGGCCAGATTTGGGAGAGCGTAGAACTGCCGCGAGCGTTCCTCCAATCGCTGCTGGCTTTGGAGGAAGAACTCGAAGAGCAGCGCCGGCAGGTCGCCATGCTCAAGTTCCTGTTGGCCAGCGAACGAAAAGCCAAGGCGGAAGCTCCCTGCGAGGACGCTACCGCCGAGGAAGCCACCACCACGCTCAAAATGGCTCAGCCCAAAGGACGCCAAGCGGCATAACACCGCGGCCGCCGGGCACGCTCCCGTTGAAGCCATACCTGATCCGCCACAGGCGCGGTCGCGTTCGCCGCATTGCGCTATGCCAGATTGGCGGCCGCTTCGTCCTCGTCCCAGGGGCTGCGATACGGCGGTGGCTCGGGCTGCGGGTTCAACCGCTGGTCTTCTTCAACGACACGCTGGGGAGCATCCACGCGCAATTGCTGAAGTTCTTTGCCCAGGCTCAGCACGTTCAACAGCAGCACCGCCGTGGCCGCGACGGGAAGAATGAACATCACCGTCGGCAACTGCGAGAACACATAGCGGTTGCTGCTGAGGGTTTCTTCCAAAGTCCAGAATGGATTAAAGACCTGGAGCAGAGTGTACTGGGGGCCAACGCCCGCCGACGCTTGAATCACCAGCGGCACCAGCGAGCCAAAGGCGACCAGGATCACGTGAATCAAAAAAGCCATCAACAAGCCGTTCTCGGTGATTCGCCACAATAGCCGCAGGGTCAGACGCGTCAGGCCCAGGTAAATGATCACGTAGCACAACAACATGCCCTGGAACACGGCGGTGACTTCCTGCTGGAGTCGGTACGATTGCTGGGGATGGATATGTGCGATCGTGGCGGGCGCAAGCCACTCGAGCACCCGGGGCGCGGCGATCAGCACCAGCGTTGCGCTGGCCATGTTTGCGGTGACGAACAGGTAGCCCGTGCCGGAACCGGGATTGAAGGTCATCCAGAACATCCGCCCCAGAAAGCTCTGGGGTAACTGCCGCCGGGCACGCTGGGAAAGCTCGGGCCGTTCACCCACCAAAAACGTGCCCGTCACCGCCCAGTGGATGGCAATCGCGGTCCCCAGCCCAACCAGGATTTCATAGTCGGGCTCGATGAACAACCAGATCCAAAAAGCCCAGGCCATACATAGCAGGTATTGCACAACCAGGCAGATGCGGAGGGCCGTGGAGCGGTTCTCGCTGGGGAACAGCAGGGCCGCCCGCGCAATGAGAAAGAACATCGCCCCGTAGCCCGCGGCCGCTGTCAGGACCATGCCGTTCACGGCCCAAAACGTGCCGCTGTTGAAGTCCAGGGCGGATCGGCCGAAGAACAGCGCCTCCGTTGCTGCGGTACAGTAAGCACCAAATCCCCACAGGCAACCGGCGATCAGAATCACGGAAAACACGATCTGCCAGTGCCGGGCTCGGGCCAGGGTCGCCACGCACAGCCCCAGCAGCGTGGACACGACCGATCCCGCTACCAGCCAGAACAGCATGAACAGGATTGTCGGCAAGTCGATCCCGCGCAGCAGGTACGTAAAACCCAGGCACGGTGCGATGGCGGACAGATACAGCGCCATCTGCAACATGGAACTCCCCAGCTTGCCGCGAATGATCTGGTGGGGCTTCAAGGCGCTGATTGAAAGCAGTTCGTAGGTATTGTCCTCCCACTCCGCGACCAGCGACCGGAACGCCCCGAACGGCACGATCACCAGCAGCGGGAATCCCAGGATGGCCAGGTAGCCCACGAACAATTCCTGCCCGGCCCGATACGAGCCTTCGGTAAGATCCGTCAGCGCGATGCCGCCGAACGACCAGGCCCAACCGGCCAGCAGCACCAGGCTGAAGGTAATGAGGAACTGGCGGCTCTTGAGCGCCTGCCGCGTTTCTTTCACCAGGATCGGGTTGAGATACTCGCTCGCCCTGATCGTGACGGTATCGAGCCAGGCCCCCAAACCGTCCTGTTGTACCATTGGCGGCAAGCTCGCCGCAGCACCCGCAGTTTTGACAGGTTGGGGAACATCGGCCGCTTCACCATCAGCCGCCGCAGCGCTGGGCGTGCTGCTTCCGTTACCATGGCCCGGCACAGGCGGCGCCTCTGGGGCTGCCGGCGGAGGACCGGTGCCCGCGGCGCTTGCCCGCTGCTCGCCGTGGCCGGATTCGGCGGAGCCTGGGCGTGGGTCACTTGAGCTCATTGCACCTGTCCCTTGGTAACTTGCATGAACACGTCTTCAAGTGACCGTCGCTCGCTGCCGAATTCGACGATACGAAAGCCGGCCAGAATCAAATCGCGCAGCAGGTCGGCTTCGCTTTCGCGATCGCCATCGTGGGTGAAGTTCAAGAACGGTCCATCCGTGCGGCACTGGTACATCGTGATCCGTTCCTTGAGCCAGTTGGCCACCGGGGCCGCATCGCCCAGCACGCGCACCCGTACGGCGTTGCAGCCCGGGTGGGCCTTTTGAATTTCGTCGACCGTGCCGACGGCGAGCAGGCGCCCCCGTTCGATGATGCCGACGGCATCGCACATCTCGGCCAGTTCGGTGAGAATGTGCGAACTGATGAGGATGGTTTTTCCCTCGCCAGCCAGGCGGCGAATGATCTGCCGCAACTCGATCCGGGCCCTGGGATCGAGGCCTGCCGCGGGCTCATCCAGCACCAGCACGGCCGGGTCGTGAATCAGCGTGCGGCCCAGGCATAGCCGCTGCTTCATGCCCTTGGACAGGCCGTTAATCGGCTTCTCGGCCAGTTCGTCAAGCTGCGTGAATGCCATCGTGCGCTGGATCGCCGCAATCCTCTGCTTGCCGCGCAGGTTGTACGAGCGGGCGAAGAAATCCAGATACTCGCGGACGTTGACGTTGGCATAGGTGCCGAAGTAGTCGGGCATGAACCCTAACCGGTGGCGGACGCGGTCGGGATCATCCACCACGGAGAAGCCATCGACGTAGGCATCGCCTTGGGTCGGAATATCGAGCGTGGCCAGGATGCGCATGCTTGTGGTCTTGCCGGCGCCGTTGGGACCGATGTATCCAAACACCTGCCCTGGCCGCACTTCAAAGGAAATTCCGCTAACCGCCCGCGTGGAGCCGAAGTAGCGGTGCAGGTTGTTGAATTGGATCATCGGATGCATCTTGGGCATCCTCGCTTTGGGTTTTACTTGGAACGGGCACGCCGGCCGCCGAACGCTTACCTCCCGCATCGGGAGCGCGGTTTCGCCCAGCAGCTACCAGCTCCCCCAGATCAGATGCAGGCTATGCACCTGCTCGGCCTCGCAGCCAAATTCGACTTCGGGCGATTTTTCGACCAGGGCAATGTACGTGTGCGGGGCGAGGCCGCTGAATGGATTGGGGATAGTTGCCTGACCAACCCGATCGATCAGCCACTCCAGGTAACTGAGGTTGGTCGGTTCTAACAGATAAGTACGAGAAGTAGATATGGAATGCAAAAGGTTGGAATCGATGGCTTGGTTGATCGTTCGACTGGCCGCCGGAACAGTGCCATCGTGCAGAGTGGCCTGCGCGGCGACAGCGATATCCGCGGCCCCGTACACGTTGCCCTCGCCATCGCTCAGCAGCAGCGCATGGATCGGTGTACCCAGGCGGTTGGTCACGATGGGGGCAGTGCCGGGCGCGGTTTCGATTTCCAGCCTGGCGGAGGTGGCCCGCGAGCGGCGGCAGGAGAACTGGGTCATGGTCCGCGAGGGGAGCCAGCCTTCGGTTAAGTGTTGATCGTCTTCCCAGATGGTCTTGTAGACAGTATTGGGGTGCGATCCCGCTTCCGACTGGTAGTACACGGCCATATCGGCAGGGAAGTGCAAGCCGGCGGCGGGCGCAATGCCGGCATAGTACGTTTGCCGTGAGAGACACACGGCCTCACCGTGCTGCTGATCGAGCAGGGTAAAACTGCGAATGCGAACCAGCGTGCCGAACCCGTCGGCGATCACCGCGTAGCCGATCAGCGCCCCGGTAACCAGCAGCGCCGAGAGCGGAACCGTTACCACCAGCCAGTGCAACCGCCGCATGCGCCGCAACATGAAGTAGTTGAGCGGGCCGATCGTGACGACAAACAGGGAAATCAAGATCTGAAATGCGGCAATGGGCGGCTTACCGACGTCGGGAATCGGCCAACTCCAAAGCTCAATGTTCCGGTCGCTGGCAAGCGACGGGTCCAAGCGAGCAGGCATGGCGAACGACGGCACCAGATTCTCATCAATCAGCAGTTCCAGGGGCGTCAGCCAGTCGCCGCCGATCAGCACAACGTGCCCGATGCCGAGTGAACATTCCCGCAGGTGCCCCAACTGCTCGCCCAGCTTCGTCAACGATGGGGCACCAGCCATCCCGATCCCAGAGTCGCCCAAGATCAGGACGTTCTCGAACTCCGGATCAGGTGCGAACGGGCTGATTGGGGTTTCCGTATCGAGTGGTGCCTTATCGATCGGCGAAAACGAGGGCGCCACCTCGTCCCAAAAGACCTGGTTGCCGCTTTCATCGACCACCACGAAATCACTTGGATATTCGTCCGAGCCCTGGCTGAAGAGCGTGGGTAGCAGGATCGAGCTGCCCATCGACTCTTGCATCTGCCAGGTCTCCACGAAGTTGATCCGCGGTTTCTGCCACGCGTCAGGCGAGTCCGGCCGGTCGGTTAGGATGCCCTCCTCGGGCAACCGGAGCAACCGGGCCATTTCTGGCCAGGTTTGCAGGTCGCTTCCCATCTGGTCGATCCACAAATTGCCTCCTGCTTGCACCCATCGCCGCAGTGTCTGCCACTGCTCGGGATGCTCCTGGACCAGTGCGATCAGGTCGTCGCGGCCGATACAAACCACGCTGACGGAGGTATAGTCGAGCCAGCGCTCCGGGAGCGTGTTGGCAGGCAACCGCGAAATCGTCAATTTCTGCGCTGCAAATTCAGGCAACACGTTCTCGAATAGACCCGGTTGTTCCTGGCTCACCACGTGCAGCACATGGCGGCGGCGGAAGTAACTGCTGATATCGGATCTGCTGGTGATCGCAAGATCGGGTTGAGGGAACCCGTCGACCCAGAACGAGTGGCGATAGTAAGCCGCATCCCGACTTGCCGGCACCGACATCGTAAATTTCGCCGGATTCTGCTGGCCTGAGGGCAGGATGAAATCCTGCTCAACGACGTGCGCGATCACGCCCCGGCGGTGCATCGATTCCATTTGCACGGTCACCGTGGCATCGTCGGCAAGCGGGGGATTCGCTTGAATCGAGATGGTTACCGGCCGATAGCCATGCTGGGCAGGCCAATCGTCGTCGATTTGAACGGTGTAGCCTTGCCGCACGAGGTTTCCGGCGGCGTCGCGGGCCGGGGCAACCGTTGCCGTTTGCGCCACGGCCCGATGCCCTGTTCCCGCGATGATCAGCGCGACCAGTCCGGCCATGCAGGCCCAGCGGCATTGCGTTCTCCCGGCACGGACTCCTTGGCAGAAGCGGTTCATGCCTGGTCCTCCACAAGGTTTGCCGGTTGCGCAGCCGCAGGCTCAGCGGCGGCTTGCTCGGTCGAAGTCCTCCATGCCACGAAGGAGAACACCCAGCCGATCAGGAAGAACATCGCATTGACCACCATCAACAGCGCCAGCCCGATCACGGCCACCGACACCGCGGCGCAGGCCTGGCGCCAGGCGCTGATGGGTTCCACTGCGGAGCCTGGCGGTTCCCAGCGATCGGCGATCGCGCCGATGCCTTGCGACAACACGGCGAACAACAGCCCGGCCACCGCCAGAATGATCAGGACCGATCTGGTGGAGTACCTGGGTAGAAACATGGCGGTGGATTCCTGGTCCCGCGACCGGTCGGATGATGTCATTCACTGCCGCCGAGCGGGGCCGGTTGATCGGCAACGATGTCCACCGAACCCCAGTAGCCGAATTCCCAGGCCCAACCATTGGCACGGTTCTCGAGCGTGATTTCCACGGTTTGCCCGGCCAACTTGCCCAGGTCGAACTCCAGAACCGCCCAACCATCTTGGGTTGTCTTGGCGCCGATGATCTTCTCGCCCAGCACCATGCCCCCTGCCTTGGCCACCAGTTGCCAGTCGCCTTGCGGGTGGTGTGATACCTCCACGCGCAACCGAGGATTGCCTTCGGCCGGTACCTCCACGGTCGACGTCAACCGGCAGGGCTGCGATTGCGAAACAGGATGCGTGCGAACGACCGCCTTGCGGCCCTGGTGCTCTTGGAGCAGGGCCACGCCGCCTTCGCCCGAGGCTGCCGTCGTAAAGCCCGGTGCCACCTGCGTCACGATCGCAGCAAATTCTTCCGGCTTGTTCGTCTGCTGCGGTTCCACGTCGTACACGCCCGCCAACCGCGTTGCGGCCGGGTCGCTGGGCGGCTTATCGAGTGTCAGCAGCGCGAACAGGTCGGCCAGTTCCGTGGGCGTGAGTTGTTTTTCCACGCCCTCGGGCATCATGGAGAGCGGGCTGATCTCGATTTCATCGATCTGGCTGCGGGCCAGTCGTTCCAGCTTTCCGCCTTGCATCTTGAGTACGATATGGTCCGGTCCCTCTTCGGCCAGCAGGCCGGTGAGCGCGCGGCCATCGACGGTGACCACACTCCGCGCCTGGTAGGCCGAACCAATCACCAGGCTGGGGTCGAACACGTTGGACAGCAGTTGGTCGTAGTTGTTGCGGCCGTTGGACGTGATATCGGGGCCAACATCAAAACCTTCGCCGTGCAGCTTGTGACATTGGGCACAAAGTTTCTTGTATACGGCCAAGCCGCGGTGCGGATCGCCCGGATGATGCCGGATGAACTTCCGCATCGCTTGGACCACCCGTTCGCGGTCCGGGTTCCGCTCGTTGCGAAGCGTTCCCCAGTGCCTGGTGAGCATGCTGTTGAGCCGCGGGTTCTCCAGAGCTTGGATCCGCCGTGCCTGGTTCACGTTGAGAACGCTGGCGGGCAAGCGGCCATCGGCGATGGCCTCAAGCAGCGCTTCCGCCCAGGCGACCCGCTGGGCCAGCAGTTCCACGGCCAGCGGCCGTTGTTCCTCGCTCAACGAAGGCAGGCTGTGCAGCACAACTTCGGCCACGCGGGCTTCGCTGAGCCGGCCCAAGGAAGCGATCAGCGGCCCGTGCATCAACCGCTGCTTGCGGTCCTGCAATACCTGGGCAATTGTCGGCAGCAGCCGCCCATCGTTGGCGGCGATCAACGCCGAAAGGGCTTGCAGCCGCAGTTCGCGAGGATGCTGCGGCGACTGGAAAATCTGCCGCGCGGCGTCCAGCCCCAGTTCATTGCCCCAGGTTGCGGCCAGCACGGCCGCATCGGCATACAGCGGCTCGTTCGCGCCGCCGGCCAGCAGCTTGTTCAGCACCGGATCGAGCGAGACGCGAAACGCCTGCAGGCCGTCGCCACGAATCTCCCCGGACTGAATGCGAGAAGCCACCGCCGACAGGCAGTGCTTGGCGCCTTGGGTGTCGCCGTGTTGGGAGAACAGGGTCAGCAGTCGCGACAACGCCGCCGCACCGCTTCCTTGATTGGCCAAGAGCCGATCGACCAAAAACGGCGTCATCCGCCGCAGGGCCGGTGAGCGGGTAGCCCCCTGCCGCTCGATTGCTGTCAGGATGCCATCGGCGTGCGTTTCCAGGAGCGGATTCAGGTTCTGCCAGACGATGCGCGGGATCAGTTCATCCTCTCCACAGCGCGCGAGAATCTCGACCAGCATCGCCGGGGCATCCAACCCTTTGATCCGCCGCGAAGCAATCGCCACCTGCAACAGCACGGTGGGATCGTCGTCAGCGGTCAACCGCACCACGGCCTTGCGCACCTCAGGTGCCACGGCACTCTCCCCACGTGCTTCGGCGGTTGCACCCGGTGCCACGGCGTTTACGTCGCGTGCCCCGGCACGCTGAGCCGTGCCGGAATCTGCCCCAGTCACCGCGGCGGTGCCGGCCGTACCGGCTGCCGCCAGGGTTTCCACTTCAGCCGCCAGGCGAACCCCCCACGCCCTGAGGCTGGGTTCTTTCGCGCTGAGCAGGGCCAAATGCAGGTCCACTGGCAAGGGGACGGCCGAGGCCAGCGTCCACAGCGCATGGTGCCGCGTGACCAGCGGCAGGGCCGCGTCGCGCACCATCTGCTCCAGCGTTTCCGCCGTGGCCGGCTTGTTGCGGCCCGCCGCGATGCGCCCGGCGAGAATCCGCTGCGCCGTCCAGCGGAGGAAGTCGTTCCCGGCGTGGAGTCGGGCAATCAACTCCACGTCACTTTCGCGTTCCAGGTCGAGCCCCACCGTCCGGGGCGTATCGCCATAGCGAACGCGATACAGTCGGCCTTTGAGGCGGTCGACGCCGGCCGGATCGCGGTTGGCGTCCTGGTAGCAGTGATAACGGTCGTACCAGTCCAGTATGTACAGGCTGCCGTCCGGGCCGGTTTTTTGCGCCACGGGCATGAACCATACGTCGTTGGCCGTCAGAAAATCGGCCTCGGGCGTAGCAAAGTACGTGGCTCCCGAAGGCTGAAGCCGATCCACGTTGATGCAGCCGCCGTGGATGTTGCCCATGTAAAGCAGGTTGCGGTACTTTTCCGGATAGGCATCGCTATCGAAATAGTGCAGGCCGCAATAGGCGGCCATCTGGTGCTTGTGCTTGACGATGGACTCGATCTTCCACGTATACGGCGGATACGCGCCGGCCTGGCGGTGATAGTAGCCGGTTTGCGTGATGTGCCAGAGGTGGTCGATCACGCATGCCGAGAGGAACATCTCGCCGCGGTGATCCAGGGCAATCCCCCAGGGGTTGCTGGTTCCCTCGGCAAACAGTTCGAACTGCCGCGTCCGCGGATGAACGCGGAACACCGCGCAGTTGAACTTCCAACCGGGATGGTCCGGGGTGTAATTGGGGTTGTTCTCGGGATAGCGCACATGGCAGTGGTTGAACACGCCGTTGAGGCCGTACAACCAGCCATCGGGGCCCCAGGTGAAGGAATTGGGAAGTTCGTGGGTATCGGTCCGGCCAAAGCCGGTAACAATCACTTCCTGCCGATCGGCGCGGCCGTCGCCGTCGGTATCCTGAAGGAACAGCAGATCGGGCGCATTACCCACCCACACGCCGCCGTGGCCAACGGCAATGCCCGAGGGGATATTCAGTCCTTCGGCAAACACGGTGACTTTATCCACGCGGCCGTCGCCATCGGTATCTTCCAGCACTTTGATCCGATCGCGGCCCGGCCCTGGTTCTCTGCGGGGATATTCTTCGCTTTCGCACACCCAGAACCGGCCTTGGGCGTCGATGGTCATGGCGACCGGGTTCACCACCTGGGGCTCAGCCGCCACCAGTTCGACGGTAAAGCCCTCGGGCACCTGCATGCGGGAGAGGGCTTCCTGGGGCGGCAGCGGAGGCCCGGGCGGTTTGGTCTGCCGGCGCGGGATGAACTCCTCGGTCGATTGGGCCCAAGCGCTCGCGGTGAGCGCTGTTACGATCAGCAGGCTATTGATGCCTAGCGCAATCCGCCGCATGATGAAACAGCCTTTTGCTTGTGGAACCAAACCAGGGAGCACCAGGCGCGCAGGCTTTACCCAAGTGGGGTCATGCAAGAAACCTCGCGCAGCGGTTTTCCCCCTCGCGCATCAGCACGTAGTCACTGGCGAAATGTTGCCCCCCAGTATAGCGAGCCAGTGCGGCCGTCGCAGCGTAGCGGCGGCCGAAATGGGGTGAAACGCCACGAATGCCCATGAACGTGCCGCCGACCTTTGCCTCGCCTGGCAAGTCCCGCCCGCTGCCGCTGGCTGTGTCCATGGCGGCGCTGGCGCTGCTGCTGGGCGGTCTTCCAACCACCGAGGCGGTGGGGCAACAGAATCTCTTTGGCAACGAAGCCATCCCTTATGGCCGTTCCCCGATCAACTATTTCGACGAAGCGACGGCAAACCCGGTCGCCAGGCTGGCGGCGGACCTGGCCGCCGGGCGGCGCAAGTTGGAGTTTGAAGAGGGCCGCGGCTACCTGCGTTCGCTGCTGGAGGCGCTTGAGGTGCCGGTCGAATCGCAGGTGCTGGTGTTCTCCAAGTCGTCGCTCAACGAACGGTTGATCTCGCCGCGGACGCCCCGGGCGATCTACTTCAACGACGATGTGTACGTGGCCTGGGTGCCGGGCGCGGCATCGCTGGAGATTTCGGCCGTCGATCGCGACAAGGGCGCCGTGTTCTATACGCTGGTGCAGCAACCGCAACCGCAGTTGCGCTTCGATCGCGAAAAACGCTGCCTCGTGTGCCATGTCTCTTCCAGTACGCTCGATGTGCCAGGGCACATGCTCCGCAGCTTTGAAACCAGCGAGACGGGAAAGCTGATCACAGGTTACTCGCACATCAGCCACGACACGCCCTATGAACACCGTTGGGGCGGTTGGTACGTCACCGGCAAAGCCAGCGGACTGCCGCACCAAGGTAACCTGGCCGGTGAAGCGGAACGTGCCCGGCAGCGCCGCGAGCCCCAGTATCCGGGCAACCTGCGGAACCTGGGCGGCCGGTTCGACACTGCGCCTTACCTGGCGGAAACCAGCGACGTGGCCGCGCTACTGGTCCTCGACCACCAGGTTCACTTTCAGAACCTTTGCGTCCGCTTGGGCATGGAAAGCCGGCTCGGCCTGCCAACCCAGAACACCGCGGGGCGTCTGGCGCGGTATCTGCTGTTTGCCGATGCCCCGGCATTGCCGGCGGCGGTGCAAAGCACCTCCGGTTATGCCCAGTGGTTCGCACGCGGCGCGAAGGCTCTGCCTGCCGGCAGCGACGCGCCCGGCGGCACCGCAACGACCCTGGCGGAGGCCCGCCGGCGATTGCGAACGTTGAACCTGAAAGACCGCGTGTTCGAGCATCGCGTCAGTTTTCTGGTCGTTTCAACGGCCTTTGACGCGCTGCCTCAAGAAGCCAGAAACGCCGTGTATCGGCAGGTGGCGGCGCTTCTGCTGGGAGATCAAGCGGACGAGCTGGACTGGCCCGCAGCCGAGCGCGCGGCTGCTTGGGCTTTGCTTCTTGCGGTCCGCGACGATGTACCGGCTGATCTGCGCCAAACCGTGGTGCCTGCGCCGTAATGGCCGCTGACTGGGTGGCGGCGAAAGCGACCAGGAGCCGTTGATCGTCGCGGCTAATCTTCTGGCGGTGCACCCACTTCGATGGGAATTGTCTACCGTGCGGCGACCGGAATACGGGGGTTCTCGGGACTGCCATCGTCGGGCAGGAGCGTTTGTAACGGTTTTGCGGGCGCCCCGCTTGCTGCGGCGGCTGCTTGGCAGGGGCAACCCTTTGGCGCGCCCTACTGTGACGTACATTTCAACACCAACCGAGGGTGGCCGAGCCGAACTCGCAACTTCGGGGGCAAACCTGTCGATTGGGAGGGGCACTCGGGGCGTCTCATGGGAGACGGCAGTGCATTCCATGGCCGCCACACAACACACCGCGGCCCGCTGTTTGGCAGAGGCACCAAGGGCTATGAGCTCGCTACCTCAGGCAGTTGATCCTTCGCCGCTTGATCTGATGGTGCAGCAGATCGACGAGATTTCCACGTTGCCCGACGTAGCGCTCCGCGTCATCGAGGTGACAAACAATCCCGACGCCGGCGCGCACGAACTCAAAGTCGCCATCGAGACCGATGTCTCCTTGTGCGCGCGGGTCCTGCGAATGGTCAATTCGTCGGCGTATGGGCTGCGAACCCCTGTCACCAATCTCCAAATGGCGGTGGCCTACTTGGGTTTTCGGCAGATTCGTAACCTGGCACTCACCGCCTGCATCAGCGACGTGTTCAAGGATGACCGGCTGATGGGCAGTTACCAGCGGAAACGACTCTGGCGGCACATGGTATCGGTGGGGATCTGCGCGCGGATGATCGCCGTCCGCAAGCAGATGACCCAGTTCGAAGACGTCTTTCTGGCCGGCCTGATGCACGACATCGGCATCCTGCTGGAAGACCAGTACTGCAACGCGAAATTCTGCCAGATGATGGAGTCGCTCGATGTCTCACTGTCGCTGGAAGGCAATGAACGGCAGCGGCTGGGATTTGCCCACACCGACCTGGGTGCCACCATCGCTGAGGTGTGGCGGTTCCCGGAAATGGTGATCGAAACCATTCGGCACCATCACGCTTCGATCAATTATGCCGGCGAGCACATCGACACGATCCGCTGTGTCGAAGTCGCTAACATGCTATGTACCTACAAGGGCATTGCGTCAGTGGGCTTGAATCTGCTGCGTCCCGCCGTCACAGCGGTCAATGCGCTGCGTCTTTCCAAACCAGATTTGGAAGCGCTCCTGACCGACTTGGATGACGAACTGCGGCGCTGTCACGAGTTGTTCAACATGTAGGGGGCAAGAGCGTGTTGGACCTCGATTGCCTGTTTCCCAAGAGCACGATGCCGCGCGACGGCACCGAAAGCCTTCAGGCGATCGGCGACTTGATGATGGACCTGTCGCCGGGGCTGCTCATGCTGTGCCGCAGCGATGGCCAGGTGGTTGCCGTCGATGCCTCGCAGTACGAACTGGACGAAGCCAGCGTGGCAGCGATCGAGGACGTTCTGCCCGAGAAACTGGCCACCAAGCGGTTTGATGCCTGGGAAGGCGAGTTCAGCACCGGCACCCGGTTGGCCTTCGCCGTGCGTCTCCCGTTTGAAACCCGCGGCGCGATTCTCGCCGGTCACATTGCGCCGGGCCGCGATGCGCTGTCCCGGCTTCAGGAAATGCTGGGGGCACTGATTGCGGCCGGCCGCCTGGCGTGGCGCGTGCTGGATCGGCAATCGTCGCTGGACCGCGTCCATGCCCGCATCAACCAACTTCGCACCGAGTACGAAACCCTGCGGGCGGCCCATACCCAGGCCGTGGCCCAGGCGCTGGACGAACAGCAGAAGCGGATCGAGTCGGAGCGGTTGCAATCGCGGCGGCTGGAACAGGTGGTTGCCGAGCGATCGGCCGCGCTGCAAGCTTCCATCGAAGAGGCGCAGCGGCAAAAAGAGGAACTGGAACGGTTCTCGGCCGCGCTGCAGGCTTCGAACCAGGCACTGGAAGAATTCTCACTCGCCGCCGAGGCCGCTAACCGCGCCAAGAGCGAGTTCTTGGCCAATATGAGCCACGAACTGCGGACGCCGCTGACGGCCATTCTCGGCCATTGCGAGATTCTGCAGGAGGACCTGCCGCGCGATTGCGAGCACCAGGATTCGCTCGACGTCATCCACCGCAACGGCCGCCACCTGTTGAACCTCATCAACGACGTGCTCGACCTGGCCAAGATCGAAGCCGGCCGGCTGAACCTCGAACGCGTTCGCTGCTCGCCGCACGATATGATGCTCAGTATGGAACACACGTTCCTGCCGCGGCTTCAAGACAAACCGGTGACGCTCAAGGTCATTCAAGAAACGCCGCTGCCGGAGTGGATCGAGTCCGATCCGACCCGGCTTCAGCAGATTCTGATGAACCTGATGAGCAATGCCGTCAAGTTCACCGACGCCGGCGAAGTGGTTCTCACGGCCCGCTTCGCCAATGCAGAAACCGGCGGGCGGCCGACGATCATCTTCACCGTGACCGATACGGGCATTGGCATTGCTGCCGACAAGCTGCAGAAAGTGTTCGAACCGTTCGAACAGGCCGATATGTCCACGGCGCGGCGGTTCGGCGGGACTGGGCTGGGCCTCAGCATCAGCCAGCGGCTAGCCGAGCGGCTAGGCGGACGGATTGATGTCGAAAGCCAGGTGGGCCAAGGGAGCCTGTTCCGGCTTTCGCTGCCTTGCACGGCCAGCAGCGAACTCGTCATGCCGGAGCAGTGGCACGAACGCTCGCGCAAGGCGGCCGAACTGCATGCCGCGGCCGATTCGGTGGAGCACTCCGCGCTCAACGCCCGCGTACTGCTGGCCGAAGATTCGCCGGACAACCGCCGGCTGATCGTCGCCATTTTGAACCGGGCAGGCGCCGAAGTGACCGTGGTGGACAACGGTCAGGATGCCGTTGAAGCGCTGTACCCACCCCCGGACAGCGACCAACCGTACGGCCATTTCGACATCATCTTGATGGACATGCAGATGCCGGTTCTCGACGGCTACCAGGCCACGCGCAAGTTGCGCGAGTTGGGCTGCCTGCTGCCCATCGTGGCCCTCACGGCGCACGCCATGAAAGGCGACCGCGACCTGTGCCTGGAAGCCGGTTGCGACGACTACGCCACCAAGCCGATTGATCGGGCCCGATTGTTGAGGGTGCTGCAGCGGCAACTGGAGCGGCGGATACGCGACCTGTAACGCGCGGTCATTAATCTCCTTGGCCGCCCAAAGGGTTACCAGGCGCCTTGCCGTGTCAGCTCGATGGCCAGCATTAACAGGCTGGTACCATTCAGCGAAGCATGCAGCGCAATGCACGGCATCAGCCGGTGATACCTCTGGTAGAGCCAGCCCAGCACGATCGAGAAAAACAGCAAGGCGACCGGCGCCGCGCCGTGGTTCAAGTGCATCAGGGCGAAGCCAAACGAGGTCAAGAGAACCGGCCACCAGGCCAACTGGGGGCGGCCGCGGGTGTCGATCTCCCGGGCGGTGGGCAAGCTGTCCAGCCAGCCCAGCAACAGACCGCGGAAGAAGAATTCTTCCACCACCGGGGCGACGATGACGGCCGTCACCAGGCTCATCCAGAAGAAACCTGGAAATGCCAGCACCGCCTCGATGATCGGGTGGGCCTGGTCCGTTTCAAAAAAGATATTGGCCAGGTAGTGCAGCGTATAAATGGGGATGGCCACCACCAGGAACGTGCCGACACCGACCGCGATGTCCGAATCCGCGAAGTCCAACCGCAGGCCCAGGTCGGTCCACGTTGCCCCGCGGAACAGCTTCAGGTAGATGATGGCCAGGATCATGGTCAACAGCGACGCGGCCGAGGTCGCGATCATGGCCTTCATCATCAGGTGAGCCGTCGCCTCACCACGCCCCCGCTCCACGACTGGCCGCAGCAGCGCCAAGGGGAAACGATCCAGGGGCGATTCCACCGCGGCGATGGCTGCCCACGGGGTGCCGTCATCAGCGCCATGTATTGCCGATTGACTCGCGCCGTGATGGGGTTGCCACCGCGCGGCATCATCTGCCGCCGGCTGGGTATCCATGGCCGCGGCCTGAGGTTGTTGTGGCGGTGGCGCATCGAACACCAACCGGGCCGCGACAATCTGCAGCAACACATACAGGCCGGCCACCACCAGCAGGTCGAAACCCCGCCAGGGTACCGGCGGCGGTGGCGGGCGATCGAACAAAGAAGAAGCCATAAGCAGATGCGGTTCGATCGCGGTCGCTAATTGCCGCGGAGGTCGTAGCAGTTCAAAACTTTGCCGTCGCGCACGTAGTAAAGGCCGCCGGATAAGGCCGGCAGCGCGAACGTGCCGTCCTCGCACACGCTGGCCGAAGCCAGCAGCTTATACCCTTGGGGACTGGCCGCAATGATCCGCAACTCGCCATCGGTTGTTTGCGCCAGCAGCTTGTCGCCCGCCAGCAGCAAACTGGCTTTACCAAAGCCGTCCTGGTTCCAGAGCACGTTTCCGGTCTTGGGATCAATGCAGCGGAGGCTGGCGATGCCCACGTCGTGCCGGCCATCGACCCCGTACAAAACGCCATCGCGGTAGATGGGCGTGGTGTACTGACTGGAGAGGGTTTCATCGTTCGACCAGTCCACCTGCGGCTGCGCGCCGCCAAGCCGGGCATACACGGCGCCAATCCCATACGCGGCCGTGAGGAACAAGTGATCGTTCAGTACCAGGGGATTGGCGGCGTTTACGGTCGGACCGCGGCGGCCAAATGGCAGTTTCCACCATACGCGGCCGCTTGCCGCATCGATCCCCAGTGTTTGATACCGCGTGACAAACACCACCTGATCCTGCGAGCCGATGCGGGCCAGCACGGGCGAGGAGTAACTGGCCAGTTCGCCGGTTGCTTTCCAAAGCGTGCGGCCAGTTTTCAGGTCGAAGGCCACGATGCCGGCCTCGGCAGTGCCGCCGCCCACGTTCACCAGTAGCCGATCCGCGGCCACGATGGGCGAACTGCCGAAGCCGAAATACCCGTCCGGCGCGTTGAAGTCCTTGGCGCAGTCGCGGCTCCACACCTTGGAGCCATCGGCCAGTTTCACGCAGTGCAGTTGACCTCCGGCCCCCAACAAGTAAACGAGCCCCTGGTGAATGGTGGGCACGCAGCGCGGGCCATTGTCGGGCGAGATCGTGCTGACATAGCGGGTGGGGAAAGCCGCCTTCCAGAGCGGCTTGCCGGTCCGGGCATCGAGGGCTTCAACGATTTCTTCGTTGTCCACCCGATGAAACACGATCAGTTTGCCGTCGGCGATGGCCGGACCAGCCAGGCCGCTGCCTACCGGATGCTGCCAGAGGCGGGGCGGCCCAGACTCACCCCAACCGTGGGACACGGTTTCGCCTTGGGCAATCCCGTTGCGGTCGGGCCCGAGAATCTGCGGCCACTCGCCGGCAATGCCCGCCGGGGGAGCGAACATCAGGCAGCTGATGGCGGCCGCCCAGGCCAGGTAGCATACGTGCCACCGTGACCGTGCTGGGCCAACGGTCGAATCGTTCATGGCCAGGAACCTCCTGGTTGGTCTTGTGGCATCAGTCCGCGATTTAGGCCGGTTCATGCTGGATGCGCTGATTCGAAGATGCTGTGTCGAACATGCCCTATGTTGAAGATGCGCTATGCAGAACTCAAATGGGTTGGGCGTTGAGAAAGATCGGGCCGGAATTGCAGCGCTCAAAAATACATGGTTTCAAAGGCACGGTCCCGCCGTACGGCTGCCGCGGCTAATCCAGCCGCACGTACACCTTTCCCTCTTCCACCCGAACTTCAAATGCTGGTTGCCGAATGTTGGGGCTGAACATGTGCTGGCCGGTGGTGACATTGAACTGCCACCCATGCCAGGGGCAGGTAACGACCTGGCCCGTGACGCATCCTTTGCCGAGTGGGCCACCCTGGTGGGGGCAGACGCCATCCAGTGCATAAAACTGGCCGTCCACGTTATACAGGGCCACAATGCGATCCTCGGCCACCGTTTCGAGGCTGCTGCCCGGCGGGCAGTCGGCAACCGCTGCAACTTGCACCCAGCGCGACATTCCCTCAATTCTCAATCAATGGATCCTTGCGGCGTAATCAGGCTTTCGGAGTCATTCTAACCGCCGGCGGCCATAGCGGATATGGCAGTGCGGCACAAGACCTGCCAGCAATAGGCGGCGCCTGGAAAACCCGTCTTCAAAGCAGTACAGTTCCACCAGCGGATGGTTGTCCAAACCGCGCACGGCCAGGGCTGCCCGCACTAAAATGCGCATCGCGCGATTCCGAACAACGGGCAGCGGCTCCGATGATCCTTGCACGGCGCGGTCCACGCGGTGATCGGCCGGGCCCGTGCCGCCACACCTTCCCACCAACCCCGGTTGCCACCCTCATGTCCGACGACAATCTCGACCAGCAGGAACTTGAAGCGGCGATCCTCAAGTACGTGGGCCGTTCCTCGTACCAGCCGATCAAGCCCAAGATCTTGGCCAAGAAGTTGGGCATGGAAGAACACGTCGTCGAGGTTCGCCGCGCCATCAAGAAAATGGTCAAACGCGGCCAGTTGGCGCTGGGCAGCAATAACGTGGTCCGCATGCCGCAACAGGGCGAAATCAATCGCGTGGTGGGCATCTTCCAGCGCATGCCGGAAGGCTACGGATTCGTGCGGCCGCGCGGCACCGGTTTGACCGGCGTCCGCGAAAAGGACCGCGAATCGGATATCTACGTGGCGGTCGAAAATGCCCGCGATGCCGCCACCGGCGACCTGGTGGTCGTCAAGCTCTCGCGGTCTGGCCCCCGCGGCCGTACCGAAGGTTATATCGTTGAAATCCTGGAACGCGAAACCAACCGCTTTGTCGGCACCTATTTTGAACGCGAGGGCCAGGGACGAGTGCGCGTTGACGGCAACCTGTTCGCTCACTCCGTGTATGTGGGCGATCCCGGCGCGAAAAACGCCCGCGACGGCGACAAGATCGTCTTCGAAATGGTGCGGTTCCCTTCAAACCTGCACGACGGCGAAGGCGTGATCGTAGAAGTCCTCGGCCCGCGGGGCGCCCCGGGCGTGGACACGCTTTCGATCATTCGCGAGTACAACCTGCCCGGCGAGTTTGCTGAAGACGCGCTCCGCGAAGCCCGCGAACAAGCCAATAAGTTCACCGAAGAAATCGGAGAGGACCGACACGACTTCACCGACGAAACGGTGATTACGATCGACCCGGTCGATGCCCGCGACTTCGACGACGCCATCAGCCTGCAGCGGCTTGAGAACGGGCATTGGTTGCTGGGGGTGCATATTGCCGACGTTGCGCACTTTGTGCGGCCCAATTCGGCGCTCGATCGCGAGGCTCGCGATCGCGGCAACAGTTGCTACCTGCCCGACCGCGTGATCCCGATGTTGCCGGAACTAATCAGCAACAGCCTGGCCAGCTTACAGCCCGACAAGGTGCGGTATACCAAAACGGTTCGCATGGAGTTTACGGCCGATGGTGCCCGCGTGGCGGTGGATCTGCTGCGTTCGGCGATTCGCAGCAAACGGCGGTTCGCGTATGAGGAAGTGGACGACTACATCGCCCACCCTGCCAAGTGGAAGAAGCAACTCACGCCAGAGGTGTTTGAACTGCTGGGCAACATGCGGGAGTTGGCGGCCATCCTCCGCAACCGGCGCGTGCTCCGCGGTGCCCTGGAACTGGACATGCCCGAGGTCAAGGTCGACCTGGACAAGGATGGCCGGGTGTGCGGCGCGCACGTGGTCGAGAATACCGAGAGCCACAAGATCATCGAAGACTTCATGCTGGCTGCCAACGAGGCCGTCGCCGAGCGGTTCCACGACCGCGGTTGGCAGTTCCTGCGGCGGATTCACGAAACGCCCTCGCCCCGCAAGATGAAAGCGCTGACGGAGTTCGTCAACGAATTGGGCATCCGCACCCCCAGCCTGCAGAATCGTTTCGCGCTGCAAGCGCTGCTGCGGGAAGTTGCAGAGATGCCCGAGCGCGACGCAGTGAATTACGCCGTGCTGCGCAGTCTTCCGCAGGCGGTTTACAGCCCGGTGGAGGAAGGCCACTATGCCTTGGCCGCCGAGTTCTACTGCCACTTCACCTCGCCCATCCGCCGTTATCCCGACCTGACCCTCCATCGCCTGGCCGACGCCCTGATCGACGGTACGCCCCCGGAGAACCAGGCGGGCGAGTTAGTTGTATTGGGCGAACATTGCAGCCAGCGCGAACGGCGGGCCGAGGCCGCCGAACGGGCGCTCACTCGGGTGAAGCTGCTCAGCTATCTCGAGGAACGAATCGGCGAAGAGTTCGACGGCGTGATTACCGGCGTGGCCGATTACGGTTTCTTTGTTCGCGGCATCCAGATGCCCGTCGAGGGCCTCGTGCACGTGGCCTCGCTGCTGGACGACTACTACCACTTCGAACGCCGCAGTCACCTGTTGGAAGGCCGCCGGGCGGGCAACCAGTTCCGGCTGGGCGACATGGTTCGCGTGCGCGTGGCCCGGGTCGATCTGGACCGCCGCGAAGTGGATTTCCACCTGGTGGCGCGCCTGAAACGCGACAGCAAGGCGCCCCAGCCCTCTAAAGGCCGCAAGGGTGCCAAGCCCGCTCGCACCTCCAAGAAGAGCAAGCGGAGCCAATCCGCAGCCCGCGGCAAGCGCGGAAAGGGAACCTCCCGCCGCAAGCGTTGAGGGAGCAATCGGCCGGTGGAAGCGGCCCGACACGATTCCTCACGTGCTATCGCCGCTGACCATGTGCCAGCACTGCATGTGGCGACTTTTCCGGTTGGTGAAGTTTTTTGGGCAAGTTTGCCGGGGGAAGGTCCGATAACCATCCTGTCTGCGATGGAACGGCCAGGCCGCTATGCCGCCTTGGCGTTCATCGACAGGCACCGAGGGGAAAGGGGGGCGAGCGTTTTCTTAGCTCGCGAGGTTTTCCCATGTCCGGCCTGCTCCGCCCAGTTGTTATCTCTTCGGTGGTTCTGACCGCAGCAATGCTTGCTGCGGAAACATTGCCCTCGCTGCAAGGCGGCGAACCCACCCCGGCCTTGCCTGATCGCCCGAGCAGCCCCGCTGGCCGTTCGGTGAGCAAGGTTTTTCGCGCCGATGGCTGGAGCCATTCCCAGTCGAGCCAGCCTGGCGAACTGCGCTGGGTTCGGCCTGCTCGATATCAGGAGGCCGACAACGCCTTGGATATGCCGCTGATTCCGCGCACGCCGCCGCGGGGTGTCGATAGCATCGACCCGGCCGACATCCCGGGCCCTTTCGATACGCCGGAAGCCTCCGATAGCCCTGGCTCGACGCCGCGTGCCCAACCGCGCTCGCAGGCCCAGTCTGAACCGGAAGAACTGGTGCCGCCCAGGCGCGACCGCAGCATCCTGCAAACACCCGATGACGCCTACTTCCACCAGCCACAAGGCGGTTATCCCGGGCATCCCGGCTATCCGGCCTACGGCTACGACGGCGGTATGCCCTACGCGGGTGACGCCATCTACGAACCGGGGCACGGTTGCGCAGCGGGCTGTTGCGATTGGGGCTGCTGCCCTGATGGGTCCTGCGCGTATGGCGGGTGTGCCGTGGACTGTGTGTGCGGCGGCGTGGGCTGTGCCGACTGCTACTGCTGCCCCACGCATCCGGGTTGCTGGAATCCCTGCTGGTGCCATTGGTGCTGGTGGGAGAACCTGTCGCTGTTTGCCGGCGTGACGGGTTTTGAAAGCCCGATCGACCTGGGCCGCAACGGCAACTTTGGCTTCTCCCAAGGTTTGAACTGGAGCCTGCCGTTGTTCCCGCGTGCCGGGATCGCCGCGCAGTTTGGCTTCCGGGCCGTGCAGGCCAATCCCTCGGGCGATGGCATCTCGAACACCGACAGCAGCCGCACGCAGTTTTTTGGCACCATGGGCGTGTTCCGCCGCAATCCGTGCGGTTTTCAATACGGCTTCGTGGCCGACCTGTTCCGCGACAATTACTACGACGACATCGACCTGGTGCAGTACCGGGCCGAAATCAGCCTGGTGCATCCCAGCGGTCACGAGATCGGCTTCTTCTCGGCCTTCAGCGGCGAGAACGACGACGTAACCTTGCCGCCGGTGGCTGGCCTCACGACCTTCCCCACCACGATCACGGCCGAGCCGATCAACCAATACGCGATGTTCTACCGCTACACGTTGTGCAACGGCGGCAACCTGCGGATTTACGGCGGCGGCACCAATGGCGGCGATGGCCTGTTGGGCGCTGATTTCCGCGTGCCGATTTCGTGCCGCTGGGCACTCGCCGGTGGATTCGGCTACGTGTTCCCCGACGAAAGCGGTTCGGACGCCTTCCACCGCGAGGCCTGGGGCGTGGGCATCAACCTGGAATGGTTCCCCGGTTGTGTGAAGGGAACCGGCATGTGCTCCTGGCTGCGGCCGCTGTTCAACGTGGCCGACAACAGCACGTTCTTCCTCGACCGCACCGGTCCGTAACACGCCGCAGTTGGCCGTTGCGGCCGCCGCTGGGCCTGGGAGGTTAGCCGCGCTGGAGAAGGTCCTTCACCACGCGGCCGGGCTGACCGTCCAGCAGGGTCAGCTCGCGATTGTCGCGCTTGTAGACGAGCCGTTCGGCATCCAGCCCAAACAGGTGCAGCAGCGTGGCATGGTAGTCGTAATGGTTGACCACGTTTTCCACGGCCTTGTGGCCGAACTCGTCGGTGGCGCCGTAGGCGAAGCCGCGCTTGAATCCGCCGCCGGCCACCCACATGCTGAAACCGTAGGTGTTGTGGTCGCGGCCGGGGTTCTTCTCGTTCTGGATGACGGGCAGCCGGCCCATTTCGCCGCCCCAGTGGACCACGGTGGTATCGAGCAGTCCGCGGTCGCGGAGGTCTTTCACCAGTGCGGCCGAGGGCTTATCGACCTTCTTGCAGGCATTGGGCAGACCCTTGACGATACCGCCGTGGTGGTCCCAATACTGGTTCTGCGTGAACACCTGCACAAACCGGACGCCGCGTTCCACCAACCGCCGGGCCAGCAGGCACCGTGTGCCGAAGTCGGCGGTCGCCGGGTCGTCCAAGCCGTACATCCGCTTGGTGGCTTCCGTTTCCTGGCTCAAATCCAGGGCCTCGGACGCTGCCGTTTGCATCCGGGCGGCCAACTCGTAGCTCGCGATGCGAGCCTGCAAGTCCAAGTAACCGGGGTGTTCCTCGACGTGCCGCTGGTTCATCCGCTGGAGGAAGTCGAGCGCCCGCTGTTGCGGTTTGCCGCTCAAGAACGCTGGCGGTTCCAGATTCAAAATGCGCGGCTCCTTGGGCCGGACCACCGTTCCCTGGTAAATCGCCGGCAAGAAACCGTTGGCCCAGTTCGCCACACCCAACACGGGGAGTTGCCCCGGATCGACCAGCGCCATATAGGCCGGCAGGTCCTGCGACTCGGAGCCTAGCCCATAGGTAATCCAGCTACCCAGCACCGGCCGGCCGGCTTGAATCCGGCCGGTATTCATGGCGTTGATCGACTGGCCATGGTTGTTCACGCCGGTATGCATGGAGCGAATCAGGGTGATTTCGTCGGCCACTTCGCCCAAGTGCGGCACCAGTTCAGACAACTCCATGCCGCACTGGCCGTGCCTGGTGAACTTCCAAGGGCTGGCCATGACCTTGCTGCTGGCCTGGGCGGCGTTGTCGTACTTGATCTCGCCGGGGAACGCCTTGCCGTCCCACTTGTGGAGCAACGGCTTGGGATCGAACATGTCCAAGTGGCTTGGCCCGCCCTGCATCCACAGCGAGATCATGGCCTTCGCCTGCGGCTCATGGTGCGGCGGCTTGGGCGTGGTGTCGAACGTGACGGGCTCCAACTCCGGACGCTCCGGCGCAGCCAGCAGGTTCTCCTGCTTGAGCAGCCAGGCCAGGGCCAACCCACCGATGCCCATCGCGCCCTGGGCCAGAAAATGCCGGCGGGAAGGGCGACCCGGCAAGCAGCAGTTCGCGTGATGGTCCAGCGGATTGAGATGCGTCATGGCGGCGCTCCAATCGAGTTGTTCTCAAGGTTCGGTCGCGGCGGCACTGCCGCGCGACGGTGGGGATGTTCTCAGCGGGGGGGAGTGGATGGCAGATACTGCCGGCAACGGCCGGTTCTGTTGGGCCTTTGCCGAGGGTGGCCGCAATCGCAGCGGCGGGGCGATGGCCGTGGCGGGGCTGGCCGCCGTCACTCCACGTACAAAAATTCGTTGGAACTAACCAGCAACTGGCACAGGCTGGCCAAGGCTTGCAGCTTGGGTTCCAGCAAACCCGGCTGGTAGACATTCTTATCGGCGTTTGTATTGGGTTTGCGCAAATCGGCGTTGGCGGCAAAATCGGCCGCCTGCTGGGCGAGGAACTCGGCCGCTTCGCGCAGTTCCTGCGGTTGGGGGGCCCTGGCGAGAGCCAATTGCCACGCGCGCCGAACCTGGGCCTCAACGTCCTCGCCCACCTCGCCGTGCACGCGCCGGGCGAAATGCTCGGCCTGCTCCAGGACAAAATCGTTGTTCATCAGCATGAGCGATTGCGGTGCCACCGTCGAGGTCGAGCGGGCTTCGCAGTTGGGTTCCATGCGGGGCAGATCGAACGTATCCAGCACAGCCAGCGGGCGGCTGCGGCGGGCCTGAACGTACACGCTCCGTCGAAATTCGTCACCGTTGAGACCAATAACCGCGCCAGGACGGCCTGCATTGAGGTTCTCAATGCCAATCACGTACTGGCCGACCAGGTCGGCCATCACCGGGACCGGCTCGCCAAAGGGCTTGGGATTCAGCTTGCCGCTGATGGCCAGCACCGCATCGCGAATCGCCTCGGCTTCCAACCGCCGTAGCCGAGCGCCTCCGTACAGGGTGTTGTCGGGATCGACCTCGTCCTGTTGCGCATCGCGGCGAAGCTGCTGCCGGTACACGGTCGATGTCATCAGCAGTTTGTGAAACGGCTTGAGGTTCCAGCCGCCGTCCATAAATTCACTAGCTAACCAATCGAGCAGCTCGGGATGCGTGGGACGCTCCCCCAAGGCGCCGAAGTCGCCCGGCGTATTCACAATACCGCGGCCAAAATGGTGCAGCCAGAAGCGGTTGACGAGCACGCGGGCTGTCAGCGGATGCGTGCCGTCGGTCAGCTTGCGGGCATAGGCCAACCGCCGGCCACTGGTGGGCAGTTGGGGATCATCGGCGGGAATCTGCCGCTGCGCTTCATCCTGATAAAGCACCAGCAGGTCGGCCGGCTTCAGGGCTTCGCGCGGCTGCGCCGGATCGCCCCGGTAGTGCAAGAAAGCATCGGGCGCATCGCCGGGAATCTCCGTCAACGCCCTCACATACTCTTGCTTGGGCTTTTGACCGCGCAGCGCGGCGGCCTGATCGGCCAGTTTCTGAAGTTCCGCGGCGGCCTCGCGATCGTACAGGCTGATCTGCCCTGCGCGGATGTTGATCCGCGGATACTGCTTCAACAGTTCGACTTGCTCCTGGGTGCGCTTGTTGGCCGGCGTTTCATAGGCTTCCCGGGCAGCGGGTTGCAGATCCTCGGGCAGTTCCGCCAGTTCGCGCTCGAACAACTCGATCACGATTTCGCCCTGCCGCTTGAGCCGCGCCTCGTCGATCTTCTTGGCCTCGGCTTCAATCTCCTCCGACCGGCGACGGTCTTCTTCGTTCACCAGGGCAACCAGCCGCGCGTTGGGATTGCGCCACTTGGCCGGATTGAAGGCCGGTTCGAAGATTGAACGCAGTTGATAGTAGTCGGTCTGGGGAATGGGATCGTAGCGGTGATCGTGGCACTGGGCACAAGCCACGGTCATCCCCAGCAGCGACGTCGACACAATCTGAAGGGTGTTCGCCACCACGTCGTTGCGCGCCACCACCTGGTCGACGCCGCCCACGCCGGTGCCGTCGGGAGCCAATCGCAGAAAGCCGGTCGCCACCAGTTTCTCGACCTCGTCGGCGGTGAGTTCGCGGCTGTAAGGCGGCTTGACCAGCTCATCGCCCGCCAACTGTTCGGCAATGAACTGGTCCCAAGGCTTGTCGTGATTGATCGATTGAATGACGTAGTCGCGATACTTGTAGGCCCAGGCGCGAACCGGATCGGTTTCGGTGTAACCCTCTGAATCGGCGTAGCCGGCTACATCGAGCCAGTGCCGCCCCCAGCGTTCCCCGTACTTGGGAGAAGCCAGCAACCGGTCGATCAGCCTCTCGTAGGCATCCGGCGCATCGTCTGCGAGAAAGGACTCCACTTCCTCGGGCGAAGGAGGCAGCCCCCACAAATCGAACGTGGCCCGGCGGATCAGCGTGCGCTTGTCGGCCAGTGGAGAGAACGAAAAGCCCCGGGCTTCCAGCTTCTGCAATACGAAGGCATCGATCGGCGTGCGAACCAGGTCGCGATTGGCGACCTCGGGAACCAGCGGCCGCTGGATCGGCTGAAATGCCCAAAAACTCCGCTCCTCTTCCGTAATCAGCGGGCCGACCACGTTCTCGGGTTCGGGGCGGGCCGTCTTGGCTCCAGCGGCAATCCACCGCTCGAGGGTGGCCAGTTCGCCGGCAGAAACTTTGATGTCGCCCGGCGGCATCTCTTGGGAGCGAATCCGCTGGATGAGCAGGCTTTCGTCGGGCTTGCCGGGCTCGATCGCCGGGCCGGAGTCGCCGCCCGCGATCAGGAACC
Organism: uncultured Pirellulales bacterium; assembly: GCA_964511065.1. Taxonomy (GTDB): domain Bacteria; phylum Planctomycetota; class Planctomycetia; order Pirellulales; family S012-138; genus CALBRZ01. The sequence continues at coordinate 21,528 of CAZEEG010000019.1, read as the reverse complement.
GCCGCAAGCGCACGTCGAGATTACCTTCGGTTTCGCCTAATTCTCCGTGGCAGTGGAAACAATGGGCCTTGAGGATTGGCCGCACGTGCCGTTCAAACAGGGGGGGCTCCGCAGCGGAATCTTCCGAAGTTGTCGCCGTTTCGCCAGCGGCAGCGATGCCCCAGGGCATCAGGAAAAACAGAAACAGCAGATGGAATCGCTTCATGGCTGCTCGTCCGGTGGACTGCGCCGGCGGCCCCAAGGCGCGGCAGGAGGGATGAATGGGCAGTGCCGAGGGTGGGCACCCTATTGTCAGAGATGCATCCGGACGTTTCAAGAGTGAATCGAACGCCGCTGACAAGCGACAAAACCGAGCGCCCATCGCGCTATGGACCATAACGCACACAAACCGCCCCCCTACGGCGCTGCTTAGCCTTTGCGACTGGTTGCACCCGATCGCGCTCATGGGATCATGGCCGTAGATGGTGGCGATTGTATGGCCTGCCGGGCTTGTTGCACCCAAACGCTTGTTGCCGCAGGCTCCATCCGTGGGGAGCCTGCGGGATCACAAGCCGCTCGCTCGGCATATCCGCCAGTCGCCTGTGCCGTAAGAGCACGGGGCGAGTTGTGCCTGTGAAACCGCTGCAGGTCCCGATTCATGCCGCTGGGCGATTGACGCCCCGCGAGTTACGCCAGCCGCCTGCGCATCAGCCACGTTTTGCAACGTGAGGCAAGAAGCCGCCTCATCAATCATCCCCACTACTGCCCATAGAGTCGCAGGCGGGTGCGGCGAATCGCCACCTCCGCAATCACAGTGCATGGGACTCACTGCGTAGCTGGAAATCACTGCATACCCGGGGGGGCACAGTGTGGCGGGGGTCACAGGGTCTCGGCCCCCCCAATCTCACCCTATACGGTCGGCAGATGCGGGCAGCGTGGTCAACAGAAAGTAATGTCCGCAGTTGCCGTTGTAGGCCCGGCATGTGGTGAATGCGGTTTCTCAAGCCGTTGCTTTCCGGGAGATCGGCTGATGGATCACGAGCGCGCAATAGCATGTGGTGAATGCGGTTTCTCAAGCCGTTGCTTTGGCTGGCCGTCGCACCTTGTAACCGTCGAACCGGGGCTTCCATCGTACCTGGGTATTCATAGAGGGTGGTCGTATCACGCAATTCCAGAAGGTGAAGGCCGTTGCCCGGCGAGGTGATTCAAGCGATGAGATCCCTGGACACGGCCCGGGGTCTTGGCCGTCTGCCGTCTGATGCACGAATCTTGCCAATGGGGAAATTCTTCATAGGCCGACTCCAATGGGCATTATTGGTGCCCGCGCAGCGAATGTCCGCTTCATTTCACGCTGGTCCGCTTAGACGCCGCGGATGGTGCTGGAAAACGGAATATTCTCGGCGCCGATGGTTCGGCAACCGGACATTGGGGGCGCAACAATCAATAAGAGTTCCATGGATGCCAGGTGTCCCCTGGTCCATGGCCATGTACTTAGCCGCCCGGACCAAGAATGTACGGTGTGCGAGCGGGCTGGCGGTATACGTCTTTCGCTCTCCAGCAGAACCGCCGGCTTTAGGGAAAATCGTTAAGCAATGCCCCCGGGCACTCGCTGTTTGTGCCTTATTCAATAAGCGCGTCGGGGCAGTAGCTGCGGCGCGTTGACTCCATCTTGAATCTACTAAGGCGGTGTGCCATATGTCCGGCCTGTGGCGCGAATATTGCAGTTGCTCCCCCACGGGGGTTGTCGCATAGCCGAATTGGTGTGGGGAATTGCCTAGAATCCGCTAGACAGATGGTAAAATTAGGTTAGGCTCTAGCAATTCATGGTATTGATTGTTGCGCAGGTAACATTGACCGGCCTATTTGAAGCACCGGTCCAAGCGTCAGCATCAAGGTGATGCAACGACCCAGGCGACAGTCAAACCGGCTATTGATGGCAGGAATCGCGGAAATCAATGGCACTCTTCCCTATTTGGTGGCGTTTTGTGGACATCCAGGGACTGACGGGCGGAAGGAGGTAGCCAAGCGAACGGTGGGGCGGCCAGTACAGACCATCTCGCCGGTACGGTGACGGTTACCAGCGGCTGCGGGTGTTCATCGATGTTGGCCTGATTGCTCACATCCCCAGGTGCGGCAGGTCCGAGGAGTCTTTACGAGGCTCCCGATGCTGTCCAACCCAGGGAGCGATGGAGCGTCGCTGAACCGTCAGGTCGTCACCTCCTCAGGACCTGACCGGCGACGGTGCAACCTGGGGCGTGGCCGAATCCTTGAAGTGCATACTGTCATTGGCCGACATAAACATGCTGGCATTGTTGGTGCGGACATGGTCGGTTTTGGCCGGTGCCCAGGCGGTCGCCACACAAAACGTCGGCAATGCCGTTTGGAGGGACTGATCCCGCTGCACTGGCCACAGGGAGGATATGGAGGAAACAGTTCCCGGGAAGGTGACCCAGTGTATTAGCGCCAGATGATCGGCGCTTCGCCCCCCGATGGCATCTGTCCTCCTCCAACATGCTGTGAACGACCGCGGTATGGGTATGGTCCCTCCAGGCCGGGAGCCAATCAGACGGCACCCTGGCAACCGGGGAATCCATCCTGGCGATTAAGCGACCCAGACCATCAACCGAGGAAACCGAGCCTGGTATCCATCGATCGGAGGGAAAGCGGGGCGGGCAGAACCAAGGGGCAGCGTGAGCGAGAGTATAGGCCTGTTTGCCGTGAGCGGGAGGGGTGGAAACTGCGAATCTGCAGAACGGCAAAGATGAGGCGGTTCTCGCAGCACACACTGCGTTGGAAGGCTGGCAGCGAATGTATCCCCGCCGCTGGCCGCGTCAAACTTGGTAAGATGTTTCTCTAGTACAAGGCACAACCATGGCCAAGAAGTCCAAAATCAACAAGTCACAGGCAGTTCGCGACTATATCGCCGAGTATCCCGACGCCAAGCCAGCCGAGATTTCCGCGGCGATGGCTGAGCGGGGAATCGAAGTCTCCCCCCAGGCCGTGAGCACCATCAAGTATCAGGCCAGCAAGAAGCAAGGCGCCCCCAAACGCCGCGGCCGTCCCCGCAAGACGGACAAGGCAACCACCTCCGCCCGTTCCAACGGCCGCTCCAACGAGCTGCAGCATCTGATTGCTGTCAAAGAGCTGGCCGACAAGGTAGGCGGTATTGAGGAGGCCAAGAAGCTGTTGGATGCACTCGCCAAGCTGCGCAACTAGTCGCAGCCAGGTCGCGACCAGGCCAGCCTCCTTGCTCGGCTGGCCATGGGATCATAAAGAACCCCGCCAGGTTTGCCATCTCGGGCCGAACCTGGCGGGGTTGTTTTGTTCATGGCGCGGGAAGTGTCGGCCTTGCCGGACACTGCTTTATGAGAGAATGACTTCGTGCGCGGAAACGTGGAAAAATCACAACTCCATCCACTCACCGGCGGCAGGCCACTGGCGTACAGGCCATCATGCTCCCTAATGGCCACTCCTGAATGGTAGAGCGGCGTTTTGACGCTGTAGGCTGTCGCGGCTGCGGTAGGTTGACACGGTGAGGTTGGCGTTGCCGTGCCTCAGGTAGCCAGGGCCGGCTTCCAGCCTTTTGTGGGCGCCCGGGCAGACACATGTCCGCTGTGTTTTATGCCGGTTCGCTGAACGGTGGCGGCTGCTGTGGTAAAACGCCAGACCTTCCGCGCTGCATACCTTCGGCTTGGAAGCTATTCCCAGCGGCGCGCGGTTCTCCTTGCGCGTTAGATCCAGGCGGGTTCCCAGCCTTTGCGATAGGGCTTGCTGAGAAGCTGCTGCGCAGCCGACACGTTGAGCCGCAGCGCTTCGGCATTCCATTGCAGCTTTTCGCCGGGCAGGCGAAGGGCGATGGTGCCCAGCATCACGGTTTCGGTCAACGGCCCGGAGTAATCGAAGGCCGAGGTCGTCTGACCCTCGCCGCGGCAGGCGTCGGCCCACTGGATGTAATGGTTCACGCTTTCCATGCGCGGCACCTCAACCGCGGCAAACTGATCCTCGGGGAACAGCCTGGGCAGTGCCACGTGCGGAATGATGAGCGTACCCTTCTCGCCGATCAGGGCCGAACCGGCCGCAGGCAGCGAATAGCCTTCGGGTACGTTGGCCAGGACTTCGCGCGGCGGCCGGATGCCTTCGCCGTCGTACCACGTTACCGGCAGCGTCTTACCGTAGGTGCGGCTGGTACCGGGGAACTGGTAGCGAACCGTGGCCCACTTCGTCCACGATTCGCCGTTGTGGGGCGGGGCCTCGGCCACCAGCGACGTGGGGGCGGTCAGTTCCAGGCACTTGAATACGGGATCGAGAATGTGGCAGCCGAAGTCGCCCAACTGCCCGGTGCCAAAATCCTGCCACCCACGCCAGTTGAACGGGTGGTACATCTCCTTCTTGTAGGGCCGCTGGGGTGCGACACCCAGCCACAGGTCCCAGTGGACGTGTTCGGGCACGGGGTCCGAACCGGCGGGCCGGTCGAGTGCCCTTGGCCATTGGGGCGTGCCGCCTTGCCAACTGTGGACCGCTTTGACCTTGCCAATCAGGCCGCCGTGGACGATGGCCACCGCGGTACGGTATGCCTCGTGCGATTGGATCTGGTTGCCCATCTGCGTGACGACGCCGTGCTTGGCAGCCGAGAGCTTCATCTGCCGGGCTTCGTACACGGTGTGCGTGAGCGGCTTCTGGCAAAAGACGTGCTTGCCCAATGCCATGGCGGCCAGTGCCACGGGGGCATGCATGTGGTCGGGCGTGGAAACGATGACAGCGTCGATGTTACGGCCCTCGTCGAGCATCTTTCGCCAGTCGTGGTACTGCCTGGCCTGTGGATACCGTTCGGCGGCACGACCCAGGTGATTCTTCGATTCGTCGATATCGCACAGCGCGACCACTTCCACGGCGGGACTGGCAGCCACGCTGGTCAGGTCGCTCCAGCCTTTGCCGCCGGGGCCCACGCTGGCAACGCGCAATCGCTCGTTGGCTCCCAGCACGCGCGACCATTGCACGGCTGGCAGCGTTGTGGCGGCGCCCGCAACGGCAACCGTCTTAAGGAACTGGCGGCGTGTCGAACGAGGCATCGTCTCTCTCCTGATCGGTAGGCAGGTCTTTACAAACTTGGCGGGAGCCATCGGCAGGTGGTTGCAGTATGTCGTGGCGAACCGCGGGTCGCAACACTAGAACACGCTGGCCATTCGCGTTGCGGCCCCCCAATGCGGGGTTCGCCGCCTGCGGGGCACCACGGGGCACGATACCTTCCGCTCTGCCATGGGAACGCGCGGGGCCTGGTGTGGCCCATGGCACCGACGGCTACTACCAGGACGTTTGCCCCCGGCGGTGGCTTTCTCGGCTGTTTGGTTGACCGCCGCCGATGGCTGAACGATGATCGTCACTGTGCGTATCCCTGCGACATCTACGAGATGCGGATGCTAGAAACCATGAGCGACCCCCACGCCTGCCCCCGCGACCAGCAGCACGCAAATTCGGAACATGCCCCGAACGTGGTTCCCCCTTCCAGCGACCTCGCGATGGCGCTTGGCCGCCGCAGCTTCCTGGGCCGTGGCGCGGCCTGGGCCGCCGGCGCCGTGCTAAGCGGCACGTTAGGGCCGGTAGCCACAGGCCTTAGCACCGCTTGCGCGGCTGATGGCAATAAGCCTTCCGAGGCCGCCGCTGGTGGCGGCAAGGTGGACCGCAATGCCGCCATCGATGCGCACGTTCACGTTTGGACGCCCGACACCAAGACCTATCCCCTGGCGGAAGGTTACACCCGCGACGACATGCAACCGCCCAGTTTCACACCCGAGCAATTGCTTGAGCACGCGCGGCCAGCGGGCGTGGGGCGGATCGTGCTGATCCAGATGAGCTTTTACGGCTTCGACAACCGCTACATGCTGGACACCATGCGGCGGTTCCCCGGCGTTTTTGGTGGCGTGGCCGTGATCGACGAAAACCGCCAGCCGGCCCAAACCATGCGCAAGCTCAAGGAACAGGGCGTTCGCGGGTTCCGCATCCTGCCCGGCAAGCGGCCCGTCGATACCTGGCTGGACGGCGAAGGCATGGCCGAGATGTGGAAGTGCGGTGCCGACGAGGGCCTGGCCATGTGCCACCTGATTAATCCCGACTCGCTGCCCGCCGTGGATCGCATGTGCCGCCGCTTCCCCAGGACCCCGGTGGTGATCGACCACTTTGCGCGGATCGGCGTTACCGGCACCATCGAAGCGGCCGACCTCAAGCAACTGTGCGATCTTGCCAGGCATCCCCAGGTGAAGGTCAAAGTCTCGGCGTTTTACGCGCTGGGCAAGAAGAAACCGCCATACACCGACTTGTTGCCAATGATCCGCCAACTGCTCGACGCCTACGGGCCCGAGCGGCTGATGTGGGCGACCGATTGCCCTTACCAGGTGCAGGATGAGCATACCTATGAGGCGTCGATCGCGCTGATCCGTGACCACTTGAAGCTGTCGCCCGGCGACCGTGAATGGCTGCTGCGCAAGACGGCCGAGGGCGTGTTCTTCACCTCGTAGGCGGCCGCGCGCACGGCAGACATTTCCCGGCGGCCGCGCGGTGGCGGAATGATGGAAGCATCGAACGTCCTGACGCAAGGAGTTACCGACGATGCATCGCAATGCCGCTTTCTGGCGCCGCGTGGCTTGGCTGGCCGTGGTCGCTGCCGGATGGTCTGTCTTGCCTACCGCTCGTGCCGGCGGGGCGGAGCAACCCAACATTCTGCTTCTGGTCAGCGACGATCAGCGGCCCGACACCATTGCCGCGCTGGGAAACCAGCACATTCACACGCCCCATCTCGATCGGTTGGTTCGCGAAGGCGTGGCATTCACGCGGGCCGTGTGTGCCAATCCCATCTGCACGCCCGCCAGGGCGGAACTGCTCACCGGTTGCGATGGCTTCACCGCGGGTGTCCTCGATTTTGGCCAGCCCATCGATGCCAACCTGGCGACATTTGCCGGTAGCTTTCGCCAGGCCGGCTACCACACGTGGTACGTCGGCAAGTGGCACAACGATGGCCGCCCCACGCAGCGCGGCTATGAAGCATCGCGCGGCTTGTACCGCGGCGGTGGAGGCCAGTGGATGCCAAAGGATGCCCGCGATTGGGCTGGCCGCCCCGTCACCGGCTACCGTGGCTGGGTGTTTCAAGACGACGACGGCCAGCGGTTTCCCGAGCTTGGCGTGGGCCTCACTCCCGACATTTCGGCCCGGTTCGCCGATGCGGCCATCGAACTGATTGAACGCAAGCCGCAGCGGCCGTTCTTTCTGCACGTCAACTTCACCTCTCCACACGATCCGCTGTTGCTGCCGCCGGGCTACGAGAAGCGATATGCGGCCGACAAGCTGCCGCTGCCCGCAAACTTCTTGCCTGAGCATCCGTTTGACCACGGCAATCTTCGCGGCCGCGATGAGGAACTGTTCCGCTGGCCGCGCACTCCCGAGGAAGTACGGGGGGAACTGGCCGCCTATTATGCCGTGATCTCGTACATGGATGAACAGATCGGCCGCATCCTCAAGGCGTTAGAAGCAACAGGACAGGACCGCAATACCGTGGTCGTCTTCACCAGCGACCATGGACTGGCCGTCGGCAGCCACGGCTTGCGCGGCAAGCAGAACATGTACGAGCATACCATCAACGTGCCCATGGTCTGGCGCGGACCGGGTATCCCCCGCGGCCAGCGGCGCAAAGCGCTGGTGTATCACCGTGAAATCTTTCCCACGTGTTGCGAACTGGCCGGTTTGCGCGTGCCCGAGAGCGTGACAGGAAAGAGCTTTGCAGGTGTGCTGCAAGGCAAATCGCCCGACGAGCATCACCGCGAAGTATTCGGGTATTACCGCAACTTCCAGCGGATGATTCGCAACGACCGCTACAAGCTGATCGAGTATCCGGCCGTTGGCCAGACCCAATTGTTCGACTTGGCCGAAGACCCGGCCGAGCGGACCAATCTTGCTTCCTCGGCCGAGCATGCCCAGCGGTTGGCAGCGCTGCGCCGCCGCCTCCGCGATTGGCAGCAACAAGTCGACGACCCGGTGCTTCAGGCGCCGCAGAACGAGTAGCGCGGCCAGAACACGCGGGGGGCCCGGCGGCGCAGCCTCGCTGCTGGTTTGTGCTTTTCTATCAAACGTGGAATGGGATTACCGGGCGCCTGTGAACGATAAGCAGCGCGGCCGTCTGGTTGGCCATTGGATCGGGCCAGAACATTGCAAGGGCGTCCCTGTTGTCATGAATGATTCCAGATTGCAGCCGAGCCAGGAACAGGCGCCAGTGGCTCAAGCCGAGGTCCATCCAGACGCGCCACCGCAATCGAGCGATGGGCCGAGCAAACCTGTACCAGGTGCAGGCGTGGAAGGCCGCCCAACTTGGGTCCGCTATCAGGTGCTCGCATGGCTTTGCCTTTCGGCCACCATCGCCTATGTGCAGCGCAATTCGATCAGCGTGGCCGAGAGCAGCATCCGTGCCGACCTGAACTTGAGCAAGGTTGAAAGCGGGCTGATGATGAGCGCGTTTTTCATCACCTATGCGGTGTTCCAGCTTCCAACTGGCTGGCTCAGTGGCCTGATGGGGTCGCGGCTTGGACTGACGGTGTTCACCACCATCTGGTCGATTTTCACCGCGGCGATGGCCGCGGCGCAAGGCGCCGTGGGGCTGATTGCCGCCCGGCTGGGAATGGGTGGAGTTCAAGCCGCCGTGTTTCCGTGCGCCACCCAGTCCATTGCCCATTGGTTCCCCAGCACGCGGCGCGGCGTCGCCAGCGGGGCCCTGGGCGGGTTCATGTCCGTGGGCGGGTTCATCGGCGCCCTGCTCACGGGCTACCTGATCGTGTACCTGGGCTGGCGACTGCTGTTCGTACTGTATGCACTGCCTGGCATTCTTTGGGCCGCCGGTTTCTGGTTCTGGTTCCGCGATCGGCCGGAACAGCACCGCGGCGTGAACCAGGCCGAACTGGCGCTGATCCGGGCCGGGCAACCACCATCCACGGGTGACGGCAAGTTACCGCCCACCCCCTGGAAGACCATCCTCTCCAGCCCCGCCATGTGGTTGATCGGAGGACAGCAGTTCTTCCGCGCGGCAGGCTATATCTTCTTTGCCAGTTGGTTCGCCACGTACCTGCAGGAGTCGCGTGGCGTGTCGATCCCGGGCTCCGGCCTGCTGACCGCGATGCCGGTTATTGCCGTGGCGATCGGTAGCCTGCTGGGCGGCGGCCTGACCGATTGGGTGTATCACGTCACCGGTAGCCTGCGCATGGCGCGGCAAGGCGTGGGCGCGGGTAGCCTGATGCTGTGCGCGCTGCTGATCCTGCCGGCATACCTGGTCGAAAACCCGCTTCTGGCGGTGGTGTTGATCAGTGCAGGCTCGTTCTCTGCGGCGTTTGCTGGTCCCTGTGCCTATGCGATCAGCATCGACTTGGGCGGGCGGCACGTGACCACGGTGTTCAGCTTTATGAACATGTGCGGTAACGTGGGCGCAGCCGTGTTTCCGCTGGCCGTGCCGCTGCTGGTGGAAACGATGGGAAGCTGGGACAGCGTGTTGTTTTTGTTCGCCGGCATCTATGTAGCGGCCTCGCTGTGCTGGATGCTGTTCGATGCCCGGCGGCCCATCGTCACCTAGCAAAGTAGGCCGATTCCACCGGCCGCACAGGGTTGAAGCATGAAGCAACGCGACGGGCTATGTTCGGTCGTACGCTGGCCTATGAATGTGGTTCCCTCTTGCGGCGGCAAACCTGCCGGGTTCAACCGTGGGCATTGATGCCGCGCGTGTTTCGTCCGGCAATCGCCGGACGTGCCTTCGGTGTATGCCTACGGCACCGGTGGCTCGTCGTCGGGCTGCGGGTGTTCGTGCCGTTGAATCTCGCCCGTCACCATGAAGATAACGTCTTCGGCGATGTTCACGGCATGATCGGCAATCCGCTCCAGTTGCCGCGAGATATTCATCAGGTCGATCAGGCGCCGCACCTGGGCCGGATTCTTGCGGATTTCCTGTTCGACCTGGCGATACAACTTGCGGTGGGCGGCGTCCACTTCAGCATCGGCCGCGCGGACGGCCTGGGCCAGCGCCACGTCGCGCATCACCAGGGCATCGAGGCTCGTCTTCACCATCGACCACACGCGGTGCGCACTGCCTTCAAAATCAAACAGCTCCATGTTGGTTTGCGGTTCTGCCGCCAGGAAGATGGCCTGTTCGGCCAGGTGCGCGGCCCGGTCGCCAATCCGCTCCAGGTCGGTATTGATCTTGATGACCGCCAACACAAAACGCATGTCGGAAGCTACCGGCTGATACAACGCCAGCGTGTGCAGGCATTCTTCCTCCACGTCCACTTCCAGCAGGTCGATCTGCTCGTCCTGGGCAATGACCGCGCGGGCCAGTTCGACATCGCGGGTTTCAATCGCCTGGATGGCCTGCTGCAACGAGCGCTCCACGTATCCTCCCAGCTTGAGGATCATCGACTTGAGCTTGTCCAGTTGCCGAATCAGAAATTGTGTCATGGTGGATTCCGTTGGAGCCCGCGGTGCGAGCCCCCGATGGCGGCCGGATCGCCCACCCGCCCTGGAAACCTTCCGCCGTGGCGCCACATCTGGGATATTGCGCCTCTGCGTTGGGGGTATCTGAGCGACACTTCTTCAGTGACACGTTTGCAGCGACACTTTCGCAATGATTGCGATGCCGGGGTCTGGCAGGCCCTTAGCCAAACCGGCCGGTGACGTAGTCGTTGGTTTCCGGCAGGATCGGGTTGGTGAAGATTTTGGCCGTGGGGCCATATTCCATGAGCCGGCCCAGGTACATGAATGCCGTGTAATCGCTGATCCGCGACGCTTGTTGCATGTTGTGCGTGACGATCAACACGGAGTACTCACCTTTAAGCTCCTGGATCAAGTCCTCAATCTTGCCGGTGGCGATCGGATCGAGAGCTGAGCAGGGTTCGTCCAACAACAGCACTTCTGGCTCGGCGGCAATGGCCCGGGCGATGCACAGCCGCTGCTGTTGGCCTCCGGAAAGGGCCAGCGCACTTTCGTTCAAGCGGTCTTTGACTTCGTCCCACAATGCGGCCCCGCGCAGGCTGCGCTCGCACACTTCCTTGAGAACGTTGCGGTCGCGGATGCCGTCGATCCGCAGCGAATAGACGACATTTTCAAAGATGCTCATGGGGAACGGGTTGGGCTTCTGAAAAACCATCCCCATCCGCTTGCGCAGCTCGATCACGTCTATACCGGGGGCGTAGATGGAATCGCCGTTGAGGCGCATGTCGCCAACAATCCGCACGGTGTCGATCAGGTCGTTCATCCGGTTGACGCAGCGCAGGAGCGTTGTCTTCCCGCAGCCCGAGGGACCGATCAGGGCCGTCACCTTTCCGGCGGGAACCGGCATGGTGATCTCGTGCAGGGCCTTTTTCTCACCGTACCACAGGCGGAAATTGTCGATCTCCAGCACGGCCGACTCATCGAACACCTGCCGGTGCAGTGCCGGGTCGAAGGTTTCGCCCCGGGCGATGGCTTGTAGCCGGTTGACCCGCCGCGCCGCGTTCAATCCCGCGGCCGATGTGCCTGTGTGCGCGGCGCCTGTGTGCGCGGTGCCTGTGTGCGCGGCGCCTTGGCTGGGTGCCCGCTTGGGGTGGCCCGGAGTGGAATCGGCGGTGCGCGGACTGGAAACCCGGCCCGGGGCTGGGGATTGCTCTGGCATCATGGGGCCGGCTTCCATCGGGGAATGCTTGGCTTGAACCATCGGAGGCAACGGGGGCATCGCAACTCAAAAGGCAGAGGAAACAAATTTGCGGCGGAGCCTGGCTCGCAACCAAATCGATGCGATGTTCATCAGCGCGATCATCGTGATCAGCAGCAGCGTAGTGGTGAAAACCAGTGGTCGGGCCGCCTCGCTGTTCTGGCTGTGAAATCCGACGTCGAAAATGTGAAATCCCAGGTGCATGAAACTCTGGCTGCCGTGAATGAACGGCGGCGCATAGCTGACGGGCAATTCCTCCGCCAGCTTGACGGCCCCCACCAGCATCAGCGGCGCGACTTCGCCCGCGCCGCGCGCCATGGCCAGGATCATCCCGGTCATCACGCCCGGCATCGCACGGGGCAGCACGATCCGCCGGATGGTTTGCCACTTGCTGGCGCCGCAGGCGTAGGAGCCTTCGCGCATCGAATTGGGCACCGCAGCCAGCGCTTCCTCCGTGGAGACAATCACCACCGGCAATGTGAGTAGCGCCAGCGTGAGCGAAGCCCAAATCAAGGCGCCTTTGCCGAAGGTAGGGTTGGGCAGGCTGGCCCGGTACATGCCGTCGAAGTAGGGTGTCTTGAACACCAGGGCGAACAGCAGCACCAGGCACACCACACAGAGGATGCCGGTCACCCAGCGCAGGATGCGCCGGCCTGGGCCGCGTCCTTGGCCGGCCAGCATGCTTACCAGGAATGCGCCGGTACCCGTCACGGCCAGGGCGGCCACGGCCAGCCACCAGGTCGCCCTCGGCCAAGGTTGGATCTTCAAATGCTTGGGGCCGCCATCGATGTATCCGCCCACCAGGTAGCAGAAGAAGCCCAGCCCAAACACGCCAAATACAATGCTCGGCACGCCGGCCAGGTTGTTGATGGCGATACGGACCAGGCTGACGATCAGCCCGCCCTTGGCATATTCGCGAAGGTACAGCGCGGCAAGCACGCCCAGCGGAACCACGGCCAGGGCCATCAACATGGTCATGACCACGGTTCCGACAATGGCCGGCAGCACGCCGCCTTCGGAGTTGGCTTCCCGGGGTTCATCGCCCAGGAACTCGCCCCAGCGGGAAAAGTACACGCCCAGCTTATCGAGCAGCGAAAGCTGGTTGGCCGGATAACCGCGGACAATGTTATCAACGGGGATGCGGACATACTGCCCATCGGCGGTTGCCATTTCCAGTTGGTATCGGGCGTTTTCATCGGCAAGTTGCTGGACTCGACGCAGCAACTCGGCCGTTTCTTCGGCCACCTGTTCCACCATGGCCGCTTCGTGTTGCCGGGCCGATGCCAGCGCCGCTTCCGCTTGGGCGAGTTCGCCTTGAAGGCGGTTCACTTCCGCTTGCAGCTCGGCAACTTCAAAGGCTGAGCCGTTTTCAGAACCGGCCGACCTTGCCGCCGCTTCGGCAATATCGAGTTGCGCCCTGGCATCGTCGCGGTCCAGCTCGGCTTCCCGGGCTGCAAGGCGCGCTTCCTCTTGGACGGCGTGCAGTGCCCCGATCTGGTGCGCGGTGAGTTCCTTGGCCTGCTGCCGCCGCTGTAGCGCGGCACCGTGATGTTGTTGAAATGTGGACCAGACCTGCTGCGGCTGATCGGCAACCACGTCGCCGTCGATCAGAAACCGGTGCGGGAAGCCGTAAAATCGGCCGTATTCCTTCTGTTCCAGCACCACGGCCCAGCGAGGGTACGACTGTTGGAGCACCTGCGGGCCGGCGATCCACGTAAAGTGGGTTTGGGTCAGGCGGAAATTGCCGGTACGGACCTTGTATCGTTTCGCCTCTCCAGGGCCTGGTGGATCGACCAGTTGGCCGCCGCTCCAAAAGGCCAGGCATAGTGCCGTCACTGCGGCTACCGCGGCCAGCAATCGCCCGCCGAAGCGCGGATCGATCTTCAACCACAGCACGGCCATGGCCGCTACAACCACCGCTGAAACGATCCACATCAGCCAACCGAAGGAACCCAGGGGCGCAGCGTACGTTAACGGCTCACCCGGTGCATTGACTCCAATTGTGCTGGCCGCGGGCGACGGAATGGCGGCTGGATCGGTCGACGGGGGCAGGGGCGCGACTTCCACGACTTCGCCCAAGTACGACGTGGGTTGGCCGCCCTCGGCCTCAACCACGGTGAACTGCGCCAGGTGCAGCGGCCAGAATGTGCCGGAACCGAAATAGATGACTAGGGCCAGCAAGCCCACCACCATCAGCAGGCAGATCGCAAGGGCCCCGCCCATCAGCCACGCCATCGATTCGCCTTGCGCAATGACGGAAACGGCAGGGCTGGCCATGCGGCGGCGCGGCGGGGGCTGCCCGGTGCGGGAAGAAGCCGGCGGTTTGGACGGCGGCGGTAGCTGAGCAGCGGTCATAGTTGATAGGCCCGGCGGCGAAAGCGCAACCGTACGGCTTCGGCCAGCGTATTGATCGCAAACGTCATGGCGAACAGCGTCAATGCCGACAGAAACAGCGTGCGATAGATCGTACTGCCCTGCACGGCCTCCGGCAGTTCCGTGGCGATATTGGCCGAGAGCGTGCGGGCACCATTGAACAGGTTCAGGTCGATGATGGGGATGTTGCCGGCGGCCATGAACATGATCATGGTTTCGCCCACTGCCCGGCCCAGCCCGATCATCACCGCCGAGAACAGGCCGCTCATCGCCGTGGGGATGATGATACGGGTGGTGGTTTGCCACCGCGTAGCTCCCGCACCCAGCGAAGCGGAACGCAGATGGTCGGGTACCGTCGACAGGGCATCCTCGGCAATGGTGTAGATGATCGGAATGATGGCAAAGCCCATCGCGAAGCCCACAATCAGTGCGTTGCGGTCGTCGTACTGGCCGAGGTAGCTTCCGCGCGGATCGGCAATCAGCGACAGCGCGGCCGAGAGCAGCCAGGCCGTGGCTGCGGCCGCCCCAACCAGGGCGGTGAGTTTCAATAGATTCGCACTGGCGAACCGTTGGCGGGTCCAATGCTTGCTGGCGCCGCGGAGCCATGGGGTCAGAAATCGGGCTGAGCCAAACGCCCAGGCCGCGGCCGAAAGTGGCAGCATCAAGATCATCCATCCGCCCAGCGGGGAGCCCACGTCGCCCAGCAGCCAGCGTTTGATATTGCCCGCAAACAGCCAATTCTCCACCACCGGACTGGCGAGCAGCCCGGCGGCCACACCCAGCACCACGGCCAGGAACATCAACGCCATCCGCCAGCGTTCCCACTTCCATTGCGCTTGCGATGGCAACAGTTGCCACAGGGAAGCACCGATCAGCAGCGCCAGCGGAACGGTGGCAAACGTGGAAAGAATCCCGGGCACAAGCTGCGAAACAAACGGTGCAAACACCATGGCCGCCATGAAGCCCAACACCACGCTGGGCAGGCTGGCCATGACTTCGATCACCGGCTTGATGCGCGCCCGCACCCGGCGGTGCATGAACTCGCTGGTATACACGGCGGCCAACAGCGCCAGCGGTGCACCAAACAGCATGGAGTAAAACGTGGCCTTGAGCGTACCAAAAACCAGTGGCGAAAGCCCCAGCTTGGCTTCCAGATCGCTGGAGCCTCCGCCCGATTGCCATACGTGTGCTTTCTGTTGGTAGTTCTCGTACCAAACCGGCAGAAAGAGCGACGAGAGCGAAGGCGTCACCTCGGGATGCCCGGCGTCAAACCCGGCGGTCCACCACGCACCAGGTGTGAGCGCCAGCAGACCGTCTTCCTTGGGGGCGAACACCACCGAGGTTACTGCTTGGCCGGCGTCGACCTGGGTTTCGGCCAGCAGGTGCTCATTGGTAACGTAGTACACGCGCAGACTGCCATCCGCGTATCCGATAGCCACGTTGCGATTGCGGGCAGAGATACCCAGGGCGGTGACTGCGGCGGCGGGCCCTGGCAATTGATGGGCAACCACCATCTGCAAGCCATCGGGAGTTGCCGTGCCACGTGTAACGCCGCTGGGGACCGGCACATCCGTGGCTGCGGCAGCGTTTGGCGTGGTTAATTGAGCAGTGCCAAGGTTGTTGGCCGCGTCTGGCCGAATCAGAAATGCGCAGCGGGTGGTGCCGGTGCTATCGCCGGCAACCAGCGTGATCCGGCCCAGCAGAAAGGCCAGCGAGGTGAGGCGGGCATCGCCCGGCACAAGGTCGAAGTCTTCGGCAAGCACGATCGCTTGCGGATTGCGGCAGTCGAACCGTTGAACCAGTCCATCCTCCCATGCCAGGTAGGCCTGGTCGCCCCGGGCCGAGATCAGAACATGCGAGGCGTGGCTCGACCGCGGTCGAAGCGGCAACGCGTACGTGCTTCCCAGCGAGATTTGCGTCTTTCGGGTCAGGAAGTTCTGCTTGGAAGTCAGCACATGGATTTGAGCCTTGCCGTCGGCCGTGTAGGTGACGATCCGCTGCGGCCCTTCGGCATAGTCGATAGCCACGATGGCCGTGGACGCCGGCTTGAATTCGGCTTCCACCGAGGCGACAAACCGCTGCTGGCGAAATTGCCGCTGCGGAGTGCGCTCGATCATGGAACTGCCGACCGACAGCACCTGGCCCGGCAGAAGTTGCGAAAGCTGTTCGGCAATCCCGGGCTGCTCGGCGAAATCGTCTATCGTGGGATACGAGGTTTCGAAGCCCAACCGCAGCATGCGCACATGACCGGTATCGAAGGCGGCCACGGCGCGGCGACCCGTCTCCGAAAATGCAAACGCGGTGATGTTGCCGGATGTGACGGGTTGCGTGCCCAGCGAGGCCAGCGTATCACCGCGGAACAGTTGGACGGTGCCGTCGGCCTGCAGGGCGTAACCCATCGACCGGTATTCATCGAGCCCGATGTGCAGCGGGGGTGCTGCCTTGGACCACTGCGGCTGATCCAAGGCCGAAGGCGCGACCTTGGCCGATTGGAACAGCGGCAAGGCTTCCCACACCAGAAACACGCACACCATCCCGATGGCGACCATGGTGCCGATTCCGCCCGCGGTGATCAGACCCGTCGAGGCGCGGTCGGCCAGGCGGACCGTCCACCGGGTTTTACGTTTTCGCTGCAAACCGGTGAATGTTTGCGGAGATGGGGTTGGATTCTCGCCCGGCATAATTTCTGGGAGGGATGGTGTAACCGCTGCGCGACTGCCCCCCGCTGGCGGCAGCCCGCGCCTGGTATCCGAGGCCACCGGCACATGGTGGAAAAACGGCGCCGCTGGCACCTGCGGTACGGATGAACCAAAGGCGGATTCAAGCGGCGGAACATCCAGCGTCCGCCCCGCCTCCAGGGACGGCCGCCTATTGGATGCCTAACTCGTCCAGCACTTGCTTTGCGATCTCGGCGGTAACGGGGAAGTAACCGTCCTTGATGACGACTTCTTGCCCGTCCTTGCTGAAGATGTACCGGATGAACTCCCGCCGCAGCGGATCCAACTGGCTGCCCGGCTTGTGGTTCACATACACCAGCAGGAAGCGAGAGAGTGGGTAGTTGCCCGTGTATGCCTGATCGGCGGTGGCGGCCACGGGTTGGCTGTTGTCGTTAACGGCCAGCGGTACTGTCTTGACGTCGGCCGTAGCGTAACCGATCCCGCTGTAGCCCAAGGCGAACTTGTCGCGTGCCACGCCTTGCACAACGGCCGAACTGCCGGGCTGCTCCTTCACGGTGTCTTTGTAGTCACCCTTACCCAGCGCGTTCTCTTTGAAGAAGCCGTACGTGCCCGATGCGGAGTTGCGGCCGTACAGGCTGATGGGTGCCTTGGCAAACGGGCCTTTGAGGCCCAATTGACTCCAGGTGGTGATGTCGTGCGGGTGGCCCAGGTTACGGTTCTTGCTGAAAATGGCGTCTACCTGCGGCAACGTGAGCGACTCGATGGGATTGTCCTTGTTGGCAAACACGGCCAGCATGTCGATCCCGGTGGGCAACGCCGTGGGCTTGTAACCGAACTTGGCCTCGAAGTCGTCGATCTCCTGGGCCTTCATGTCGCGGCTCATTGGCCCAAAGGTGGCGGCGCCGGAAATGAGTGCCGGAGGTGCCGTGGACGAACCCTTGCCTTCAATCTCAACCCTCACGGCCGGGTAGAACTTCTGGAAGCCCTGGGCCCAGAGGGTCATCAGGTTGTTCATGGTGTCGGAGCCGACACTCTTGATGCTGCCCGACACACCCCGCACCGGCCGATACGACGGCAAATTGGGATCCAAACCCAGACCTTGTGCCAAGGCGGTGTTTCCCAGAGATCCTGCGGCCGCCAAAATGGCGACCATCCAGCGTGCCAGGAACAACATCAGGAGACTCCCTACGGGGTCATCGTGCGATCCAAACTTTTCCCTGAAGTTGACCGCGGCTTTGTTAAGAAATGGAGAAGGTTGCGTGAAACTTGCCCCGGGAGTTCGGCCGCCGGATATCCCAGCGGCCGGTCAAGGGAGGCAGGCCTTCCAGGCCGACTAAGCCGCAATGTCGATGCGCCGCAACCTGCGGGGGGCCGGCAATCAAGCGCCGCCCGGGAGCTTGTTGAAGCCCGGCAGGCTTCCTGTCGTGGAGGTAAACGCCGGGGCCATGCTTCCGCGTTCCGATTGGACTGCGGCCCCGTGAGAAGGGAGGACGGGAGTGGGACAAAAGGCGTTAAATGAGTGGCGCCCCGCCGGGCTGTGACGATTTCTGGCGCTGCTGGTCTTTCTTCCATTCATCGATCAGCAAGGCCACGAAACGATCCAGCGCTTCGTCCTGGCGTTCGGCCGCTTCGGCCCCCAGTTCCAACAGCCCGTTGATGTTCTCGGGCGCCGCGTTGTCCATGTCGGACGTGGTGCCCGGCGGCAGGCGATCCATCTCGACGTTCACCCGCAGGTAATGTTCGGGCCGGCCCACGGCGTCGAATGCCAGGCGGATTTCATAATCGGCCGTCTCGGCCATTGCGCTCATCATGATGTCGATCAGCGGCTGAATCCAACTGATCATCCCGAAGTCTTTGGCTTCTTCGTACGGGTAAGGCCGCCGTACCGAGCCGGTGCCGATGGAGAGAATCGCCATTTGCGCTGCGCGGGCCCCGAACAGCGTACGGCCTTCAGCGTATGCGCAGAGGGAGGGATTGTTGGCAAATACGCCGCCGTCGATCAGCGGGTAACTCACGCCCGAGAGCGATTTGACCAACGGTACCTCGAAGAAGGTGGGGGCGGCGGTGGTCGCCCGGCATACGTCGCGGATGTAGAAGTCGCGGCCTTCAGCCTCGCGGGCATCGTGCTGGGTGAAGAACGTGGCCTTGCGGCGGCGGATATCGTAGGCCGTAATCAGGCAAGGCTTGAGCAGTTGGCTCAACAACGTGTCCTGAAAGTAGTCGCCCAGCACACGTTCCAGGCCGGTGGCAGGATACTTTTCGTCGTTCAGTCCGCCCATCGAGGCCACACTATGCAGGATGGGCGCGGAGAAAATCTCGGCCCCGTGCTGCACGTACAATTCTTGCGCTTGAATGGCCGAATAGCGGGGACGCTGGGTATCGCCCTCGGGATAGAGATACACGCAGGTAAGAATCCCGCCGGTGCTGGTGCCGGCGATGAGATCGAAGAAGTCGGCCAGCCTGGCGTCGGGGTTCCCCGAGTGTTGTTGGAGCTTGGCTTCCAGCGCGACGAGAATGCGGGCGGCAATCAGGCCGCGGATGCCTCCGCCGTCGATGGATAGGATACGGTAGACCTTATCGTCCGAATGCGCATCGTCGCAGGCCATGGGAGCAGACCCTTTCCCGCAAGCTGTTGGCGGACCAAGCCGCAGGCTCCGTGCCTGCGCCGCGCATTATAGAGGCGGCCGATACGCCTCTGCCACTGGCATTGCCGCGTGGCGGCATGCCCGCCCTATTGCCAGGGCAGGCGATGCGGCTAGCCGCTGGCGGTAAGATCGTGTGATGTATCGTACGTTACCGGCAGTCTTGAGGAATTATGCCCCCCTTTATCCATCAGCGACACAAGCCGCCCCGCACTCTGGATCGTCCTCGCGAGCTGATCGTGGCCTGCGCTCCGCTACGGAGCAACGTGAACCTTTCGCACATCATCCGCACCTGTGGTTGCTGCGGTGTGAGCAGGGTGATCTGCTGCGGCGCGGCCAAGGTGCTGCAGAAGGTCGCCCGCGATGGCGCCGACACCGTGGAGTTGGAGGTTCACCGTTCGCTGCCGCCGGTGCTCAAGCGGCTCAAGGCCGAAGGTTACTGTCTGGTGGGATTGGAGCAGACGACCAATTCGCAGGTGATTTACGAATACTCGTTTGAGCGCAAGGCTGTGCTGGTGGTGGGCAACGAGCGGCAAGGCCTGACGCCAGAAGTTCTGGAACTGCTGGACGCCGTGGCGGAGATACCCGTTTATGGTTTGCCGTACAGCTACAACGTTGCCACGGCGACAGCCATGGCGCTGTATGAATACTGCCGCCAGTATCCCGACGGTTAGTGTTTTCATGCGTGCCACGGCTTTGCAGGCGATGCACGGCGGGACCCCCCCGCCGATTGGTACGGCGGGCAACGCAGGAATCAGCCCTGGGCGTTCAACATCCGATGATTGCCTTGGGTCGCTCAAAAAACAAAGGGCGAGGCGCCCGGAGTTCCGTGCGCCTCGCCCAACCATGCCAGGTGGGATTATCCGGCCGCGGTTTGGAGTTACCGCTTGCTCAGGCCGATCCCCATCGTTTGCATGAGGTTGATGTAATCGCGGGTGATAGCCAGCGACTCTTGGAGATAATGGTCACGTTTAATGACGTGATCCTTGTTGGTCGATTCATCGTCGAGTTCTTCTTCGAACACGTCGTCGGCTGTCCGCAGGGCTTCTCGCTCTTGCATGAAGACGTCCTTGTTGAGCGATACCTTCTTGCGGTTCTTGAGTTGCCGGTACCGTTCGATCCGCTGCATGACC
Source organism: uncultured Pirellulales bacterium (assembly GCA_964511065.1). Lineage (GTDB taxonomy): Bacteria > Planctomycetota > Planctomycetia > Pirellulales > S012-138 > CALBRZ01. The sequence continues at coordinate 1,016 of CAZEEG010000019.1, read as the reverse complement.
TTCTGGAATTCTTCGTTGCTGGCCACGCGCTGGGCTGAGCGCTGCTTGAGCTGCTCGACCAGGGCCGGCGTGACATAGTTCAACTGCTTGAACTCGACGGCCGGCACGCGATCGAACTTGAGCGCGTAATCCAGGTCGGCTTCGCCGATATCCATGTGCGTGGTTACGCTGGGCAGTTCGATGTCGGCCAGCACGCCGCGCTCCTGGGTGCTGTCGCCACTGGGGCGGTAGAACTGCTGCATGGTCAGCTTCAGCGCACCCAGCTTGGGGGCGTTGTCCAGGCGGAACAATTGCCGAGCCAAGTCGAGCAGGCTTTGCACCGTGCCCTTGCCGTGGGTCGTCTTGTCGCCGATTACCAAGCCGCGCTGGTAATCCTGGATGGCCCCGGCGAAAATCTCGCTGGCACTGGCCGACAGCTTGCTGGTCAGCACCACCAGCGGACCATCCCAGGCGGTGCCGCTTTCCATGTCGTCGTAGTGCTGCACGTTGCCGTCGGCATCTTTCACCTGTACGACGGGGCCCTCGTCGATGAACAGCCCGGTCAGGTTAATGGCCTCGGTGAGCGAGCCACCGCCGTTGCGGCGCAGGTCAATCATCACGGCATCCACGCCCTGCTGGCGGAAATCGTCCAGCAGCCGCCGTACGTCGCGCGTGGTGCTCTTGAAGTTGGGCTGGTTGTTGCGGGCACCGGCCATGTCCATGTAAAAGCTGGGCAGGTCGATCACGCCGATCTTCAGCGGCTTGACGCCCGGACCCTGCTCGGCCTGGATCACTTCGCCCCGGGCCTCGCTGTCCTTCAGTTCGATGCGGTCGCGGGTGATGGTGTAGATCTTCGGCTGGGACTCGCCCTCGGAGATAACCTTCAGCCGCACGATGGTACCCCGCTTGCCGCGGATCATGTGGACCACGTCGTTGAGTTTCATCGCCTGGGTATCGACGATTTCGCCGTCTTCACCCTGGCCAACGCCGACCACCTGGTCCTTGGGCTTGAGCTTGCCGTGCTTGTCGGCTGCGCC